>JAQYWG010000284.1 GCA_030145085.1 Thermodesulfobacteriota bacterium
CATCAGATGGGTGTCATCTTTCGAGACCACGATGCTCAGACGCTTACGAACAAAATCATACGGCACCTCGTCGAATTTACGGTAGCCGGATAGGTCGAATTGACGATGCGTCCGGATCGCCTCATCAATAGGGCTTGCAAACCCCGTCTCAAAAAAGGAATTAAGATAGGCATAGAAGAGGACTTTTTCGCTTTCATTGCCATGAACATCAAAGGCGGCCTGTAATTGCACCACCCCTTCGGTCAGAGTCCCGGTTTTATCCGAACACAGCACATTCATGCTGCCGAAGTTTTCAATAGAAGCGAGCCGTTTGACAATCACCTTCTCGCGTGCCATGCGTTTGGCGCCATGGGCAAGGTTGATGCTGATAATCGCCGGGAGCAATTGCGGGGTGAGCCCCACGGCCAGTGCCAAGGAGAAGAGCAAGGAGTCCAGGATCGGCCGTGCCAGATAGACATTGATGGCAAAGATGGCGATCACCAACATCAACGTAATCTCCATGAGGAAATACCCGAAACGCCTGACACCCCGTTCAAATTCCGTCTCTGCCGGCCTTAACTTCAGCCGTTCGGAAACCTTGCCAAATTCTGTCTCCGTACCAGTATGCACAACCACTGCTTTCGCGGTGCCGCTCACCACATGGGTTCCCATAAAAAGAGCATTGGTGCGCTGACTGAGGGGTGTTTCTGGGGATAGAATCCCAACCTCCTTTTCTGCCGGGTATGTTTCACCCGTTAAGGCCGATTCATCGACGAAAAGATCCTTGGATTCCAGGATCAAACAGTCTCCAGGGATGTTCCCTCCCGCAGAGAAGACAAACACGTCTCCGGGCACGATCTCCTCAACGTGAATCTCTTTTGGGCTTCCGTCACGCAGCACCACTGCCTTTATTTGCACAATGGCGAGTAACTTCTCGATAGCATTTGCCGCACCTCGCTCCTGCCAGAATCCGAGAAGACCGCTTAAGAAGACAATCGCCAGGATAATGAGGGCGTCGACAGGGTCATGGAGAAAGAGTGACAATCCCGCTGCAAAAAGAAGTATTAGGGTAATTGGACTCCTGAATTGAGCCAGCAGCAGCACAAGAGCATCCGTTCGTTTCTTCGGCTTGAGAAGATTCGGTCCGTAACGAGTGAGTCGATTTATCGCTTCATCGTTCGATAGACCTTGAGGTGTGGTTTGAAGCTGATTAAGCAGTTCACTGGCGGAAACACTCCAAAATACCTTTGGGATTTGGTTCATCCTCGACCCCTTTTGATGTATGATGAGAAAAGAGAATGGTTTTGGTCAAAACCGAAGATCCTCAAAAACGAAATTATTGAATATAGGTTTGGACAATTGTGGGTGCTGGAAAACTAGGTCCCCTGCTCAGAACATGTTCAGGCGGAATAAGATCTGCGCATTCTGCGGCGGTAGAAATATATGATCCAGATCAGTGTCCCCGTAGAGGCATTGCGCCTAACACCTCTCGTTCATAGTGTTTGATGTTCCCAATAATGATCTCCAGGGCATCGCCAAACAGATAGCCTCCAGTCCCCACCACTAGTGCCCAAACCAATGCCCCTATGATGTTGAGGAATATAAATTCCCTTGTCGGGACTGTGCTCATGCCAATTGCAAAGGGTATTACCGTACGCAGCCCGTACATGAAGCGAAACACGAGAATCAGCGGGGTTCGGAATCATTCGAGCAACCTTTGGGCCCTGTCGGCACGGGCTTTCCACGAAGGCCGCCTTGCCAGGACAGTTTGGCTGTGTTTGCGGCCCAAGAAAAAGAATAGCTGGTCCCCGCACAGGGTACCGAGAAACGCGGCCATGATGACCCAGGGCAGGGCGAGATATCCGCGGTGTGCGGCAAATCCTCCCAAAACTAGGACGGTCTCGCCCTCGAGAAATGTGAAAGGGGACGTAGTTTCTGCATGAACATTACAGTCAAAGGCGAAGGGTGTAAGGATTGACGATGCCCAGACAGCCGAGACTCGATGCCCCTGGTACCCTGCACCATGTCATGGGCCGGGGGATTGAACGAACCAAGATTTTCAGAAGGTGAGGGATCATATGCCCCCATCTTCCTAGAGATCAAAGCCGATAGAACTAAGCCTTTTCATCTCTTTGAGATCTGTGAGATCAAAGGTGATCGGGGTAATGGTTATCCGGTTTCCCGTAAGGGCCTTTAAGTCAGTATTTGACATGCTCTGTTCAACCGGCGTCTCACTAGCCAGCCAGTAATAGATATTCCCCCTTGGATCTCTTCTCTTTTCATATACATCTCTCTGCCTGACAAGGTCCTGGGTGGTAAAGGATATACCCTTGATCTGATCCCCGGGTATAGCTGGTATATTTACATTCAGGGCCGTTCCCACATTCAAACCGTTCTCCATGACAAACCTGATTATCCTGCGGGAAAATCTGGCAGCAAAGGTAAAGTCAGGATTATTTTTCGTATTCAGTGAAATGGCAACCGAGGGAAAGCCCAGGAATGCTCCCTCTGTGGCAGCAGAGGCGGTTCCCGAGTATAGAATGTTTATCCCCACATTGGATCCCAGGTTAATTCCCGAGAGGATAATATCCGGCCTTTGCTGCAATATTTCGTGAACAGCTATTTTAACACAATCAGCAG
Organism: Thermodesulfobacteriota bacterium; assembly: GCA_030145085.1. Lineage (GTDB taxonomy): Bacteria > Desulfobacterota > BSN033 > WVXP01. The sequence continues at coordinate 2,620 of JAQYWG010000284.1, forward strand.
GGGTACCGCTTACCCCGTAGCCAAAGAAGACACCATTTCTCTTGAATCGCCTAACCCTTA
>JAQYWG010000285.1 GCA_030145085.1 Thermodesulfobacteriota bacterium
AATTCACCTGAACCCTGCCCCTGATGATCAGCTATCCTTCAGCGATTTGTTGTAAGGATTTGTTGTAAGGTGTGTCGGCCGATTTTATGAATAATTCAGGAAAGGGATTTTAGGAATGTTTTCAGCCCCTCACTGAACTCGGGCCTTTTCAGGGCAAGAGAGATTGTTGCCTCGAGGAAGCCCATCTTATCGCCGCAATCGTAGCGGTCTCCCTCAAAGAGCACTCCATAGACTTTCTGCTTCTCCAGGACGTACTTGACCCCATCCGGGAGCTGGATTTCTCCCCTGTGATCGGGTTTTGTCTTCTTTATACCTTCGAAGATCTCGGGTGTAAAAACATACCTTCCCAGACTTGCCAGATCGGAAAAGGCTTTCTCCGGCCCGGGCTTTTCGACAAGGTCCTCTATCTGGAACACCCTCTCAGTCACTTGCCTGGGTTTGACAATCCCGTACATCTTCGTTCCTTCCTCATCTGTGCGTCCCAGGACGATGGCAGAAGCTTGATACTCATCGTAAGCGTCGATGAGCTGTTTTGTGCAGGGCGTATGACTGTCATAGATATCATCAGGAAGGAGAACGGCAAAAGGCTCCTGGCCTATGAATTTTTCACCCATGAGTACCGCATGTCCCAGTCCAAGGGCTTCTTTCTGCCGGATGTAGCAGAATTCCGCGAGTCCGGAAATCCTTCTGACTTCTTTGAGATAATCGAGTTTCCCCTTTTCTTCCAGAAATCGCTCCAGCTCAGGGCTGCTGTCAAAGTAATCTTCCATCGAGGACTTCCCCCGGCTTGTGATGATGGCGATGCTCTCTATCCCGGATTGAACCGCCTCTTCAACAGAGTAGAGGATGAGCGGTCTATCTATGACCGAAAGCATCTCTTTCGGCTGGGACTTTGTCGCGGGAAGGAAACGCGTCCCGAAACCTGCCGCCGGAATGATGGCTTTTCGTATCTTCATTTTATCTCCTCAAGCGAAAAATAATGAATCTCTCCCGCATAAGGCTAAATTTGACTATCCTGAAGGAATCCCTCTCGAATCTTTCTATTTATTTTACCTGGATTATTCACGAATCGAGGTTGCTTCGGAAACCATTGCGAAAAGAGATGCGACATCTTCAATCCCATGCCTTCTCGCATGGACATGAGATTGCCACGCTTCGCTCGCAATGACAATTGATCTAACGAAAGTGTCGGCATATTTTATGAATAGTTCAGGTTCATTAGAATCTGTAACTTACGGAGATTGTGGGCACGAGTATATTCATGTTATAGATGCCGGGTTGAGCTGTCTCCCAGTCAGGATCGGTCGCCACCCTCTCCACAGGCACATTTCTCTCTTTCCCCATCAGGTACTCAATGCCAAAATCCAGCTGAAGCCCATCGAGATTGGTGCCCACGCCGGCGGTAATCACGTTGAAATCAAAATTGGGGAGGAGCACATTCATAGTCCGGTCAGGAGCGGGGGATGGGTCGTAATAATATCCTGCCCGAAAGGCAAGTGGATTGATCTTGTATTCTGCGCCGATCCGAATCTGAAGGGCATCATCCCAGTGCATGGGCCTGGCACCTTCCTCCATAATCGTCGCCCAGAATGGGTCAACGTAAACAGTATCCATCACATCGATCTTTGACCACTGGGTCCACTGCACATCTCCTGTAAGAGTCAGTCCTTCTATGGGTCTGAAGGCAACTCCTCCAGCGAGCCACATCGGCCAGGTGACCTCTCTTTCAAGGTCTGAGGTGTCGTTTAACGGTGTGGGGGGGATCATTGCCGCGCCCAGGTCAGTCATTCCGCTGATAGTAGCCTCTCCCTTGAATCCGACAGTGCTGGCGGAGCGGAAGGTCGCCCCAAAGCTTAGCTTTTCTACCGGCCGAAAAAGGACTCCGATAGTTGCGCCATACCCCCATCCAGTCATACTTTCTTCATACTGGCCGAGGTCGACAACTGGCATCGGAGCATCTGATGCGCCGGCCCACATGGAGATATCGAATACGGCATAGTTTATGTTAAACGTGGCTCCGAGGGATAACTTATCGTTTACCTTAAACGCAAGTGCAGGGGAAAAAGTGACTATCCCTATTTTACTCTTCCAGCTTACGGTCGGGTTCGGAGGCAGGCCGGCTTGAACCGGGAGTAACGCAAAATCAGTCCCATCCCACAAGGCCCCAAGGCCGGAAGGAACGTATACACCCAAACCGACAACCACTTTTTCGCTCACAGGATGATAATAAGCAGCCAGGCCGGTCAGGTAGTGTTTGGTTTCCGTTTTCGCATTCACTATTCTGACGAGCGGAGGCAGATCTACCTCCATTATGTACGTGCTGGAAGGAATGAGGTCTGTTCCGTAGAAGCCAAAATACTTCTTTTGGAAAAGGGCCATACCTGCCGGATTCCAGTAAATGGCGCTAAAATCATCCGCCAACCCGACAAAAGCTCCACCCATGGACACGGCCCTGGGACCAAGGCTGTTCACGTACAATCCGTTAGCATAAACCGTAGAACCTACAAAAACAGTCAAAAGAATAATGGAAAAAAGTAGCAATCCCTTCTTC
>JAQYWG010000286.1 GCA_030145085.1 Thermodesulfobacteriota bacterium
ATCAAAGAAGATGGTTTCTATGGATATGGTGTAGGATATAAAGACGAGAAAGGGAATCTTGTCTACACTTCCCAAGAGACGGCGGGTGAAATTCTGCGATGTTTTGAGGACCCTCAAAAGGCTTTGTTAATGTCAGAGAGGGCACAGAGGAACGTCGGCGTTAACTATTCAGCAATCCGCCATCTCCTGGATTACCTGAGACTCTTTGATGATCTCGTGCACCCCTCCATTTCATTGTGAAAAGAATTCTTGCCTCCGCAAGGGCTCTCTTGGCTGTGGGCTTCAGAACTCCAGCAATTTGAAGGTGATCATCCTCACGAGGCCCCAGATGGTATCAAGGGCGAGGTGATATTCAATGCTGGGGTCAAAGAGGATGTTTACCTTGGCGGGGAATTCATCATCGGCCGCCCAGAGGATGAAGAGAACCGGAATTCGGGGGAGGGCTTGGAATCGCAAGCCTATATCACCATAATCGACCTTAACCCCTCCTATCGTTAACCCAGCCTCCAGGAAATGACCGGGACGGCTGCCGAACTTTTCCTCCAGAGGATTTTTAAACACCTCCAGCGAATGAATCCCGCGATAGAACATCTCGCCGTTTTTCAACTCCTTTTCCGTTATCCATTTTCCAGCAAGGGGGAGTTCCTTGGCCTGGATGAGGTATTGAAGGATCAAGAGTTGGAGTTCAATGATGGGATGGGTCTTTCTATCATTAACTTTCCGGATGGCCATTCCTTTAGGAGAGGCCTGATAGTACTCGTTCAGGACCTGGACGTGGTAACAGTGCAAATGCGAATCGTAGATAGCGAGGGATCGCCGGCAGACATCATCGGGTGGGAGAGCGACGAGGGCTTTCCATAGCTGTGCATCAAGCTCAAGGTTTTGGATAACCTCTCGCTCTTGTTTAACCCGTTCTTCCGTGCTCGGAACCTTGACGGGGGTGTGTGCTCATGTCCCTACCAGAGGGAGATCTTTCGCTATGCGAAAGTACACAACGTACTTGATGGCATCACCGGTTCCCGGGCACACAACCTCGTCTGCCCGTTTGCGAATTTCCTCGAGAAGGGGTCCTTCCGTCTCCTCCCTGGCCTTTTCCAGGTAGAGGCGTACTCCCTCATAACCCTTCTCGTTAAACGCATACACGGCGTGGGGATTTTCCTGGAGGTTGGCATGGGTGAGCCGGTCGGTCATGCCGAAGGCCAACGTGCCGTCCTCCATTACATGCGGGCGGGAATATATGGCGATGTCGACCTCGCCGGTGCGCCCTGCGGTGGCCAAAAAACCCTTTCCAGTGGTCTTCTCGAAATAGTCCTTCCAATTCATCTCTCTCCTCCTTTTGGTAGTTAGAATCTGTTTTCTCAGCTAAACCCTCATGTGTTCAGCCGCCATATCGCGAAGTTGAGCCCCGCCGCAAAAGTCACCCAGAGAAGGTACGGTAGCAACAAATAACCGGCTATTGGGGTTGCCCGCCAAAACGCGATCGTTGTCGCCAGGATCGCGAACCACAAAATCACGATTTCCCCCAAAGCCGCCCCGGGCATTTTCAGTCCAAAGAAAAGGATAGACCACGTAGCATTAAGGGCCAGCTGCAACACGAAGAGCGTTATGGGTACTGATGCCGCTGCCAGACCGCCGCGCCGCCACACGAGCCACGCTGCCAACGCCATCATGAGATACAAGGCCGACCAGACCGGGCCAAAAACCCAGTCGGGCGGAGTCCACGAGGGCTTGGCCAAATCCGCATACCACGTTGGAATTGAGGAATTGGTGAAGATCGAACCGATAAACGCTGCGCCGAAACATATTCCAATCCATACCCCAAGACCTATGAACGAACGCGTCAGGTTCACTATCACCTCCGAAAGCGCGGAAGAGACACCCTTTGATCACTTGGGTTCAGTGGGATAACCGGCATCAAACCATTCGGGGGAGCCTCCTTTGAGGGCGTAGACCTTGGTATATCCACTGCCTAGGAATTTCCGTGCCAAACTGGCACTGGTACCCTCATTCGATCAGGCACAATAGAGCACCAATGTTTTTTCTTTGGAATACTTATGGGCCCAGGATTCGAAACGTTTTGGATTCTCGCGGATTGCGCCTTTAATCTTTTTTTCACTCCCTGTCCAGTCTCTGCTGGCGCGTACATCCAGGATGATTACATCGGAATCATTGAGCAATGGCTTGAGGTCCTCCTTTGTCATTCTGGGAACTTCTTCAGCCCCGAGGAATGGAGCAAGTATGCCCATAATGGCCAAGCAGAGGCCCAGTATCACAAATTTTCCTTTTGTCATGTGGCGGCTCCTTTTTGATTTCAATAACTGACCGTTTCTCGGCTCCGAAAAAGCCATGCATTTTTCGATTCTACCTCACACGTGGTTTCGCAATTGGAGTTCCAGAGGATGGGGATTTAAATAGTACTGCTCCTTCAGGTAAGGCTGATCGTATTTACGCACGTAGTGATTGATGAGGGTGATGGGTACGATG
>JAQYWG010000287.1 GCA_030145085.1 Thermodesulfobacteriota bacterium
ATTCTGGTGGGGATGGGCATCAGTGGCACCTTCCCCACTATCAAGTTCGCCCACGCCGATGAGATAGGCCCTAATGCGGTGCAGGGGAAGGTCGTCTCCATTTACACCAATGTCTTCCGTAAGGGGACCATGGTGGTCAAAAGCGATAAGACGGGGAAGACCTATACCTTCTACCTGGGCAGGAGAACCATCTACGTTCCCCATCGCTATCCCACCGTAGAAGAAACCGTCAAAGTATCCTACATCGATGACAGGGGGTTCCTGAAGGCTACCCGAGTGGAGATAATCCAGAGTGCCTAAACACCCCTCTTAAAGGGCGGGCGAACTAGGATCTCTTTTCCCTTTTGGTATCAAAAAAATGGTCGGGGCGAGCAGATTTGAACTGCCGACCTCCTGCTCCCAAGGCAGGCGCGCTAACCAGGCTGCGCTACGCCCCGATATACCTTTTCAATATCTTCTTCAATTTTCTGAGGGCCTTACCCCTGTGGCTCAGTCGATTCTTCTCCGCGATGGAAATCTCAGCCACCGTCTTACCATATCGCGGGATGATGAAAATCGGATCGTACCCGAATCCCCTTTCTCCCCTCTCCTCAATGCCTATTTGTCCGCGACATTCCCCTTCTACCACCTCTTCGTTTCCCCACGGGGCGACCAGGGTCATAACGCATCTGAATACCGCTCCCCTTTTTTCCCGAGGAATACTCTCCAACTCCCTTAATAACCTGCGATTGTTTTCCCGATCATCCCCGCCATCCCCTGCGTATCGGGCCGAAAACACACCCGGCCTTCCCTTAAGGTAATCAACCTCCAAACCGGAGTCATCGGCCAACGTGAGTTTTCCCGTCCACCTGGTAAAAAACCGGGCTTTTTTAAAAGCATTATCCCGGTATGTCTCTCCGTTTTCAACCACCTCGGGCGCATCGGGATAATCCCTCAGGGAGGTGATGGAAATCTCGCACCCCTTCAAAAGCTCCCTTATTTCCCTTATCTTTCCCTCATTTCTCGTTGCGAGAAAAAGTTCCAAAGGGTCTCCTTTCAAGGACTCCAGTGCAAGGTTCTCCTCTGTATCCGGGCCAACTTCCGAACTCCTTTCAATGCAAGTACGGTCATCTCATCCATCTCTTGTTTGGTGAAGTTGGACTCCTCCGCAGTCCCCTGAACCTCGACAAAATTCCCTCTCCCGGTGACCACAAAATTCATGTCTACCTCCGCTAAAACATCCTCCTCATAATTCATGTCGAGGAGAAAATCGTCCCTTACCCTCCCAACACTTACGGCCGCCACCGAATCCCTTATGGGGATTCCCTCAATCATCCCTCTCTCCCTCATGGTATTGAAGGCATCCACCAAGGCCACATATGCCCCCGTTATGGCGGCGGTTCTCGTACCACCATCGGCCTGAATAACATCGCAATCGACCCACATCGTCCTCTCACCAAAAACATTCAAATCCGAGATGGACCTCAGCGACCGTCCGACCAGACGTTGGATCTCGAACCTTCTCCCGTCCGTCCTCGCCAGAATCTCTCGGACGTTCCGGGTTTCGGTAGCACGGGGAAGCATAGCGTACTCGGCGGTGATCCAGCCCCTGCCCGAACTCTTCAAGAAAGGGGGAACCTTTTCCTCCACACTAACGGTACAGACCACCCGCGTATCCCCCATTTCGATCAAGACAGAACCCTCGGCATGTTTCAGGTAATTGCGGGTTATTCTCACCTTCCTCAATCCATCCGGGGCCCTTCCATCAGATCTCATTTGTTGTCCGGCCACAGTCTTTACCATGGAAGATATATTACAGAAATGGCACATCCTGTCAATGGGACATAAAAGCCTTTGCATCCAATTCGCAGTTACACCTAATCGGAATTCATGGACCCTCAGGTATAAAAGGAAGCACGGTATTCTGCCTCATTCCCTCATTGATATTTTACCTCGTATCAGGTAGTTAAGTACATGGAACTGTTAACGAGAAAGAGATTATATGAGTAGGGGTCGATTTAGTATCCTATTTCTTACTAGATTTGAGAGAGGAAGCAGACTAATCCGAAGTTCCCCCCGAGAGTTGGCCTTGAACCGTAGATAACCTATTGAAAAAGAAAGAGAAAGGATGGTGTTTCTCTTGCCAATTAGTAGCCATGTAAATGGAGGTATTATTTTTAATTTATACTTGACAAGATATACAAGATGTGTTATTTATAGTACCCATGTATATCGATGTTGTCCCCAATCGAAATTCTCCTCCCGCGGTCCTGCTTCGCGAATCGTTTCGTGAAGGCCGCAAAGTGCGCAAACGCACCTTAGCCAACCTGTCAGCCCTACCCATGGAGCAAGTCGAGTTGTTGCGGCGCAGCCTGAAGGGAGAGAGATTCTATTCGATTGAGCAGCTGTTTCGGGTGGTACGCAACATTTCCCATGGGCATGTGGAAGCCGTATTAGGGACGATCAAGAGG
>JAQYWG010000288.1 GCA_030145085.1 Thermodesulfobacteriota bacterium
AAAAATCCTCCATTGAGCATCGCTCTTCCTCGATCAATTTCCTCAGTTGACGATGTACAAGGAGGTCGGGGTACCTTCGTATGGGAGAGGTGAAATGGGTATAGCAATGCAAAGCGAGCCCATAGTGAGAGAGGTTCTTGTCCGAATACTGGGCCTGTTTCATCGACCTCAACAGGACGGTATTAACCAGCCTTTCCTGGGGCTTTCCCCTTACCTCCTCCAACAGGCGTTGAAACTCCCGAGGGCCATGGGGTCGCCTCATTTTCAGCCGGTAGCCTAAAAGGGCTGCGAATCGCCTGAAATCACGGATTTTATCGACATCGGGCTCCTCATGGATTCGGTACAAAAGGGGGAATCGGGCTTGGGTCAGTTTGACGGCAATGGCCTCATTTGCGGCGATCATAAACTCCTCAATGATCTGATGAGCGAAATTCCTCTCGGCCTTGATGATCTCCTGGGCTTCCCCTTGAAAGTTGAGGATAATCTCGGGCTCGGGCAAGTCGAAATCGAGGCTTCCCCTTTCCCGCCTCTTTCCCGCCAAGAGAGAGCAGAGCTTCCCCATTGCCTCCAGCGATGGAACCAGCGCCCCATGCCTCCCCATTTCCTCCGTATCCCGGTCCACCAGGATTCTCCTCACGGCCGTGTAGGTGAGGCGGGCATCGCTTCGGATCACGCTTTTGAAGACTTCACAATCCGCTAAATTACCCTCCCTATCGAAACGCAGAGCCGCCGTCAGAGTCAGCCGATCCATGTGGGGGTGAAGACAGCAAATTCCATTGGAAAGCTTGGGGGGAAACATCGGGATAACCCGATCGGGGAAATAGACGCTCGTTCCCCTCCGGTAAGCCTCTCTATCCAAATGGGTCCCGGGCTTGACATAGTGGCCCACATCAGATATGGAAACCCAGAGGGTATATCCTCCATCCCTTTCCTCGATGGAAACGGCGTCGTCGAAATCCCTGGCGTTTTCCCCGTCTATCGTGACGGTCACCTTCCCCCTCAGATCCATCCGTCCAACCATCTCTTCATCGCGTACCCTTTGGGGGATAGCCTCCGCCTCCCGGAGTACCGATGCCGGAAAACCATCGGGCAAATCGTATTCCCAGATCACGATCCGAGGAAGAACTTCCGGGTCCCCTGGATAACCCAAGATGTGAACAATCCTTCCCTCCGGGTTTCTCGCAATGGTCGGGTATTGGGTGATCTCGGCGACAACGACCTGATCTTCCTTGGCTTTCATAGTTTGGTTCTTTGGGATGATAACCTCAAAAAGGTACCGGTTGTCATCCGGAACCACCCGACCGAAACCATCACCGGGTAGGAATCTCCCCACAATCCTTTGAGTCATTCTTTCCAGGATCCGGACAATCCGGCCCTCCCTCCCCTTTCCCCTTGGCTTCCTCAGGCGTTCTATTCGCACCGCGACCCGATCACCATGCATCGCCTCCCGAAGATCCCTGGGCTTAATAAAGATATCGGGTTGGTCTCCATCCTCCACGATGACGAAACCGTACCCATCGGGGTGACACTGGAGGCGGCCCACCACAACATTCATCCTCGAAGGCAGACCATACCTTCGCCCCTTGATCCTGATGATTTGACCTTCCGAGGCCATCTCATTCAGGAGGACCTTTAGCCCCCGTTTCTCCTCATGGGTGAGGTCGAGCCGTCGAACAAAATCCCGAATCACCAGCGGGTGGTTCTCCTTCTTCAACAATTCCAGAACCACCCTCTGATCAATCTCGCGAGGCTCTGGTCGTCTTTTCCTGCTCAAAGGAATCCTCGAGAAAGGATATTGTGAAGGTTTACGCTATTTAACCACAAAATGGTTGGGAAAGGAAAGAAGTTTCACAAGCGTTGGAAATCTCCAGGGAACACAAGTGCATACCTCTCTTCTCCCTCCCTACATTGAGCCACCTAAAGCAATAAGATCGGGCGGAAAATCAAGGACTTCCCTGAGGAATTCTGGCACGCTAGCGACTCCCCTTATTTGGGTTTCTACATGTATGCATTGGGAATCGGAGAATTGGAGTTAAAAAAAACGGTGAAACGGTCAAACCCACACTATTGATAATAAAATATTATCCCGCTATTATTGAAGCACTTAGCATAGCCCTCTCTTTCCAAGCGGTGTGCGAGACGGTTGCAGGTATGCCTAAGGTTCTTTTGATTCACGCGACAGATCCCGACCTTCAGCTAGCGGAACAGCCTTTGATGCCTTTCCCCGTTCTGGGACTGACGACCATAGCCGCGCTCTTTCCCGAGGAATGGGAGGTATCGGTCATCGATGAAGACGTTCAGCAGGTTGATACCTCGCAGAAGGCCGACCTTGTGGGAATCTCGACCCTGACCCTAGACGTCCCCCACGCTTACAGGCTCGCGGACACTTTCAAACAAAGGGGGGTGCCTCTCCTGATGGGGGGAATGCACCCCTCGGCGCTTC
>JAQYWG010000289.1 GCA_030145085.1 Thermodesulfobacteriota bacterium
AAGGCGCGCAAATCCTGAGGAATGAGGCGTACAGAGAAGTACGCTGCAGTGACGAAGGATGAAGCGGAACGTAGCAGATGGACTTTTTACGAAGCCGTCAAGGATAGCTCTCTTTACCTCATCTCCCATTTTTCAGGACTTGTCTGCCCTATCAAGAACGGCTCCTCACGATCTCCTGCTGAAATTGTATAAAGAGAATTGTTAAGGAAGGTACTGCTTTACTGGCCCGCCTTCTGAGCGAGCCTCTCTGATCAACGAATCATGGGTACGGTGAGAGAACCATCCATGAGAAACAGGATCTTGGCCTCCCGTCCTTTCACCTCGAGGGCCCTGTCCAAAGCCCTCTGGATATCCGAAAAGGGTCGCACAAAGACGCTCTCCACCTCCGCATCGGGCAGGTCGGTCACAGCCCACATCTCCGCCCAGAGGGCGATCTCGGCCATCTTGGCCGCCTTGTGGTACCCCAACACATAGCCCCGATCGATTCGTTTCAAGGCGTCTATGGGGGTCTTAGAACCGGCCAGCAGCTCGAAAAATGCCTCCCCCCCCACCCCGGTGCGGCACTTGCTGACGAGGATCAGGATGCCATTCTCATTGAGGACGAGCTTCCCATTATCCAAGGCCTTTTGAGACTGGTAAAGGTCTACATCCATGGGATATGTGGCAACGGAAACTACAATGTCCGCCTTCTCGGGCACATCTACGCAGAAAACCTCGTTGGCTCGGTCAATGGCCGCATCGAAGGATGCGTGAATATCCCCTGCCGTGGCCGCATAAATGCGGCGCTCCCGATCTAGCACCAGCTGGATGGAGAAAATCTCTTTGTCATGGATGACCCGCATGGCGTCGATCATGTCCTCGTGGACAGGGTTCCCTGCTAAAGCCAGCGCTTTTGCCTCGGGCCAGATGGCATATCTGTGGTTTTGCTCGACGGTCTGGTACGAGGCAATCCCGGGGAGGAGGAACTTCCGCCCCCCCGTGTACCCAGCAATATAATGTGGCTCCACTGAGCCAATGACAACCAACTTGTGGGCCTCTACACCCATTCGGTTCACATACATCTCAGTGCCATTTCGGGAGGTCCCCAAGTGAACCATTTGGGAGAGGGTTCGGGAGTCATGAACGTAAATCCGATCCTGGAATTCCCGGTATAAAGGGCCGAAGATGAAGCGTATTTCTTCCTCAGTAGGGGCTCGATGGATCCCTGTGGCCACGATGAAGCGAGCCTCCACGCTTCGGATCTCCTCATGGAGGATTTCCAGAACCTTGGACGTGGAAGTGGGACGCGTCCCATCGTTGACGATGAAGAGAACGTCTCGTGCGTCATCCAGGAATTCGGAAAACGAGGGGCTTTCCGTTGGGCGCTCCAAAGCCCCAAGGAGGGTCTCCCGCTCCGGGCCTGTATTCACTTCATTGGGCTGAACCACGCCCAGCACGTTCTCATCGGGGACTCGGATTAAGACCTGCTGCTGTCCGTAGGGGATAAGTATCTCCATAACAGACCCTTGTCATCCTCAAGAACCCAGGTAGAGAGATCTCAACGGGAACGTTATTGGCATCGAACCCTTTCAGGACTTCTACCCACGTTCTCTGGCATCATGACCCATGCTTCGAAAGGAGAAGACAATGGTGAACGGGGCAAATGATGACTTCCATGGCGTTACCATGTGGAAGGCGATAAGGAAATGGAAAGGCCCTCATGGCCCTCGATATCTCCCCCACGGGTCGGTTTCTATACAAGCCTTTTGGGGTGAATCGTAAAAGGGGACAATTACAGGTCCGTTTTCTGCGTGAGACACCCCAGCATGTGCTCCAGCCTCCCCTTGTCAAAGCCAACCATAACATCATTGCAGGCCGCGATGACGGGGACGCTCCGAGCCCCTGAAATTTTCACCATCTCGTTTAAGGCTTCCCGATCTCTGGTAACGTCGAATTCCTTGTAGGGAACCCCTTGTTGCGAAAGATACTCTTTCGCCATCTTGCAATACGGTCAGGTGGGACTTGTATAAATCTTTACCTCTTCTTCAGCCATTGAATAATCCCTCCCTCAATCCCTGGTTCTCACTATTTGAATCTAATGAAAATAGTTGACCCCTGTCAAGGGATTCTTTTGGCTCGATTTCCTGTGCTTTGGGAGAAAAGCGTTCTCCCTCAACGCAACGTGCTGAACGAGGGTGGAAGAAGGGGAAGGCCAGCCCTTTAGAGGCTGGCCGTAGAAGGGTCAAAGAGTCTTTTAGCAATCGCAAACGGATTTGGCAACACCTCGTTAGACTTTGACCCAAATGCATTTGTTTATCAAACGAAGAGGAGTTCCAACTCCATTTTGCCCTGTATGGAGGATGAAAAAACAACCCTCCCCAAGATCTTCTCCAGGGCTTCT
>JAQYWG010000028.1 GCA_030145085.1 Thermodesulfobacteriota bacterium
ATCAGGTGATACAGACGGGCCAAGAAGTCCTGACCGTTCGGCTCGAAGTAGTGCCTGGGTGCGATAGTTCACAGGTTTGGGAAGAGGTCGCTTCCCGCTTGAATGAACACCTGTCGGCGCAGGGTTTGCCCTCGATAAGGGTTGAAAGGGCCCAGGAACCGCCTATGCGCGATCCGGTGAGTGGCAAATTTCGGAATGTCTGGGCCGATCTGAAGAGGGGGAAGGAGTAGGCCTAAAAAGATCTGAATCCCGAGGATGCAGCCTTCAGTGCTGTGGCTATGCTGTGCTGCAGTTATGCGGTTAGGGTGGTATCGCTCCAAATATCATTTCTTGCGTTTTCCATCTTTTTCAATAAGAGCGTCCATTTTCGTTACCAAATCATCAACTGTAGAGCTCATTCTCCCTACGGAATTCATGAGATCGCTGAATGTAACCGACTCCTTATTTTCCATCATTTCAGCTTGAGGCAGCTCTCTGTATGGAACATAGTCCCCATCATATATATTGAGGCTTAAAATATCCCACCTCGTATCCCTCCCCGTGGTATCAACCGCCGCTTTTCTTATGGGTATGAGGCTCAAATCGATATCGGCATAGAGAATATCCTCCTGGTCAAATACGGGCCCTGCCAGGTATTCCCCTGAGGGATTTATTATCCCACTCCCACCGAAAAAGGCCCAGGCTGCATTTCCTAATCCAGCCTTTTGCCCCATCTGTCTTGGGACATAGAGGGATGAAAGAATCACAAAGCATTGCCCTTCGAGGGCATAGGAACGAGTGACGACATCGATCACGTGCTTATTGCTCCGACCCGGAGGAGGGTAGTAGGGCCATCCGGGCCAACAGGCGCAGTGAACCTGTTCTCCCTGGGCATAAAGAGCATATTTGAGCAAGGGTTGAAGGTGTTCGTAGCAAATCAGTCCACCCACCCTCCCAAGGTGGGTTTCATAAACAGCTTTAACATCAACCCCATCCCCCCGATGCCAGAATACCTTTTCTCGATTAGTAGGGAGTAGTTTTCTATGCTTCCCAATAATCCCACCATCAGGGCCTATAAATGCCAGTGAATTGAAGAGCATACCATCATACTTCTTTACTTTTTCATTTACCCCAAGACAGAGATAAACGCCGGCTTTTTTTGTCGCCTTTCCCAATATTTCGGTCTCCTGACCGGGAATCTCAACCGCCTCTTTTGTAAGGTAGAAGAGGTTTTTAGCCCATTCGGTGGGATTTTGCAGATCGATGGACCAATTGGGGTACATGGGAACGAAGGTCTCGGGGAATACAACCAGTTGAGCCCCGTTTTTTCCGGCTTCCTCTATCAAAGTACAGGCTTTATCAATTGTTGCCTTCCTGTTCATGGGCAATACGGGGGATGCTTGAACCGCGGCAACCTTAAACCTTTTGTACTCCTCCATCATTTGCCTTCCTCCGATGAAAGAAACATTTCGCCTCTTATGAAACCAGATTCCCATCCCTGATTCGAAATCGAGAGGAGCTAGGGGAAAATCGAGCCGGTTTTTGGAAAAAGGATGGTTTAAAACCCAAGACCCTTCAACCGTTTTTTGGTCTTATCCAGTGAGGGTTTGTCCTCGATGGTTAAGATCTCGGGTAGTTGATCGGCGGGATATGTCTGCATGGTGTATTTGCTTAAGGCCGATTTATTTCCTCTCTGAGTGGATCCCAAACCCAATTCGATAATAAGGTTAATTCCCGATTCATACATTTTCCACAGGATATCCCTCCAGATTACCGTTTGGGTCAGCTGCCGGTATGCCTCGGTCTTGATATGTTTAGGATCGGATATGGCATCGGAGGTCGTATTGGCAAGAATTGGGGTGTGGGTTGGCTTGAATGGGATGCTCTCCAGGGCTTTTTTGAGTCTTTCTGCGGCCGGCTGCATCAAATAGGTGTGGAATGCCCCGCTAACCTGGACTGGTAGGGGCGTGAATCTTTTCTTTCGTCTGACCTCCTCGGCCATTTTCCTCAGGTTGAGGTTCAAACCCCCGACGATGTAAGCCGAATCCGAGTTGTGCAAGGCAAGATTGACGTAATATTTTCGGCATAACCTTTCGATATAGCTCCTGGGAATCCTTCCCTGCTTACTCACAATGGCCAACAATCCGGAGTCGATGTTCTTAGAGGCATCGTGCATATACTCGCCCCTCTTCTTGACCACCTTCATGCCATCCTGAAAGGTCAGGGCACCGGCGGCGATAAATGCGGGGTATTCCCCCAAACTATGGCCGGCAATGACATGGTAATTGACGCCAGGGACTTCCTTCATCAGCACCCTGAAACAGCCGATATCCCCGGCACAGATGATGGGTTGCGTGAAGATGGTCTGGTGGATCTTGGGAACCTTTATGATTTCCTCGAAGAAACTTCCCGCTTTCTCAGAAATATGCTCCAGCTTCGTCTCAATACGGGTCATAAAGGTCTGTTTGAAGCAGATGTCCTGCAATTTGTAGTTGAGGACGCCGTTTGCCTCCTTGAAGGTTTCCTTGAACTCCCGATATTCATCATAGAGATCCCTGTACATTCCGATACGCTGAAATCCCTGACCCGTGAAAATGAGGCCAATTTTCAGGCCTCGCATCAAATGCTCGACAGGTTTACCCATTCTGGCAACATCCTCATTGTCTTTTTACGATAATATAAACCTATATTGTGTTCAATTTGCAACCATTTGTCAACTCCAGTATATCTCCCTAAAATAGAGATAGGGATTTTGGAAGCAGAGGAAAACCCTCTTGGTTCAAGGAGTTAGAATGAGTATAATACTCACCCAAAGGCTCAAAAAAAGAACCACGGGGGGTTTTCAAATGATACAATAACAGTTACTGCCGATCAAGATTAAAAGGAGTGAGGAACGGATTACCCTACGGTGTAGATTGGTATTTGATGAGTTTATCGAGGTTTTTGCGCTGTGTTCAATGCCCTCTGAGTGAGAATTAAAGGAAAGGAGAGGTTAAATGAGCCAACAGGACTGGAGATCATTCATTCAGCAGGTGGAGGAATCCGACCATTTTCAGGTTATTCGAGTAAAAGATGAGATTAGTCCCGCCTACGAGATGACGGCTTTTGTGGCGGAATTAGAAAGCCACGGTACCTCACCCTTAGTTATCTTTGAAAATGTGAAGGGATATTCCATACCGGTTGTAGCAAACCTGTTAGGTTCTCGTACGCGGATGTCTTTGGCTTTTAAAGTCAAGGAAGAAGATCTTTCCGCGGAATACTCGCGGCGGATAAAATCTCTTTTCCCTGAGAAAGTGGTAAAAGATTCCCCCGCACATTTTCGGATCTATGCGGAGGACGAAATAGATATTTTAAAGTTTCCCATCCTTACCCATTTCCAGGATGACCCGGCTCCTTACATTACGGCAGGTCTTATTGTTTCCGCAGACCCAGATACAGGGGTAACGAGCATGGGCTATCACCGATTAATGATCAAAGGAGGGGATCGGTTTGGTATTAGCCTGCACTCACGCAAGCGTCTGTGGGATTATCAGAGAAGGGCAGAGGAAAGAGGCAAGAATCTCCCTGTTGCCTGTATTCTTGGCGTCCACCCCCTCATTTCTCTGGCCTCGATCGGTGTCATCCCAAGTCAGACTGGGAAATATGAAGTGGCTGGTGGATTGCTAGGGGAGCCTTTAGAAGTTGTCCAAGGAGTCAATATTCCCCTTAGAATCCCTGCCTATGGTGAAATCGTATTGGAGGGAGAAATTCTGGCGGGAGTCCGGGAGCCAGAAGGGCCATTTGGTGAGTTCACGGGATATTCCTCTTATCGGAGTACGGAGCATGTCTTTGTCCCTCATATTCTATACCACCGCGAGAACCCTCTTTATCAGAGCATATGTGCCGGTCGTTCTGCAGAACATAACACTCTGCTTGCCATACCTCGCGAGGCGGATCTGTTTCAAGCGCTTTCTCGAAGCATCCCCGGGCTTCGGGCCGTTCACGTCCCACTGTCGGGATGTGGTTTGTTCCATGCCTATATCTCAATGAAAAAGACAGCGGAAGGTCAAGGCAAACAAGCAATCTTGACGGCCTTAGGAGTCGATCATTGCCTTAAGCTCGTGGTGGCGGTTGATGAGGATGTGAATGTATATAACGAATCCGAGGTCCTCTGGGCCGTTTCTACCCGCTTCCAGGCAGACAAAGATTTGGTAGCGGTGCATGGAACAATGGGGGTGATACTCGATCCATCGGCTTCGGAGAACGGGTTGACAGCACGGATAGGAATAGATGCCACTAAGGCGCTTCATGCAAAGGCGGTGAGATGCAGGATTCCAGATGAGGCGAAAGATTTCGCAAAACGTCTAATCGCCCCGCCAGGTCAAGAAAAGCTAACTCAGATCTGAGGCCCGATACGACCTGAGAGTTTTTCATCCTTCGACGCAGAGCACCACGGCTTTAGCCGTGGGTGAATGCTCTTTGCTCAGGATGTCGCCCGTCTGAGCGTAACAAGAGGTACCACAGGCTTGCCTGTGGGGCTCCATATTCCATGATATGGAAGCCCTTACAGGGACAAGGCAATGGATTTGACCAAATCCTCCCATATCCGTCTATCCTCTCTACTCATCCCCTTCAAATGTATGCCAACAGCTACTTTCTCCGGTGACTCGGCCTTAAACCATCGGATGTCTCCAACGGCCTTGATCCTCTTTTTCTCCGTAACAATTTCAATGCCCACATCCACCCCTCGCCCTTCCTTTGCATCTTCAATGGAGGAAAGGGCGTCAGCTTCCTCCTGTATTAAGAGCTTCACCCCCTCAAGGGAGATGTCAACGGTCTCTCCGCCCAGTTCCAATATGGTGGGGTTCCCTTCTTTTATGACTGAAAGTCTCAGAAAAACAGGAAATATTATCTGAAACCGGGGGTATACTCTCTTTTCGGGGCCTTTATATTCCTTGACGTCTTCCATATTCACCTCCACATCTACAACAGCCCATTCACAACAAAAATCTTTAGCCGACTGTGTTGGTCGAAATACTGAGGAAGGAGTCCACTTCCTCCAGCGTGGGGGCCGATCTCCCTCCCACTCGAGTACACTTCAGGGCCGCCACCGCATTGGCAAATCGGAGGATTTCCAGCGCATCCCAGTTTCTGATGAGCCCATAGACAAAACCGGCGTGAAAGATATCTCCCGCCCCAGTCGTATCCACGGCCTCCACTTCAAACCCCTTTGAATAGACAATTCGATCCCCCAGCACCGCCATGGCTCCCTCCTTTCCCAAGGTGGCACAGAGAAATCCTTTATTATACCTCTTCAAAGCCAACAGGGCTTTCTCTTTATCCTTGATGCCCGTTAATTCCGGTCCAAAGGTGGAAGAAGTGATGAGGAAGTCCACATCCCTGATGAGCTCCGGGGTTTTTTCCTCAACCTTGTCGGCATCGATGACCGTAAAGATGCCCTCCCCCTGAGCCCATTTGATCGCTTTTATTGTGGCCTCGATATCGTGACCATCCACATGGAGGATTTTCCCCTTGCATACGTCTTCCCTGGAAAGCTGGCCTTCCTTATAGAGGAGTTTCTTATCCCTATGCCATATGATGGTCCTTTCTCCTGAATTTTTATCGATGAGAATGAAGGCAAATTGGTTTGTGGCACCCCTCTGGACGGTTACGCTCGAGGTATCAACCCCGGCTTCCCTTATACTTTTCAATGAGAACATCCCCAGATCGTTTTCCCCCACTTTGCCGATATATTTCGTCCTTAAACCCCATTTTGAGCAAACAACCATGGCCGTGGCCACCTGTCCCCCGCCCTGTTTTTCGTGGTGTACTATTTCTGTTTTGGTGTCAAAGGTGGGAAATCTTGGGATGACGCAGAGAAAATCGACGGCATTGAGCCCTAGACCCACCACATCGAAGGGTTTCCGTTGCTGAAATCGTAGATTAAATTTCACGGCATATTGTTCCACCCATGAAGGACTTAGTGTTTATACTCCCACTTTCAATTCCGTAATGTCCCGCGACTCGCTTATCCAGCACCAATCCGGAGAAAATGATTCCCTCAGGGACCGATGGATCGAAGCCCTTGATTTTATTAATCTGCCTATCCCTTCCTTCCCTTACCGGCCAGAACGATGGTAACTTCACCTTTGATCCTCCTGCCCTCAAGGGTATTGATGACTTCTCTGATACTGCCCCGGATCGTTTCTTCGAAGGCCTTAGTCAGTTCTCGGGTGATTACGATCTGCCGATCTCCACAGACCTCGAGGAGGTCCTCCAGCGTCCTCTTGAGGCGATGGGGAGATTCGTAGAGGATCGATGTCCCATCCAGATCCCCCAACTTTTCCAAGAGCTTCCTTCGCTTTCCCCCCTTTTTGGGCAGAAAACCGGCGAAGGTGAAACTATCCGTGGGCAGACCCGAAATGCTCAGAGCAACGATGACAGCCGATGGGCCCGGAATGGGAATGACCGGAATTCCCCTTTCGATGGTCTGCTGGACAAGTCGATATCCGGGGTCCGATATCCCAGGAGTTCCCGCATCCGATACGAGGGCGATCTCCTTTCCCCTTTTCATATGGGATAAGAGTTTATCCAGTTTCTTCAACTCATTGTGTTCGAAATAACTGACCAACGGAGTATGGATATCAAAGTGGGAGAGGAGCTTCCTTGTCCTTCGAGTATCCTCTGCAGCGATGAGGTCAACATGCCTAAGGGTCTTAAGGGCCCTCAGGGTAATATCGTCCAGGTTGCCGATGGGAGTTGATACGATGTAGAGAATTCCTTTTCCCGGGCCATCCTTGTCCATTAAGCCTCCATTCTAAAAAGTGGTGCTCTACGGATTTACCATCCTTGATATCATTTTAGCTTCCTTTTTTCAACGGGAGTTCTGTAACTAATGGGAAAAATTGAGGAAATTAGAGATAAAGGTTGACAAATCCCCTCAGAGAGGACATTATAACAAGTACCGAGCCCTTCATTTTTTGGTGTTCATATGGTGGAGGAGAGAGAAGAGAAAGGGGGGAATACTCTCGGGAATCCGAACGCCTTTCGATCGGAAGACGAACTCGTTTGGACCAGGGATCTCACCAATCACTTCGTCAAAACCGTAAGCGCTTATCAGACATATCCTTTGGACGACCCTACCATGAGGACATTGCAAAATCAGTTGATGGATAAATTTCGATTTTTCCTCGAAAAGGTTGACCACCTAACCTGGGATATCGCGGAGTATGGGATCTATTATAAGGACGAGATCGTTTATGAGAATACCGAGGCCAAGAGCAGTCTGGCCTTTCGTTTTTACCGGGAAGGCCTCGAGCAGATACGATTTGAGAAGGGATTGCAAGAGTGGGAAGTGGTGGATTTCATGGATGTCGTCGCGAAAGCCGATGCACTCAATCCCTTGGAGGATGATTTAATTACCCTTTTGTGGGAGCGTGATTTCCAACATATCCATTACGTGACAGGCCAATATTACCTGGAGGAATCTCCCATCGAATTTGCCGAGAATGTGGAGGATTTTCGCAAGGCATTGACCCCAACACCTATACCGAGCTATCAACAAGGGGAATTAATCAAGGAACATGGACTGGATCCGGGGTTTTCCCACCAACGGTTGGAGGGGGATGGCTTGGAGGTTTCGAAGGATCAGTTGCGAATTCAACCTGAAGAGATGAAGGCCCTAAAAGAGAGGGTAGATGTCGAGATCCAACCTGAATTCTGTTTTCATGCCATCGGGACCCTATCCGAGGTTATGCCCCTGGAGAGAAAGCCCGAAGGCTTTGATGCCTTCGTCCCTTTTTTAAATCGAGTTATCGAATCACTCTTGGGGAGAGGGGACTTTAGGCAAGCCAGTCAGATCCTGAAACAGCTCTATATCCTTATGAATTCGAACAAGCTTCAGGAGTGGCAAAGCAATCTCATCAAGAAGACGATCATCGAGGGCGGAGAATCGTCGAGAATAGAGACCATCGGGAATATATTAAGAGGGAATGAATTTTCGGATATAAAGGGCGCTTTCGACTATTTCCTTCTCCTTCAGCGAAATTCAATCCCCCATCTTTGTAAGTTATTGGGCAATCTCAGCGGTTCAAAACCGAGAAGGATCATCTGCGATGCGCTTTCGAAGGTGGGCAAGGATCACATCGAGCTGATGGCCCCATTTCTCGAGGATAAGAGATGGTATCTCGTTCGTAATATCGTCTATATACTCGGACGAATCGGGAAAGAGGAAGCCGTTCCACATATTGGGAAAGCCCTTCAACATGAGGACGTGCGGGTGAGAAGGGAGGCCCTTCAGGCCTTGGGACTAATCGGGGGGGCCGAGGCGATGCAGCACATGGTTCGCTCCCTGGAAGATCAGGATATCAAAATAAGGGGAAACGCAGCCCTCAACCTGGCAAGGATGGGGGAGGAGGCTTTGACTCCCCTTATGGAAAGAATGCTATCGAAGGAGTTCTATAAGAAGGAATTACAAGAGATCAAGGCCTTTTTTAAGGCGATTGGAATGATACGATCGAACCATTCCATTCCCCTGTTGTACTCTCTCGTAGAGGGGAGAAAATGGTTTGGGCGAGCTAAGGCCGAGGAGATCCGGGCCTGTGCCATTGAGACCCTGATCAGGATCGGGACACAGGAGGCGAAGGAGGTGCTCGAGATGGGCGCGGGATCGCGGGACGAGTCACTGCGCGAAGCGTGTCGTCGGGCATTGGTGGAACTGTCTTAAGGGGTTAGCATGGTTGACGAGGAGAAGGAGAAGGTTCGGTTCGTTACCCCGGATTGGGTAAAACCTCCCCCACCGGTTATGGAGGTGAGGCAAATGAGGAACCAGTTTATCCTGGGCCTCTATAGCCTCATGAAGGCCGTCCAGGTTCATGGGGCCGATAACGTTGCCCTTGATCAATCGATCTCTCAGTATCTCCGCTTAATCAATCACCTCATCCTTTCCGAGGGGGGGATTACCTTGGGGATCACTGATGAAGGCATCCTCTTGAACGACCGGAAAATTCGGGGGAAACCGGGGAATAATAACGTTTTCAAATCGTTCATGAGAAATTTGATAGGACTCCGGATCAGGAAACTCGAGATCCGTAATCCCTTGGATGAAAGGGAATTGAAGGAGTTAATCTTTCTCCTGGTGGCGTTGAAGGAGGGGGATGAAAATAACCCCCGCTACCTTATGAAGGAATTCAGCGCTCGGAAGATCAATTCCATTACCGTGGATAGTGTGGAGTTAAAGGAGGAGGCTCTTCCCCAAACGGGCGAGAGAAGGCGCTATGCCAGGGAACTCTATTTTGCGGCCATTGGGATCGTACGGGAAATCATGGAAGAAGTAGCAGATGGGAAGGCATTCAATATGAGGAAGACCAAAAGGCTGATGCAACAGATTGCGGCCTTTTTTATGGAAGATGAGTATATCCTTTTAGGTTTGGCCATGATAAAGGACTATGGCCAGTACGTATACAATCATTCCGTGAACGTGGCAATCTATTCCATCGCTTTGGGGCTCCAACTGGAACTCCCCAAGAAAAATCTCGTTCAACTGGGTATCGCAAGCCTCTTCCACGACATCGGGAAGATTAGGATCCCGCAATCGATCCTGAACAAGTCGGGCCAGCTGACCGCCGATGAGTGGAAGGTTATACAGAAACATCCGATTTATGGCGTGGAGACCATTGTTGAGGCGAATGGTTGGAATGAAACCACGGCGAGGATGATCGAGACGGCATTTGAACACCACATGAAAGAGGATCTGACGGGGTATCCAAAGTCGGCCGAAAAAAGGGAACTTACGCTGTTCGGAAAGATAATCGCCATTGGCGATTTTTACGATAACCTCGTACGATCTCCTTCCTATCAGCTTTTCCCCGTCTTTTCCGATCGGACCACGGGCTTCCTGCTGGAGCGAGGCGGCAGGGATTTTGATCCAACTTTGGTGAAGCTGTTCGTACATATGATCGGTTCTTATCCCATTGGTTCCCTCGTGATGCTTGGGAATGGAGAGATGGGCATTGTAGTGGCCCCCAACAAGGACGTGGAGTTGTTTGATCGGCCGAAGGTATTACGGATCCATTTTCAGGACGGGGAGTACAAGAGAAGGGGAGTGGTCGATTTGGCGGAGATAGATGACAAGACGGGGAAACACAGGAATGCCATCGCCAAGCCCCTCGATCCCAATGAATATCAGCTCAACGTGGCGGCATTGCTTTTTTATGGGTGATATTGCCCCAGATAATTTTATTTATCCCGAAACAAGAAAATCAACCATTCTTTGTTGCGGGCCTTATTAATCTTTTCAGTTCTAGGTCCCTCCAATTATTTCCCGGTCTAAACAATCCCGCCTTTAAAACAATCTCAGATAGATTTTCTGAAATTGTGAGAAAAGATATTCCAAGGGAATAAAAGATTTAATGAAATTTTCAGATTTTTGGATTTTGTGAGGCTCTTATGCAATACCTTGAATCGCATCCTCATGAAATGTTAGGTAGCGGAGAAGTATGATGCTCCCTATAAGTAACACACCAACCAACACTATCCCCAGCGAGAAGAAGCCTGCCTCGCCAAGAATTCCGATTCCGGCTGGAAGGGCCCCAGCCCCCAGGAAAAAGCCCAGTGGCATCGTAAAGGAGACTGCGGCGGTCCTGACCTGGGGAGGGCCAATCTTCGAAAGCGCTGTTAAGCCCGCTGGAAGAAAGCAGGTGGCCAGCACGGGCTGAAGGAACACAACGGGGATGATCCACCCCCCGTGGACCATACCTAGGAGCACGGTCGCCATTCCTGTGGCAAGAAATCCGGCTCCCAAGGCTCGCCTTTGGCCTAGATGATCCGTTGCCCATCCCGCCAGAAAAACAGCACCAAGTCCTGCGATCCGGGAGAGCGCCAGGAGGGTATTGGCCCAGCCACGCTCCAGTCCGTGTTCAGCCACCAAATACAGGGAAAGCATGTTGTATACCCCTAGGTATGCACCAAGGCCTACGCTGAAAAATGCGATCATGATCCAGAAAGACCGCTGCGTGATGAGAATGCGGAAAGTTTTTGTATTGGGAGCATCCCCAGAAAATGCCCCACCCCCACCGAATCGTGTGAAAGCCATCCCAGCAATGATTGCAGTTCCCCCGAGGAAGGCCGTAACCCCCCGCCAGGAAAACCATAACATCAGTCCCTCGGCCAGCAGTGGAGCCGCTACGAAGGCCAGGTTAGGAGCTACCTGGTGAATGCCCAAGGCCTTCCCCCAGTCCTTTGAGCGCACCATAGCTGTCAGGGTGGCAATGCCTGATGGGAAGTAAAGACCCGCTGATAAACCTAACAGTATCAGTCCCGATTGAATCCCCCAAAGGGTGTCGCTGAGGGAAACAGCAAGAAGTGATCCGCCCACGGTAATAGAGGAAAAGGTAATCGTCCTTCTGTGGGTGAGACGGGATGAAAGGAACCCGGAACCTAAGAGCCCTGCAGAATACCCCAGGGCAATAAAGAGAAAAAGGGAGCCTGCTTCCCCGTGCCCGATGTTCAGTTCTCTTTCAATCGTAGGCATCAGGGGTGCCAGGACGATCCTTGAAAGGACATTGAGAAAATGGATGGCCGCCAGATAGAGAAGGGACGGCACATGGGAACGAAAAGGAACCACTACCTTATCCTCTTTCTGCTCATTTGTCTGAAATGCGATTACTGATAATCTTAATAAATAAACATTTTTTGTTGCGTTAATCAGCCTTTGAGGAAGAGCAGGTTTTTCGGTGACGCGGGGCTGCCTTCCAAATTCCCAAGACCCCCAGACTGATACTAACCAGCATGAGGAGGAAGGGGAGGATATAGCTTCCCATGTGATCGTAAAAATACCCACCGAGATAGGGCCCCAGCGCCCCGCCTAGCCCAACTCCCATCGAAAATGTCCCCATAATGCGGCCCAGCGAGTTGCCGGGGAAGAGATCGGCCGTTGTGGCGGCAAGAATTGGATGCATCGAGCCGTAGCCAAGACCAAAGAGGATCACAAAGGCATAAAGCGTCCAGGGAGAGGTGGTATCCCGTACAAGGAGAAAGAGTACTATTCCCACGAAGGCAGAGCCACCTCCCAGGGTGTAGCCGATTTCCCTGCCCACACGGTCGGAGAGGGGGCCACAGATAATTCCCCCTGCCGAACGAAGCAGACCAACCAATCCAACCAGCAACGCCGCCAGCCTCGGGCTGTACCCCGCATCGACCACGTATGCGGCCTGATGTACCACCAGCATATGGGCAAAAAAAGCCACGGAGAAGCTCGCCAAGGCCATCCACCAGAAGGCCCTGGTGCAAAGGGCAACTCTCAGCGTCCATTGTTCCGAAGGGTAGGAGGATCGAGTATCTTTTTGGGACCCCTTCAGCTGTAAGGTGTGGGTTTCACCCGAATCAGGAACAAAACCGTCGGGAAATTGGTCCACATCCTCCGGAGAGCGACGCTGAAAGAGTAAAGTCATCGGGACGACTACACCCAGAACGATACCGGCAAGAACCAGGAAGGCGGAACGCCAGCCCACGGTATCAATCATGAACTGAATCGCAGGAGCCATCAGCATGGTTCCCATTCCGATTCCCGCCACTACTAACCCACTGGCAAGTCCCCTTCTCCTGATGAACCATTGAGGAATGCGAGACATGTGAGGACCATAAGCAAGGGTGTTTATGCCTATGGCTAGGAGGACCCCAAAGAAAAGGTAAAGTTGCCAGATAGCGGTGATGCGACTAGCCGCAGCAAAGCCCATGGCCAAGAAGGTTGCACCAAGGGGAAAGAGCGTGCGGGGACCAAAACGGTCGATGAGGTTTCCCGTCACCATGGCAAAGAGTCCATGAATCACCATAGCGAGGGAAAAGGCCCCTGCTGTCTCCCCGCGTCCCCAGCCGTACTCCTTCAGGATGGCGACATAAAACACCCCAAAGGAAAAACGAGTACCCAAGCTGAAAAAGAGAGTAAAGAATGAGACACCTACAATTACCCAGCCGTAGTAGAATCGGTGTGTTTTTTCCATTACTTGAGCAATCTTTCTTCTGGAAAACTGAGAGTGATTCAGTCTTTTTACCGAGAACGTGAGTCGGCGGCGAACGGAGCTATTTATACACAGAGGTTTTAAGAGTGTCAATGGAACAGGGGAAACATTCTGTAAGTTCACTGGAAATACGGAATTCGTACAGGGTTATACCATCCGGCTGCGGTTCCTCAAGATGACCGACTGGGTAACGGGGTGTACACATGAAGACGATATGGGGTAGGGGGCGGTTACAGGATACCTCGGTCATGCCATTGCAACCTAATAGAGCGGGGTGCCCCATGCAAAGGTATTCTCACACGGTACCCGGAGATATGACTGTTACTTCGGACCAGAACTCTTTAACGCCAGGGACGGCTTTTAGCACCCCAAGGAGACCCTCTTCAGTCTCTTGTAGGTGTGTAACCGCGGGAGTTAACGGTTAACGGATTCCAATTTCTTGGCCTCCTCCCAAATCTGATCCATTTCCCGTAGGGAAGCCTCTTTCAGGCTCTTTTTCCTTTCGGAGAGCACCCTTTCCACATAGTGAAAACGGGTCACGAATTTCGAAATGGACTTCCTCAGGGCCTCCTCGGGATTGACCTGGATAAACCTTCCCACATTGGCCAAGGTGAAGAGGAGATCGCCGAACTCGGCCTCTATTCCCTGTCGATCTCCATCTCGGATAACCTCTCTCAGCTCCCTCAATTCCTCCTGGATTTTTTCGAACAGTTCTTCGGGATGCTTCCAGTCGAAACCAACCCTTGAGGCCCTTTGGGTGAGCCGGTAGGCCCTCAGCAGCGCCGGGAGGTGAAGGGGGATACCATTGAGCAGGGACATGGTCTTGGACTTACCTTTCTCCCTCCGCTTCAATTCCGACCAATTGACCTCAACCTCCTCGGGGGTGGATGCCCTGGTTCCGCCGAACACATGGGGGTGGCGATTGACCATTTTGGTGACGGCCGACCTTGCAACATCGTTAATGTCAAAATCCCTCCTCTCCTTCGAGATTTGAGCCAAAAAGAATATGTGCATCAAGAGGTCCCCCAACTCTTCCTTTAACCCTTCTGGAGAGCCCTCATCGATGGCCTCAAGGATCTCATAGACCTCCTCGATGAGAAAGGTTTTCAGGCTGTCATAAGTCTGCTTTTTATCCCATGGACAGCCATCCTTTCCCCGCAGGCGGTCCATGACCTGTGCCAGCGCTTGAAACTCACCACCCCTTTCCATTTTGCCATGCTCCTTTCGGTAATCCCTCGAGTCGAATTTACCCTTTACATAGAATAGTTTGGGTCCATTTTCAAGCAAAAAATTGGATGAAGTTTCCTTACCTCTCGAGGAAGTATTTTTGGAACCTAATCAGATGAGAACTCAGAGGTTTTGGCCAAGCTGGAATATTGGAATGATGAGTGTATAGATAGGTATTACCCTGATAGAGGTTGGAGGAGCGTCCGCCTGCGACGGACTTGAGGCTGAAGGCCAAGAATATTTTGCCTCGTGCCTCATGTCCTTCGTTCCTCAGGATAAACTCACCGATCCTTAAGCTTGCCCCGTGGAGTGGCGGCACGCCTACTCCACAGGGCGAGCGCTCCTGACCAAAAAGTAACACTTTTCCACTTTTTATTCCCCATCATTCCCTCACTCTTCACCAGATTACGCTCAGGAAAAATGGAGCCCCCCAGAAAATCACGAAGGTCCAGCAAAAATTGGGTCTTGAACTAAACCCCTTTTTATGTTACGTAAAAACGTTAAAAAATAAACCCTTACGTAACTCAACGATTTTCTTCATATGTTCTCTTAGGTGGAAGTCGCTTGTTGGAGGAATAAATGGACTACAGAGATACCCTGAATTTGCCAAAGACCGATTTTCCGATGAAGGCCGAGCTGGCCAAAAGGGAACCGGTCATCCTCAAGGAGTGGGAGGGAAAAAAGATTTACGACAAGTTGAGGGAGTCCGCCAAAAATAGGGAGAAATATATCCTCCACGACGGTCCTCCTTACGCCAATGGACATATACATATGGGGACGGCGTTCAATAAGATCTTGAAGGACATCATCGTCAAATCCAAATTCATGGCGGGTTACGATAGCGAGTACGTTCCCGGCTGGGACTGCCATGGCTTACCCGTTGAGCATGAGGTGGGTAAAAGCCTGAGTCGGAAAAGATCCGAACTTTCCACCCTTGAGATCAGGCGGCGTTGCCGGGAATATGCCGAGAAATTTGTGGATATCCAGAGGGAGGAGTTCAAGCGCCTGGGGGTTTTCGGGGAATGGGACAATCCTTATCTCACCATGGATTCGAAATACACGGCCTGTATCGTTCGCGAGTTCGGGAAATTTGCCCAAAATGGGAGCCTCTATAGGGGAAAGAAGCCAATCCATTGGTGCACTACTTGCCACACTGCCTTGGCGGAGGCGGAAGTCGAATACGAAATGCACCGTTCACCTTCCATCTATGTGAAGTTTCCCATGATATCAGATGCGGGGGAGATTCTTCCATCTTTGGAAGACAGGAAGGTATCCGTGTTGATATGGACGACGACGCCGTGGACCATTCCCGCCAATTTGGCCATCGTCTTCCATCCCCTGTTCGAGTATGTAGCAGTGGAGGTGGGCAAAGAGAGCTTCATTTTGGCCAAGGCCCTCTTGGAAGAGGTAATGGAGAGCCTGGGGGTCGAGGAATATCGAGTTTTGGGGACCTTTTCCGGCACCGCGTTAGAGGGGATGAAATGTCGACACCCCTTCCTTGACAGGGAATCGGTATTAATTCTCGGCGATTTTGTGACCCTGGATGTGGGAACGGGATGTGTCCACACCGCTCCCGGCCATGGCCAAGAGGACTATGAGGTTGGTCTGAAGTACGGCCTCGACATCTACTCTCCCTTGGATGACGATGGAAGGTTTACTCGGGACGTTCCCTTTTTCGCCGGTCAATTCGTCTTCGACGCCAATACGGCTGTCAATAGGAAATTGGCTGATGTGGGATGCCTCCTTAAGGAGGAGGAGATGGAGCATTCCTATCCCCATTGCTGGCGGTGCAAGAATCCAGTTATCTTCAGATCTACCGAACAGTGGTTCATCTCCATGGAGGCCAAGGGGCTCAGGGAGAAGGCTCTTTCGTCCATTGGTCAGGTGATGTGGATACCCCATTGGGGGAGGGATAGGATTTATGGCATGGTGGAGAATCGGCCCGATTGGTGTATCTCCCGCCAGCGGTCGTGGGGGGTTCCCATTGCGGTTTTCTACTGTCGGGCTTGCGGCCATGTATTGGTCAATGAGAAGATTATAGAGTTTGTGGCCGACTTATTCGAGAGGGAAGGGTCGGATGTCTGGTTTCGAGAGGAGGCAGAAGCGCTTCTGCCTCCTGATACCCGATGCCCCAAATGTGGCCGAAGTAAATTCCGAAAGGAATCCGATATCATCGATGTATGGTTCGACTCCGGGGTGAGTTGGGCCGCTGTATTGGAGAAACGGGATTACCTGAAATATCCCGCCGAC
Source organism: Thermodesulfobacteriota bacterium (assembly GCA_030145085.1). GTDB lineage: Bacteria > Desulfobacterota > BSN033 > WVXP01. The sequence continues at coordinate 16,452 of JAQYWG010000028.1, forward strand.
CTCTATCTCGAGGGGAGCGACCAGCATCGGGGGTGGTTCCATAGCGCCTTACTAACCTCGATTGGAACCCGGGGACGTGCCCCCTATGCGACTGTGTTAACGCATGGTTTCGTCGTGGATGGGGAAGGGAGGAAGATGTCCAAATCCGCAGGAAACGTCATCCTTCCAGAAGAAGTCATTCGGGATTACGGAGCGGAGATATTGCGACTTTGGGTGGCCGCGGAAGATTATCGAGACGACATCAAGCTCTCGGAGGAGATTCTCCGCAGACTCAGCGAAGCGTATAGGAGGGTGAGAAATACATGCCGATTTATCCTGGGAAACATCTATGATTACGATCCTGAGAAGGAAACGGTTCCCTACGAGGATTTAATGGAGCTCGACCGATGGGCGCTTCATCGGCTCCAAAACCTGGTTTCCCGGGCATTGAATGCATATGAGCGGTTCGAGTTCCATATCATCTACCATAGCATCAATAATTTTTGTGCCGTGGACATGAGCGCCCTCTATTTAGATATCTTGAAAGATCGGCTCTACGTCTCGCCAGATAGGTCCATCGAAAGGAAGTCTGCCCAAACAACCCTTTACGAGATCTTGATGACCCTGGTCAAATTGATGGCCCCCATCCTTTCCTTCACCGCCGAGGAGGTATGGGGATACCTTCGGGAGGATAAAGGGGAGAGCGCTCATTTGCAGCTGTTCCCCCCCATTAAGGATGAATTCATAGATGAGGAGCTGGCCCGGAGATGGGAGATGATTTGGCAGGTGCGGGAGGAGGTTTCAAAGGCCCTGGAGGGGGCCAGAAGAGAGAAGCTCATCGGCCTCTCCCTGGATGCTCAGGTCTCCGTTGCCCTACCGAAGGGGTTATATGAATTGCTATCCCAATACGAGGATCAGCTCAGGGAAATCTTTATCGTCTCCCGGGTCACCCTTTCTACCGGTGCGGATGTCAAGGAGGTGAAGGTGGAGGTGAAAAAAGCGGAAGGGGAAAAGTGTGGACGTTGCTGGGTTTATGATACATCGGTGGGGCGGAACGCCAGGCATCCGACCATCTGCCGGCGATGTGTCGAAAAGATAGGAGGGGAATAGCCAATCATGAGGAAGAAATACCTCATTTTGGTCGTGGTATTTTGCGGGGTCTTTTTTTTCGATCAGATTACCAAGTCCTACGTGCATCGAACCCTTTATGAATTTCAATCGGTGGAAATCATAAAGGATTTTTTTCATATCACCTATGTGAGGAACACCGGGGCCGCCTTCGGCCTTTTGGCCGGACCGGCCCATCCCTTACGAACTACCCTTTTCGTTGTCATTTCCGGGGTGGCCATAGGGGTGATCCTCCTCATTTATCGGAAGATCGAGGACGGTGATACCCTTCATGCCCTGGCCTTCTCCTTTCTCCTCGGCGGTGCTGTGGGGAATTTGGTGGATAGGGTTTGGATGGGCCAAGTCATCGATTTCTTGGATTTTCATTGGTACGATCATCATTGGCCGGCCTTCAATTTTGCCGATTCGGCCATTTGTGGAGGAATTGGGCTAATCCTCCTCAATATGCTCATGGGGCCAAGAAAAATCTCCCCCAGGGGAAGAGCAAGGGATCGGGGATAATTTCCAGGGGTCAATCACATTGGTTCTCGTTTTTATCGGAAAGGCCTCTTTTCCCTCCATACTTATGGGGTTTTGGCAGCCATGGCTTTTTGCGCTTGATGCTGATATGGAAACCCACGGAGTTGGCGTGGGCGGTGACCTTTACAGATACCAGAAGCCTCGCCCCATTGGACGTTTCCTTGCGTCCCACACAACTCCGTATAGTACTGAATGGTTTGCTACATTTTTCGTATTCATAGGCGTCAGAAGGGCCAAACATTGCAAAGGGCGATCTCCCGAGTTTACCTTTGCATCTATTCGGTGATCTTTTTCTCTAGTGAGATTGTGAGGGGTAATCACCGGAGAATATTCTTTGGCGGGCTTCCCTCTCCATTCCAAGTGATCGGCATGGGTTTCTTCCTCCCCTCTATTTTTATGGTATCTTTCCTATGAAGGAGAACCACATCATCATGTGGTGGGAATAGATCAACAAGGAGGTAAGGATGGCGGTACTGGAGATTATGACCTATCCCAATGCCACCTTGACACGGAGATCCGAGGAAGTTGAGAAGGTGGACGGGAAAATAAAGAAATTAATCTCAGATATGGTAGACACGATGTACGCCAACGAAGGGGTCGGATTGGCGGCCCCTCAGGTGGGAGTTTCGAAGCGGGTGATCGTCGTGGATGTCCGCCCTTACGATCCATCCACCTCCCTGATCTGCATGGTCAATCCCGAGGTTGTTTCCGAGGGGGGGGAGGTCCTCCACGAAGAGGGATGTCTAAGCGTGCCCGAATGCGTTGAGGGTATTAAGCGGAGGGAATGGATCAAGATCAGGGGGTTGGATGAGAGGGGAAGGGAGATTGAGGTAGAGGGAGAGGGGATGCTTGCCATCGTCCTTCAACACGAGATCGATCACCTCAACGGAAGGGTGGTCCTCGATCGGATGAGCCGAATCAAGAGGGATCTGTACAAAAAACGTCTACAAAAGGCAAAGATGAAGGCGGGATGACATAATGAGGGTGATCTTAATGGGAACCCCCTCCTTCGCTGTATCCATCCTGCGGGGTGTTTACAAGAGCAACCACGAGATAGTCGGCGTGGTCACCCAGCCCGATAGACACAAGGGGAGGGGAAGGAGGTTGGGAATTTCCCCGGTTAAAGAGCTGGCAATGGGGCTTCGTCTTCCTGTCATGCAGCCCGAAACAACGAGGGATGAAGGCTTCATTGCGGAGGTGAAGCGGATGTGTCCAGATCTGATCGTGGTGGCGGCCTATGGTCGAATGTTGACAGGGAATTTATTGGGCATCCCTCCCCTCGGATGCATCAACGTCCACGCATCACTGCTGCCCAAATATCGAGGGGCCGCCCCTATCCAATGGGCCATTGTCAAGGGAGAGAGGAGGACGGGGGTCACGATCATTAAGATGGATGAGGGAATGGATACGGGGGATATCCTCTTGGCCCAAGAGGTGGAAATAGGGGACGATGATACTGGCCAGAGCCTCCATGATACATTAGCCCAGGTGGGGGCAAACCTCATCATTAAAGCTATGGACCAATTGAATAGGGGAACCCTCCGCCCAATTCCCCAGGATCACCGGGAGGCCACCTACGCCCCTCCCTTAAAGAAGGAGGATGGATTGATCGACTGGAGTCAAGATGCCCGTAATGTCTTCAACCGGATCAGGGGCTTCAACCCGTGGCCTGGGGCCTTTACCTATCTTGAGGGGTTGAGGCTTAGAATTTTCAGCGGTAAAATCATCACTGGGGAGGCTAGGGAGAGGACGGGAAAGGTCGTCCAGTCAAGACCGGAAGGGATTAAGGTGGCCACGGGAAAGGGCTATTTACTGATCAAGGAGGTCCAGCTGGAAGGCAGAAAGAAGATGTCTATCCGTGAATTCCTCATCGGCAATGAAATTCCGCCGGGTACGCAGATGGGGTGAGGATCTATGGGGGAAAGGGGGCTTAGAAAGGTGAAAAGACCACAGGGGGGGCTTTTCCTTCAGTTGCTGGTTTTGACCTGTTTCATCTTGCTGGTGGTGAGCTTCGTACTATGGTATATCCCCTACCTCGGTTTGAGCAACATCCATCCAAAGTTGCCATTGCTCCTAGCCATCACGTTAGGGATAGCCATGCTCCTCATCTTCGTCGGGGCAGGTAGTCTAATCATTACCACTTATCGGGGAAGGGATTTCTTCCTCTCAAGGAAGTTGAGGGGGATCGTCATCGAAGTTCTCTTCCCCCTCATGGTCTTTTGGGGTCGTGTCATGGGGATTTCCAAGGAGAGGATTCAGCGGTCCTTCATCGAGATCAATAACCAATTGGTCCTATCCAATACCCATAAGACCAAGCCCACGAGTCTGCTCCTCTTGTTGCCCCAATGTATCCAAGATTTCGATTGTGACATCAAGATCACGGGTGACATACAGAACTGCAGGAGGTGCGGCAATTGCGAAATCAAGGACCTCGTCGAGATTTCCGACACGTATAACGTAAAAATCGCCGTGGCCACAGGGGGGACGCTGGCCCGGAGAATTATCGTCAAAATTAGGCCAGAAGCCATTGTGGCCGTGGCCTGCGAACTGGATCTGACCAGTGGGATCCAAGACACCTACCCCATCCCGGTCATCGGCGTCCTCAATCAGCGTCCTAACGGCCCCTGCTACAATACCATGGTTGATATCGCCGAGGTAAAAGAGGCTTTGCTGAGCTTCATTGAGAGGTGAGTTGAAAATACTTTCTGGAATGACTATTTTCATTTTTAAATTGGATCCATTGAGGACAGGCGAGATTATCCGATAGGAGGAAGGTTGTAATGAACCAGTTCAAGACGTATTTTTTCCTGGCGCTCTTGACCGCTCTTTTCATTCTGGTGGGATGGACGTTAGGGGGGAAAACCGGGGCTACGTATGCCCTGATCCTCGCGGCCATGTTCAACCTCATTACCTATTGGTTGAGCGACAAGATCATCCTGAAGATGTACAGGGCGCGCAAGGTGACTCCAGGGGAATCCCCGGAACTATATGAAATCGTTGGAGAATTGGCCAACACGGCGAATCTTCCCATGCCTAAGATCTACATGATTCAGAGCGAATCCCCCAACGCTTTCGCCACGGGGAGGAATCCACAAAATGCCGCAGTGGCGGTAACCACGGGGATCACAAGGCTGCTCTCGAGGGAAGAGTTAAAGGGGGTAATTGGCCATGAGCTCTCCCATATCAAGGATAGGGATATCCTCATCGGCACCGTCGCCGCCACCATAGCAGGGGCTATCGCCTGGATCGGGACCATGGCCAGATGGGGCGCGATATTTGGCGGTTCTGGAAATGATAGGGACTCCAGGGGAGGAAACCTCATTTTCGTCCTCATCGTTACGGTGTTGGCATCACTGGCTGCCATGTTGATCCAAATGGCTATCTCCAGATCGAGAGAGTATCTGGCTGACAGGGAGGGGGCTTTCCTCTGTCGAGATCCCCATTATTTGGCCAATGCCCTGAGGAAGTTGGAAACCGGCGCGAAAAGGATCCCCCTGGAGGCAAACCCATCCACAGCACACCTGTTTATCGTGAACCCACTGAGGGGCAGGGGGATAATGAACCTGTTTAGCACTCACCCGCCCATCCAGGAGAGGATCAAAAAGCTGGAAGAGATGACCTTATAAGGCCTTTATCATCTTCCTTTTCCCGGATTCCCCTTGGAAAAGAGGAAAATAAAAAACCCACGCCGCATTGCCCTGGAGGTCTTGGTAGAGGTCGAGGGGAAATCCCTTCCCCTCGACTTTCTCATCGAGAGGAAGTTTGAGAGGCATCAGGGGCTTAAGGTGGTGGATTACGCCTTCATTACGGAAGTGGTTTACGGAACACTGCGATGGAGGGGACGGATAGATTGGATCATCGGGCTTATTTCCAGAGTTAGGCCCGAGAGGATGGAGAGGTTCATCCTAAACCTCCTTCGATTGGGGCTCTATCAAATCCTCTTTATGGACAGGGTG
>JAQYWG010000290.1 GCA_030145085.1 Thermodesulfobacteriota bacterium
AAGGAGGAAAGCTAGTTTTTTATTTCATCTTCTCAAGCTCCCCTTGCAGTTCCTTGAGTTCCATAAGAAAACTCGACTCAATACCCACGAGATAGCATCCCCTGAATTCGCCCTCCTTTACGAGGGTCATGTGTTTCACCGTCGCATCAATGGTCATGGTTGCGATGGGAAGAAAGAACGTGACATCCCGTATTTGATCCCCCACGTTAATCTTCTTAAAGAGATCGAAATCCCCCTTTTCCACGATAAAGCCGATCCCCGAAGAACCGATGTTGACGACACTCAACTGGTACTGTTTGTCATCGCCCTCCAGGGTGAACTCCACGGAGAGGAGCTTCCTCAGGTCATTGGATATTCGCTGCTCCCTCCTCTTATCCTCCAATCGAACGGTGGTGGGAAACTCAGCGATGAGCCCATAGTGGGGATGCTCGGTGTGTATGCCCACGTATCTCGTGGCGAAGGTGGCTGACCTTCCCTTTAGATCAAAGGAGAAGACAACCTCGGGGGCGGATTGTATAAGGGAGTTACCCTCCTCCGGGTGGAGTTTTTCCACGATGAGACGATCTGCCTCTAAAAATTCCTTTATGGCGATGGCCCTTGTGGCGAAGTTCTCATCCGTGCCCTGAATCTCCACCCCTACTTCCACGCCCTCTGAAATCAGGTACTTGACTATCGTGATGATCTTCTCCTTTTCTTTTATGATAAAAAATTTCATGAGCGTTTCCTTTTCTTAGAGACAGCGAGCGTGATGTCCCAATGGTAACTTAAAGAAATCTTTACACCGTTTTTCTCGAATTGATGTGGCATGAAATCCCTGGCCCAGACCTGGTTGCCAAGATTTGGGTAGTGTAGCTTTCACCTTGAAAGCACTACATCGACAGCATACTATTCTAGGCAACTCGCGCCAGGGCGGGCCGAAGCACGAAATCCGGAATCCTAAACAATTTCAAAATTCAAATTTCAAATGTTCTAAACATATTTTGGATTTCGGTCATTTGATATTCGGATTTGTTTCGAATTTCGATATTCGAATTTCGGATTTAAAAGAAATTTTTCTAACGATATATAGTGAATGAAGTACAACAAGTGTGAAAATTATGAAAGTTATTTCTGGGACACAATACTAGTTGCACCTGGTGTAACCGCAGAAATGGCAGGTAATGCACCCTTCCTCAAATGCAATGGGCTCGCCGCACTCGGGGCATTTCTCCCCCTTGAGGGTCTCCCCTTTGTCCGAGACCTTCCTGCCCTCCCCTTTTACGTACCGCTTCTCGAGCAGCTTACCGATGGCATCCGGTATGGAGAGCACCAATCCATCCTTTTGAAACACGGGATGCTCACCGCTGATCCCCTTGAGCTGCGTGACGATATCATCTACCCTCACGCCGGAACGCAGGGCCAAAGAGACCAGCCTGCCAATGGCCTCCGTCTTGGCGGTGGTTGATTTTCCGGATTTGCCGATGATGGGGAAGACCTCAAAGGGCCTCCCCTCGTACTCGGTGACGTTGACATAAAGATTGCCGAGGCCCGTCTTTATCTTGGTAGTAAACCCCTGCACCGTGTCAGGTCGATCTTTCACCGCGCTGTAAAAGGTATCCACAGCGTCCTTTTTATCGAAGCTCAGTACCTGCCTCTTCTTGCTCCCGTCCCTGTAAATGGTGACCCCCTTGCATCCGAGCTCATAGGCCAGGTTGTAGATGCGCATCACATCACCGGGGGTGGCATCGCGAGGGAGGTTCACGGTTTTGGAGACCGCGTTATCCGTGTATTTCTGGAAGGCCGCCTGCATCCTCACGTGCCACTCGGGGCTTATATCATGGGCGGTGACAAAGACCTCCTTCACATCATCCGGTATCTCCTGGATGCCATGGAGCGATCCCTCCCTGGCCAGCCTCGCCATGATCCCCTCGGAATAAAAATCCCGCTCCTTGGCCACGATCTCAAAGTACGGATTTACCTCGATCAACGTGTCATTGTCCATCACGTTTCTGGCAAAGCTCAATCCGAAGAGCGGCTCAATGCCGCTGGAGCAGCCGGCGATGATGCTGAGTGTGCCGGTGGGGGCAATAGTGGTGGTAGTGGCATTCCTGTATCGACACTCTTTCTTCCCTTTTAAGGTGCTCTTCTCGAAGTTCGGAAAAACCCCTCGCTCCACCCCGAGCTCGATGCTCGCCTCCCTGGATTCCGCCTGCACAAAGGACATCACCTCCTCTGCCACATCCAGCGCCCTCTCGCTGTTATAGGGAATTCCCATCTTATACAGCATATCGGCGAAGCCCATAACCCCCAGGCCAATCTTGCGATTGCCATGGGCCATTTCGGTGATCTTATCCAGGGGATATTTGGACATATCG
>JAQYWG010000291.1 GCA_030145085.1 Thermodesulfobacteriota bacterium
GGTTTGATTCGGATCCCCTCTAATTTGGCCAAAACCCCCTCCATTTGAGCCAATGGGTCGCCACCCAAGTCCACCATAATCATGAGGACATCGGCTTTCCTCACCATTGGGGACAACCAGGCTTCGCCGATCTCGAAATTGATTGGAGGCACGTCCACCAGCTGAATTTGAATATTTTCAAAAACCACCATCCCGGGAATTGGTTCCCGCGTCGTAAAAGGATAATCGGCCACTTCGGCGTTTGCATTGGTAATGACCGAAACCAATTGGGATTTCCCCACGTTGGGAAATCCCAATAGCAGAATTTGGGCCGTCCCCTCTCGTTTCACGTTGAATACAGACCCCTTTCTTCCCGTTCCCCCTTTTTTCTCCAATTCCAATTTTAGCTTTGAGAGCTTGCTCCTGAGCTGCCCTCGAAGTTTGTCCGTTCCCTTATGCTTGGGCATTATGGACAACATCGATTCTAAGGCCTTGATTTTCTCCGGGATTTCCTTTGCCTCTCGATATCGCTTTTCCGCCTCAAAGTATTGTGGTGGCAAATTTGCCGGCATGATTCCTCCGAGGAAAGCGTAATCTCTCTTAAGTAAATATCATAAAAGGGGGATGATGTTAAGAGAAAAAAAGCCGTAGTTGCCTGACTTCCTGAGGGATTCCGGTGTCCCTGAGCGTAATCTGCTGCAGAAGTTGGATACCCATCGTGGGTAAGCAGGCTTCGGCGTGAGTCTTCGACCCTGAGGTCCATTCGGGCCGAGGGTCTCGTCGACATGTCTTATGGCCGAGGGCAGGCCGAAGGGCTCAGCCGAACGGAATGGGGAGGCCAACCCTTTAGAGGTTGGAAACGTTAATGATGAGGGATCTGGGAATCGAAACGGAGACAAGATAAGATGGAATCGGGTTCAGAGAATCAGGGGGAAGACCGATCCCTTATGCGGAAACGAAGTCCTACACGTAAGGGCTATTCCTCAACCCCTTTCACATCGACCTTTTCGTCATCCTCTTCAGGGGGTTCAACGAGGTAAACCTTTCTTCCCGCTACTTCCCTGAGGGCAGTTACAATGGCCCGGTTAGTCGATTCAACCACCGGTTTGGCCCCTCTTATGAGCATCTTTGCACGCCTTGCGGCCAACATCACCAACTCGAAACGGCTATTCACCTTCTCTAAACAATCCTCTACAGTAATCCTCGCCATGTGTCTCCTCCAACGCTAAAGCTTGTTAATGCCAATTCGTTTCAAAACCCTTTCCCGCCGGCATCGTTCGGCAATGATGATGGATTTCAGCTGTTCGGCGGCTTCCTCGACTCTCTCGTTGACAATGATGTAATCATACCACTTCGCGTGCTTCATTTCATCCCTCGCCTGGGCCACCCGAAACTGAATTACCTCCTGCCCATCGACCTTCCTATCGTTCAACCGTTGCCTCAATGCCTCCAAGGATGGGGGGAATATGAAGATAAAAACCCCTCCATTAAAATGTTCCCCTATCTGCCTCGCTCCCTGACTGTCAATATCTAATATCAGATCGACCCCTTGGGATTGAGTTTCCCGTATGGAATCCAGGGCGGTGCCATATCGATTGCCCAAAACTTCCGCCCATTCCCCAAAAGCCCCCTCCTCCACCATCTGTTGAAATTGTTGTGGAGAAATGAAATGATAATCCTTCCCATCCCTCTCGTCAGACCTTGGTGGCCTCGTGGTATAAGAAACCGAAAACCGTATATCGGGGAAATAACTCATTACCCGTTTCAGTAAAGTCGTCTTCCCAGCCCCTGAGGGAGCCGAAATGATATAGAGCAATCCTTCATGCTTCATCTCCAAGCCCTTCCGAAATCATTCCTCCCTTTCTTCGGAAATGAACCGCTGGGTTACCGTTTCCGCCTGAACAGCCGAAAGTATAACGTGATTACTATCAGTGATGATGATGGAACGGGTCCTCCTCCCCTGGGTTGCATCCACCAGCATCCCGACCTCCCTTGCCCCCTCTTTGAGCCTTTTCATAGGAGCTGAACTTGGGGTGACAATAGCGACCACCCTCGAACTAACCACAACGTTCCCAAAACCGATGTTTAATAGTTTAGGGACCATACGAACCTCCCTAGCAAAGAGTCACCACTTTTGGGTCTTATCCCAATGAGGTGGAAGAAAGGGGTCAAGGATTCGGGGATTCAAGGATCCAAGTATTTATTTTCTAAAGACTTTATGAGTGCCTTGAGCATCCTTTCAACCTCTCCTCTATCACTCCGAAGTTCAAATATTCTATCATTCTTAATGGAGCCCAAATCACCGGCTCATAACGTCTGTGTCTCTCATTCACAAGTTGAGCC
>JAQYWG010000292.1 GCA_030145085.1 Thermodesulfobacteriota bacterium
GTAACATCAAACAAAGAAAATATTTAACAGGGTAAATCATTGCAGCGTTCTTCTATGTACGCCTCATTCCTCAGGATCTTTTTTCTTTGCCGTCTTATTTCGACTTTTTACAATGACGTCAAAAAAGATATCGAAAATAAACTTTAAACCCTGTCCGAGATGTAGTAGTATGCGAAAAAAGTGTTTCCGAAATAGGGGGTGAAGGGGGAAGTCTATTCGACATCTATGATTTCACTTACGTTCGGTCTTATGGGAGGATGACGGCAATGAAGTTGCAAAAGTTTGAAGGTTGCTGGACGGCTATGGTCACGCCATTGATTGAATCGGGGGAGGTTGATCTGAAGGGATTGAGGAAGAATACGGGTTTTCAGATAAGCCAGGGAGCCAAATTGGTTACGACCGGGACAACGGGAGAGTCCCCCACATTGGACTGGAAGGAGCACGATACCGTTATCGAAGAAGTGCTGAAGCTGGCAAAAGGGGAAACCTTCATCATGGCGGGGACGGGTAGCAACTCAACAAGAGAGGCCTTGAGGGCAACGAAACACGCCCAGGAGGTTGGAGCCGATGCCGTATTATTGGTTGATTGCTACTATAACGGGCCCTCATCTTTTGAGCTTCGGACTCAGTATCATGGGGTCATAGCAAAGGAATTTCCCGACCTTTTCGTTACTCCTTATATTATTCCCGGCCGCACGGGCACCCAAATGGAAGTAGAGGATTTGGCCATCCTTCACAGGCAGCTCAAGAACGTACGCGCAGTAAAGGAGGCGACAGGGGACCTGGAGAGAATGGCCAAGACGAGGGTTCTCTTGGGAAACGATTTCGACATCCTCTCGGGGGATGACGATATGACCTTTGAGATGATGACGCGCCACGATATATCCGCATCGGGGGTTGTCTCGGTGATTTCCAATGTCGTACCCGGCGCCATAGCTGAGATGACGAGGGCCATCCTTGCGGGCGAAGAGGATAAGGCGACCAAGTTGAAGGAGGCATTGGACCCGCTCTTCAAGATCGTCACGGTGAAAACCGTAGAGGAGTATGAAGGGTTTACCGTTCCGTGTAAATGGAGAAATCCCTTGCCCATCAAGACATTGATGCGTGGATTGGGTCTGCCTTCGGGGCCATGTCGGGCTCCCTTGGGAAAGATGACGCCTAAGGGGGTAGAGGTAGTCCGCCGGGCCGTTAGGGCCGTTTATGAGAGGAATAAGGAGATCTTGATGCCCCTTCAGGATTATTACACGGTGAATCTGAAGGATCGAATCGATAATGATGAGTATTGGAAGTAAGGGGGAAGGCTAAGCAGCATATTGCATGCAAAAGTGCGAGGGTCAACTCGAACCGAAAAGGGCCTCGGTTACCCTCGTGATCATGATTTTCGATGAGGTACCGCCCACATAGAATTCGTCAAAATAGAAGATGGGACCCCCCTATCCGTTCCCAAATCTATGTCTTTTTTTCGATTTACAGAAAATGCTTGACAGGAAAGCTTACATATAATATATAAATTTCTGGAGCTCCAAGAGAAAGGAGGTTCAGGCAAAGAATTTACTACCTTACAAAATTGGGAGCCAAGCGGTGATGTAGTCATGTCATCAAAGCAGAGGGTCGTTGTTTCTTTTGCAGAAAAGGTCGGAATTATGGACGTTAGCTATATGTCCGAAACAGCTCAGAGGCTTGAGGCCCGGCACTCCCTTATATTTTACAAAAAAAAGCCGCACGATAATGTAATAAGGCTATCCAAGGAGGAAAATGTAGAGCTCATAGAATCTTCCAATCCAAGCAAGGAAATCAAGAAGATCAACGAAAGATTCAGTACGGATAGATACGAAGTCACTGTTAAGAGTCTCGAGGATATGAGAGCCACTATGATGGATGCTATGTGATATAAAGGGGGAAAGGAGGTGAAATGAGATATCTATTAGGAGGTAAAGGAATAGCTTAAGGTAAAACAGTCTACTAGAAAAAAGGAGGGGGTTATGAATTCATTGCTTTTGGCTATCATCTGTTTTGTGCTTTATATTGTTGCGTATTATACCTATGGAAAATACCTAGGTCAGAAGATATTTAAACTTAATCCTGATGCCAAGGTCCCTTCTTCAGAGATGCGAGATGATATCGACTACGTCCCCACAAAAAAACACATACTTTTTGGACATCATTTTACATCCATTGCCGGCCTGGCGCCGATTGTGGGGCCGGGTATAGCTATTATCTGGGGATGGGTCCCAGCTCTCATATGGATCGTGTTCGGATCCATTTTTATGGGTGCGGTTCACGATTTCGGGTCTCTGGTAG
>JAQYWG010000293.1 GCA_030145085.1 Thermodesulfobacteriota bacterium
TCCACAGCCAATCCCGAGGCCTTTGGCCTAAGTCTTTCCATTCTCATCATTATGATGGTTATCCTGGGAGGGATGGGCAACCTCTATGGTCCCATCGCCGGGGCCATCTTACTCACGTGGCTCGTGGATATTCTCGGCAAATATCAGGAATATAGTCTGCCCATCTATGGGTTGATCCTGATCCTCTTGCTCATCTCCTTCCCCGATGGTATCGGGACCCGCCTGAATATCAGGTTGATATACCTCATCAGCTACTGGGGGAGGAAGAAGAGGAGGGAAAGGGTGGAGCTTTAATGTCTTTTCTGTCTGTAGAGGAGATCACCAAGAATTACGATGGAGTCCGTGCCCTGAACCAGGTTTCGTTGCAAGTGCAAAAGGGAATCATTAAAGGACTCATTGGCCCCAATGGGGCGGGAAAAACCACGCTCTTCCATTTGATCAGTGGCATGGAGAGGCCCGCCTCGGGCAAGATTTACTTTAAAGGGACTGATATCACATCCATGGAACCCTGCGAGATTTCCCTGCTGGGAGTGGGGAGGACCTTTCAAACGCTCCAGATTTGGGGAAACATGACGGTCGTGGAAAATGTCATGGCCGGAATGCACACGAGATTAAAAGGGGGATTTCTCTCCTGTGGACTTTGGCTCCCTTGGGTCAAAAGGGCAGAAGAAGAGGCCTTGAAGGAGGCCAAGGAGATTTTGGAATTCCTCGGCCTATTAGGCAGGTGGAAATGGCTCGCCTCCCAACTCTCCTTTGGCCAACAGAAAATCCTGGAGATGGGGCGGGCCATCGCCATGAAGCCGGAGCTCATCCTCCTGGACGAACCAGCCACCGGACTGACCGCAACCGAGGTACGGCAACTTGCGAAAGTTATCTCCCAGATCAGGGAATCCGGGGTCACCATCCTCGTGGTGGAGCATCACATGGGGATGGTAATGAAGATAGCGGATGAAATAGCCGTGCTCAACAATGGTGAACTCATCGCCGAAGGAACTCCCGATGTGGTGAGGAGGGACTCCCAGGTGATCGAGGCTTACCTGAAAAGTACAAGGTCTGATGCTTAGGATAAAAAAACTTACCGTCCATTATGGGCCGCTGCCGGCTTTGAATGAAATTTCCCTGGAGGTAAAAAGAGGGGAGGTGGTTGCCCTCATAGGTCCTAACAGAGCGGGAAAAACTACCCTTCTGCGCACCATATCCGGAATTTTGGAGACGACCGAGGGGAGGGTCTTCTTTCAAGAGGAGGATATCACAAACCTCAATCCCCATAAGATCGTATCAAGGGGGATTGGGCATGTCCCCCAGGGACGTCATATCTTCCCCACCCTTTCCGTCTTGGATAACCTCATGGTAGGGGTATACATTGCGAAGAGGGCAAAGGGGGAGATGGAAGGAGACCTTGAGTGGATCTATCAGCTTTTCCCCATATTAAAGGAGAGAAAAGACCAGAGAGCGGGAACCCTAAGTGGCGGTGAACAGCAAATGTTGGCCATAGGCAGGGCTCTGATGGGAGGGCCCAAGCTGCTGATGTTGGATGAACCTTCCATGGGCTTGGCCCCCCGTTTTACCAAGGAGATCTTTGCCGCATTTAAAGAGATGAACAGCAGAGGGTTAACCCTCTTCATTGTTGAACAAGAGATTCATTTGTCACTGGCCATCTCCCACCGAGGATATCTGCTCCGACATGGTCGTCTGATCAAAAGAGGACCCTCATCGGTCCTCTTAGAGAGCCAGGACGTAAAGGCCCTCTGTTTAGGGGAGTACGTGGGCAAATATGCGAAGCCGGGGATTCATATAGAGCGCCTTAAATAGCTGTGCATAATTCACACAAAGATCAAATCCTCAATGAGGATTTGGAATTTGTCTTTACTCTCTCCTAATGGCCTTGGCCAGGTAGTCAAACCATTGCCTCTGGAGGACAATCCTCCTTCTGGGGATGAGGGCAACGGGAGCAAACCTCAGGGTGAAAGCCTTTTCAGTCTGATCTCGAAAGGTGAGGTTGAAGAGAACGGTATCAGACCCATAATAGTTGTCTCGGGTGAGGAAGATCTTCCCCATTCTGGAAAGGGGGATTCTTAAATCGATCTCTTCACCTCCCTTCCCCTCGGGTACCTTAAAGAATAATACATCTCCCTCGACCCAAAAGCGGCCCTTCCGCCTCGATCCCTTAAAGGGAAGTCCACCGTAATAATAAGCGTGGCAAGCCTTAGGAACCATCATTCATAACGTAATATAGCGCTGATGCGCTCCCTTATCAATAGGAATTAAACGGAATATCAATCTTGACGGCTTC
>JAQYWG010000294.1 GCA_030145085.1 Thermodesulfobacteriota bacterium
GGAGCTTCTTGCCTTAGCGAAAAAAGCTCAGGAGTGGGGTATAAAAATATCCTATAGTGCCTATTCTATTTTGCGCACGGGTGACCGGCAATATTTTATCTCCGCAGAAAAAGATCTGCAAGCTCTCAGAAAAGGAATAAAGGAGTTAATCCGGCTGAAGATGAAAGACAAAATAATTCTTAATGCAGAAAGAACCTTGAACGATACTTATCGCTTTTTCCGTGATGGAATTATTCCGCATTGCCAGGCTGGGAAAAGATTTCTGGTGGTGCGGCCGGATGGCTATCTTAATCCCTGTTCGATGTTTCCGGAAAAGAAATATCTAACCCAAGCCGAGGTATTGCGGAAATTTACTGCGCAGAACAAGTGCGGAGAGTGTTACGTAGCGATCAGGGCCTATACCGAGAAATCTCCCTGGCAGTTGGTCCAAGAATCGCTCAAAATTTCTTTTTCTTAGGTCAATTCAGCGCCCATGGCCCTGTTGCTGAAGCCCGAGAATTGGTGTTAGGGAAAGCGGATTTCCCCTCAGTTCAGAAAAACTTCACACATATTCCCTTGAGAAAAGGGGAATTTTCTGATAATCTCGTGTCGGGTAAACTTACAATGGGGGGATGTGCCATGATACGGGCAATTGATTGGGAGATGTTTAAGGAACTTAGAGGAAGCGAGAAAAGAGAATACTTCAAGAGGGACGGAAACATATTCCATGTAGTCATGGCTCAGCAATTCGATCGCCCTTTCCTCGATTACATCTGCGATTTGACCACCAAGATTAGGGGAATCGCCAAGGGAAACCAGGGAATGCTATTTCTCCAATCCCTGCTTCAGACAAAGCGGGCCATGCTCTACTTCGTTCAACCCTCCACCAGAACATTTCTCTCCTTCATGTCAGCCTGCCAGATACTGGGGATAAGGTGTTCGGAGGTCCGCGATCCAACCACCTCATCCGAGATGAAGGGTGAAACCCAAGAGGACACCGTGAGGACTTTCTCCAGCTATGTCGATCTCACGATTATGCGCCATGTTCAAGAGAGGTTCGCCGAGAAGATGGCCTGGCTCCTCAACCAGACTGGCCGACCCGTCTCAGTGATCAATGCCGGCTCTGGAAAGGATCAACACCCCACCCAGGCCTTGCTCGACACCTATACGTTGCACCGCTCCTTCGAAAACTACGGGGGCATTGATGGAAAAGCCATAGCCATGGTTGGAGATCTCCTCCGCGGCAGGACAGTCCGCTCCCTCACCTATCTTCTGAAGAACTACGATGGGGTAAAGATCTACTTTATCTCCCCCCGGGGCCTCCAGATGGGCGAGGATCTGAAGGATTACCTGAGGGAAAACGATGTGGACTTTGAGGAAAGCGAGAATTTGGATGAGATAATCCCCTTGGTCGATGCGCTCTACATGACTCGAATCCAAGATGAGTATGATCAGGGGGACGAATCGAAAAAAATCGACTATAGCAAGTTTCATTTTACCGGGGATCACCTCAAACTCCTCAAACCCCACGCTATCGTCATGCACCCTCTTCCGCGACGCGCGGAGATCAGGCCCGAAGTGGACCAGGACCGCAGGGCCATGTATTGGCGACAGGTCAGAAACGGGATGTGGGTCCGGGTAGCCCTCATCGCCAAGATTTTCCTGGCAGACAGGGAGATCATGAGCTATTGAATCGCCTTCCCTGTCCTTCTCATGGTATGTGGATTTTTCAGGATCTTACTGAGCTTCTCAAGAATTCCGCTTTCCCCCCGGGGTAACACGTGGCCAACTGCGGCCATAAGGACGGCTTGATTTTATCTTACGCAAGTGATATAAGTAATTAAGTGTGGATTCACCACAAACTCAATTTTTCCCATTTTGCTAAACAAAGGAGGATCAAATGCAGTGGGACAACCGAAATAGAGGTGGCCCCCCGGATCTTGGAGAGATGATCAAGAAGGCGAGAGATTCAATTGGCCCCATGAAGGGAGGCAAGTATCTCTGGGGCATTGTGATCGTGATTATTCTTGCGATCATACTAGTTTACACCGCGGTGTATAGAATTGCACCCGGCCACCGGGGGGTAGTCCTCCGGTTCGGCAAATATTCTCACACGGCCATGCCAGGGATTAACCTTAAGATCCCCTTTGGAGTCGACACGGTTACCAAGGTGCACACGGCAGAGGAGGATTCGGAAACCTTTGGTTTCAGAACCGTTCGCCCCGGCATTCGGACGCAGTATGAAAAGAGGCCTCAGCTGGAGCGGGAATCCCTCGTCCTCACGGGCGATCTGAACGTCATC
>JAQYWG010000295.1 GCA_030145085.1 Thermodesulfobacteriota bacterium
TTTTCCGCCCTCATTACCGAATACATCCTGGAGGGAGCCATCACCCTCAATATTGTCAGGCAGGTTAAGAACACCAGCCCTGAAACCTATGTCCTGTTGCTTACCCATGTAGGACTGGACCAAAAAGCCCATGAGGAAGTCATCGCCGCGGGGGTGGATGACTATTTCATCAAACCATTTCCCCTTGAGGAGATGCTCATGCACCTGGAAAAGGGAACGAAGGAAAGAATATAATAGAACCTAAAGTTTGAAGTAAAATCGAATGACTGTTGTTTGCTTTGATCTTTATTAACCGCAACACTGTTATTTATCGCAGCACCGCAGCACTACTATGTGAGGTATCGATGAGCAACAAGTGGCCGGAAGAAAAAAGTCTATCCCTCATTCAGCGCGTCGACGGAGCATTACAGCTAATCCCAGATTTTCCTGAAACCTGTAAATCCATCCTCGATGCTGTGATCGAGGAGATGGACGCCGACAACTGCTCCCTGATGTTGAAGGATCCCGTCTCAAACCTCCTGGTTCTGCGAGCGGCGAGGGGAAGAGAAGATCCAAGGAGCAGTTATTACTCCCCAGAATTTTCACCTGGAAAACGCTTTGAGGTTGGCGAGGGTGTTGCCGGTTGGGTGATTGACCGAGGCGAGCCCCTAATGCTCGATGATGTCGCCCAGGAGCCGCGGTTTGTGGACATCCAGGGATCAAGGAGTCAGGTAAGATCCCTCCTGTGCGTCCCCATCAGGGAAAATAGCGAGACCATTGGGGTTTTCAACCTCAGCAACTCTAAAGAGGCGGCATTCAGCGATTATGATAAACTGACCCTCTCCTATGTCTCCAGCCAGGTTGGGACGGTTCTCTCCAGTACCCGATATGCCTCCGAACTTCGGGAAATGCATAAATCCCGGGGAGAAAGGAAAACAAAAAAAATGACACCGGCTAACGGCCCCAATCTGCTTTACGAAACGCCTCCAGATTGGGGTGAGATTACAACGGAGAAGGAATTGCCGTCCAAAAGCCGCTATCCGCAAGAAGTCTCACAAGGGGCAAAATCCCCTTATGTGAACGGATCCTTCATATTCTTCGGGGAGAAGATGGACCGCATAAGGGAGGTTATCGATCAAGTGGCCAATACCGACGTCACGGTCCTGGTCCAAGGGGAGAGCGGCGTCGGAAAGGAAATCGTTGCCCGTGCCCTGCACCTCAATTCACCTCGGAGGGATAAACCCTTCATCAAGGTCAACTGCGCTGCGCTGCCCGAAGAACTCCTTGAAAGCGAGCTCTTCGGGTATGAGAAGGGGGCCTTCACCGGGGCATACCGACAGAAGCCCGGAAAATTCGAGCTGGCCCATAGCGGGACCATCTTTTTGGACGAAATCGGGGACATCAGCCCATCGCTTCAAGCCAAGCTCCTTCAGGTTCTCCAGGATGGTGAGTTTTCCCGGTTAGGCGGCAAAACCGATGTCCAAGTCGATGTGCGGGTTTTGGTAGCCACCAATAAAGACCTCGAAGAAGCAGTACGGGTTGGCTGTTTTAGGGAGGATTTCTACTATCGATTGAATGTGGTCAATATCTTTGTCCCTCCTCTGAGGGAGAGAAGGCAGGAGATCCCGGTCTTTATCGACCATTTTCTCGATACATACAGCAAGAAATACGATAAAAATATGAGCCCCCCCTCTCCAAGATTAATGAAGATGTTCACACAACACCCATGGCTGGGAAATATCCGGGAATTGGAGAATATGATCAAACGCCTCGTCTTGTTGGGCAATGAGGGGGCCATCATTGAGGAATTGAACTCGGAGATCAAGAGAAATAAGGTACGTCAAAAATCATCATCGCAGTTCCAAGGGGCAATGCCCCCCATACTCCCCCTAAAGGAGGTGGGCCGAAGGGCGGCAATGCACGCGGAAAGGGAGGCCATTTTGAAGGTCTTGGGGCAGACCAACTGGAATCGCAAGAAGGCGGCAAAACTGTTGCACATCAGCTACAAAACCATTCTCTATAAAATAAAGGAGTATGGCCTGACCCGGTAGAGTCACAGGCGGCCTCGGAAAAAGGGATAGGAATGTAACCCGTACCTATCCCTTTTTCTATCCCCTCAACCCCACCACTATTTTTTTTGACTTCAGCACTGCAGCACTGCACGACCTCAGCACCCCAACTTGAGTTGGTCGACTGCAGCACCGCATGACCGCAGCACTGGTTTTCCTCAGCCTTAACCTTAGCCTCAACCTTAGCCTCTTACCTCTCTGCTTACTGCTTACTCCTTACTTCC
>JAQYWG010000296.1 GCA_030145085.1 Thermodesulfobacteriota bacterium
ATGGAGGCATGTGGCGTTGATGTTTATCAGACTGCCAGAAACTGTGGATTTGAATTAGAGGTGGTAAAAACAGAGGATTGTCCCTATTCATACGTAGCACTTATATTAATCGAATAGGAAGTTAACTTTCTAGGGAAAAGGTTGATAATATATCAAGAGTTAAGTGACATTTTATGGATGATCCCATGCCCCAATGCCCCACATGACACTCCACACACCTGCTCCATTTTTGTCTTGACAAAGGCAGTTTTTTAGGGACAGCTTTTTAATGGATGATTCCTTAATAATGACCTCTCTACTATGGAAAGATGCGGTCTAGGGAAAATCCAGATTTTGAACTTTGTGTGGGGAGTAGTGACGTTAGCTGAACTTTTGGGAGCCGGAGTTGTGGACATTAAGAATATGAGGGAGAAGGTGGGCTAGATACCTTTGAAAAAAATTAAACGAAGGGGGGAATAATGAAAGAAGAACGTATCTTGATTGAACATGGAACAATAATAACCTTAGACAAGGAACGGAGAATCATCAAAAATGGCGCCATAACTGTAGAGGGAAGCGAGATCTCCTATGTAGGAAAAATGTCCGGATTGAGAAGAAGTGCTGGAAGGGAGCGTGTGATAAATGCTGAAGGTAAATTGGTTTTACCAGGGTTTATAAACACGCATACGCATCTGGAGTATTCCGGTGTAGATCGTGGGATCGCTGATGACCTCCCGCTTACCGTTTTTTTAAGTAAGAGGCTGCGGCCGAGTGAAGCAGTCACCCGACCTGAAGATATTTACGTTTCCACGATGTTGTGTTGTCTCGAGATGATAAAGACGGGAACAACCTGCGTCTGCGATACGGGTGGATTCCACCCGGCAAGCGTCGCCAAAGCGGTTGAGGATGCCGGGATGAGGGCCACCGTTGCCTATGGAAGTATGGATATCGCTCCCCCGGAGAGGCCTCTGGCGGGTGATCAACAGGCGAGCACGGAGGAGAACCTGAGAAGGTCTGAGAGCCTCATCAAGAAATGGCATGGGGCAGCGGGAGATAGGATAAGGGCACGGTGCAGTATCCGCGTACTTCCGAACGTCTCGGAGGAGCTCATTTTCGGCCTGAATGAAATCGCCCAAAAATACGATGTCGGGGTGAACGCCCATCTGTCCGACACGGAGGAAGTAGTTGAAGCGGCGAAGAGGATGAGAGGCTGTAGAGAAATTGAATACTTGGATCGCCTGGGAGTACTGGGTCCACGGTGGATGGGTGTCCACATGGTCTGGCTCAGTGACGATGATGTGGAGATTGTCAGGAAACGCGACATGAAGGTTTCCCACTGTCCGGGTGGAGCACTTCACTTGGGGTTCGGATGTACGCAGGCGGGCAAATTCGTGGAGCTGGTCAAAAAGGGAGTTACGGTCTCGCTGAGCCAGGACTCAACAACGGCCAACAACAGCCTGGATATGTTCAGGTCCATGTACCTGCTTTCAATTCACAAGGACGCGAAGATGGATCCGACCGTCTTCCCCCCTGAGAAGGCATTGGAGATGGCGACCATCGACGGCGCAAAGGCTCTCCTGTGGGAGGACAAGATCGGTTCGCTGGAGCCCGGCAAAAAGGCTGACATCATACTCGTGGATACGAGAAGATCGAACTGGGTGCCGATGCACGATTTCTCGATTGTACCGAACCTGGTTTACAGCGGTGACGGTGCGGACGTAGATACCGTTATAATAGACGGCAACGTAGTGATGGAAAACAGGCAGATCAAGACAATGGATGAACACTCCATCCTCGAGAAGGCTCAAAGGGCATCCGAAGAAATACTAAAAAGGGCTGATGTTCGAATTCACCCGCGCTGGAGGGTGGAGTGAGACTCTATTAATATTCAAAAAGAGAGTCTATGGTCATCAATCAGGTAACGGTTGGCAGCATACTCATGAAGGGTACTATGATTCCATAGTACGGTCGGTGAGAATGAATTACCAATGGGTGTGGAAAAGCACCTCAACCCCTCACCCTGCTATTAAAGGGGGAAAATGGGGGAAAGTAAATAGATTGATGCCTTTCGAGTACGGGATGAATGAAATGGTTGAGACTCGATCCTGGTTGTCCCATGTTTGAATCGGTAATCGTAAGCCCTGAAATGAAAACAAAATTGCCCTCCCACAGCAAACTTCTAACACCTTCCACACCTGAATCATTGACCTATCCTTTCCCCTGAAAATGTTCAGTCAACCACCCCTGAACTCTGAAATGCCCAT
>JAQYWG010000297.1 GCA_030145085.1 Thermodesulfobacteriota bacterium
AGGATCGTCCTCCGGAGGGAATGGTTTGACTACCTGGCCAAGTCCATCAACTCGTCGGGCAAGGCCTCTCCCCTTGCCACCAGATAATCTTTGTACTCCTGGTAGTTGGGTTGTACCCACATCGGCGTCCCAAAGATCTCGTGCATCATGATATTGAAGGCCACTTTGGTGATGTAATATCGATGATGGCGTCGCAAAATTGGATTGGGGGAGAGCAATTTCAACAATTCCCTTGGTCTCCAATAGTAACGCCTCATGATATCCTTGTAAATAAGGTTCACCTGCTCCAAGTTATCCGCCTCCTTTGTCGCCATAACGGCGTGGAGATAGTCGAAATTACGGTAATCCCAATCCTCAATTCTTCCCATTTCCCTCATTTTATGAAAAAAAGGAGTTCCGGGAAGAGGGGTGATCAGGTTGAGGCCAAAGTGATCCACATATTTCCCGAAGAATTCTAAAAAGACCTTACGATCTTCTTCCCTCTCATCCCAGTGACCGATGAGCAAGGTCGCCATGACCATCAATCGATGTTTCTTCAAAAGTCCCATGGCCTTTCGGGCCTGTTCTGCCGAATGGCGCTTGCGGATATCCTTGAGTACGGAATTCTTATGATATTCGAGCCCCATCATAAACTGATAGACACCCGCCTCTCTATAACCATCCAAGAGGTCTTCATCTCTGACAATAAGATCAGCTCGTGATTGAAGCCAGAAGTGTTGATTCGTTTTTCGCTTGAGCATCTCCTCGATAAAGCCAATCCCCTGGTCCTTGGTGATATTGAAGGTATTGTCGCCGACATAGAAAATATACCGGTTATATTTCTCCTTGAGGAGCTGGAGTTCATCGGCAATCAGTTTTGGACTCCGCTTCCTCCAGGTCTTCTTATAAAAGGCCGATTCCGAGCAGAAGGTGCAATCCCAGGTACATCCCCTTGAAAAATTGACCACAAGTCCTCTCTGTCCTTCGGATGGGAGGTCCACATAGGGATGCTCCATCTTGGCGAGGTGGTAAGCAGGCATCGGAAGGGTATCGAGATCCTCGATGAAGGGACGATCCCCGGTATAGACGAATTCTCCCTTTTCATTGAGATAGGCGAGGCCCAAGACCTTGGAGAGATCTTTCTTCCTCTCAACAGCCAGCAGGAATTCCGTCAGGGTCACCTCTCCCTCCCCGACGCAGATGTAATCAATGGCAGGGCAATCCCTGAGCGTTTCCTCCGCCATAAAGGAAGGATGCTCCCCCCCCATAATGATGATCGATTGAGGGCTGACGGCTTTAATGAGACGAGCTGCGTTCATCCCATCATAGATGAAGGCCGTGCAGATCACGGAGATGCCAATTACCCCTGGTTTTTCCCTTCGGACTTTCTCTTCGAGATCCCTCCAGGGGTTTTCGTTGAGGGTGCAATCCATATAATCGATATCGAATTGTTCCCTCTCCAAGTAGGCCAATAACTGAACACACCCCGGGGAAGGGACCCAGGCCCGAAGGATCGTCCAGATTTTATGGGGCGGGTCAACCAGTAGGAATCTCATACCACGGACCACTGATCAATCAATGTTTTGTTCTTTCTTTAGACGCCGCCTGAGGAGATGTTTTAGCAGGGATTTGAATAGTGGAAGACGAAAGATTAAATGAGATCGAGGGATTTCAAAAATCTCTCCCGAAATGAGCTTTTCAGAAAAATCTCTGACTCTTTGGGCAGCCCTCTCCACCTCCTCATCCTTTACCACCGCCACCTCCTCGAAGACAGTTTCACAATACTGACAGTCTGAACAGGAGCTCTGATTGCAATCCTTCGTCTTAAAATGTTCAATGAAGCCATCCAGTTTCCTATTATCCAGTTGAATGAGTTCCCGGACCTCTAGGTCGAAGACCTTCGCCAATTCGGAGATCTTCATGATGTTCACATGTTCGGGTTTAATAAAGTATTCCAAATGGACAGGTGTGAAGGCCCCCTTCCTCGGAAGGGTGAAAAGATCTAGGAGGTTTCCATCGTAATGCCGTGTTTCATAGGCCCTTACGTGTTCGAGGAGGAGGGGGGTGCGTTTAAATCGCTCTGTGATTTTGAAATGATCGTATCCCAAATCCTCGTAGTGGGGGATATCTTCTGGTCTGATCCAAGGGGATTTCAGAAGTTCCACCGGTTCCATCAATTTCCTGTAAAGGCAGAGGTAACCCGGATACTGGAGATAGCAATACTCCTCCTCCCCCTCCCTTGAGGCATGGCCATCGTG
>JAQYWG010000298.1 GCA_030145085.1 Thermodesulfobacteriota bacterium
AATTAAAAATGAAATTTCATTTCCGGGAAGTCCCGCCCTGTGGGCGGGGAGCTTCACATTTTCCATTCCAGCTTGAGCCGGCAATAGTGGGATGTAACGAGTTAATTTCATGGCTAATTTATTTTCCTCAATAAAGAAAGGAATTTCAAGGGACCACTTCATAGGAAAGCTTCTCCATACTCTTTGTTGGGAAGAATGTGAGACTCCAGTTTTGATTCGACGTGCCCTATACTTTTTGCTACCATACAACTACACGGGCAGAACACTTCACCATCAGAACCGGATACAATAGTCTTATGGAACTATCTCGTCTTTACCTAATCAGCCTCTTAGAACAGTCCCATCCTTTATTCCACATAGGGCTCCTACTTCTCTGTGGCTATGTGGGTGGAAAGATCGCCAACTCTCTGAAAGCCCCTCGGGTGAGCGGCTACATCGTGGCCGGAATGCTCCTCAGTCCCTCCATTTCGGGGGTCTTCCATGAGGAGCTGGTGAAAGAGGATCTGGCCATTATTACCGATATGGCTTTGGGGATCATTGCATTCTCCATCGGGGGGACTTTGGAGTTGGCGAGGATGAAAAGGCTGGGAAAGCACATATTTTGGATCACCCTTCTCCAGGCCATAGCTGCCCTCGTATTGGTAACAGCGGTCGTCGGTACCTTCTTCCCACTGATTCACGGCTCGGAGTTTTCCTTTTGGAATGTCTACCTTCCCATGGCCATTGTCATAGGAGCTATTTCTGCAGCTACCGCTCCTGCGGCTACCCTGGCCATTATCCACGAATACAAGGCCAAAGGCCCGCTCACCACCATACTTCTGGGGGTTGTAACTTTAGACGACGGTTTGACAATTCTCTTTTACTCCTTTGCTGTTACTGTCGCTCGCAGCCTCATAACGCAGGATTCTCTCTCCTGGCATAGCATGCTGATTTCTCCCAGCCTCCACATAACGATCGCTTTGGCCTTGGGTGGAGTGGTAGGGTTATGCATTGGAAAGTTGATTCGCTTTATCCCTCGGAGGGAGGCGATGCTGGGAGTGATGGTTGGATCCATTTTTTTTACCAGCGGACTGGCTCTCAGCCTCAAGTCGTCCCCTCTGCTTGCCAACATGGTGTTGGGGTTTATGGTGGTCAATTTTGTTAGACACGGGGAAGACCTGTTTGGGGTGGTAGAAAGCATAGAAGAACCCATTTTCATGATGTTCTTCACCCTGGCAGGGGCACATCTCGACCTCGGTGTTATCGGGATAGCCGGCTGGTTGGCCCTGCTCATTGTCATTGGTCGGTTTTCCGGGAAGTTCCTGGGGACCCGCCTTGGGGCTCAAATCTCCCACGCTCCTGAAACGGTAAAAAAGTACCTGGGCCTTGGGCTTTTGCCAAAGGCCGGTGTGACCGTTGGTTTAGTCCTGATAGCCAAAGATCTCTTTGGAGCTACCCCAATATCGGAAGTGATGGTGAGCGCCGTGTTGGGATCGGTGATCATCAACGAACTTCTCTCCCCGCTTTTGGTCCGTTATGCTCTCGTTAAATCAGGGGAGGCAGGAAGGGCATGACTTTTAGGACTTCGTTAGACGGATGAAAGGGTGTCCAACTTCCGGAGTAGATACTCCTTTACATTCCATTCACGTACCAGGCATATGACCGGGAAGGAGCTCTGTCTGGCTCGTCTTTATCGGTTTGAGACGTGGTCTCATCGAAGGAGAATATATGAAAGGGCAGGGGTTAGGGAATCCGAAGAAAGAGGAACATCAGGTAAAAATAGGGGAGGTGATTGCCGGCCTCAAAGGCCGAGAGCTCCCGCTTGTTCGCCAAGAATCAAGCATTGAAGAAATGATCAATGCCATGGTCCGGTATCAACATTCCCGGCTGCTCTATGTGGTGGATGAAGATGGAAGACTCCTCGGTGTTATCGCTTTGGGACCGCTGGTAAAACATGTCTTTCGTCGAAGCCACGAGCCCCAAATTCACCCACGATCTATTATGAGCATGATTACCACAGAGACGGCGAAAGACATCATGCAAAAAAACCCCATATTTGCTGGGGAAGATGAGGATGTGGAGGTGGTGCTAAGAAGGATGATTGGGAAGAACGCAGATGAAATCGCGGTACTGGACAACGAAAAAAGGGTAGTTGCTGACGTCACCATGATCGATCTC
>JAQYWG010000299.1 GCA_030145085.1 Thermodesulfobacteriota bacterium
CGGGGGTTGACCATCCTGGTTTCACCTCGAAAAGGGGCAGGTGAGGCTTCCTACTTCGTCAAGAGCGTGGAGGAGGCCTACCAATTTCTGGGGATGTTTTCAGCTATCCCTTAATCTTGTCGATATCATCGGGTTTTCCCAGAACGAGGAGGATGTCGCTGTCCTTTACGGTAAACGTTCCCCCCGGGTTCAAGGTTATCGTTTCCGGGATGAGGCCCCTTACGGCAAGGATGCTGATGTTAAATTTATTCCTCAACTTGAGTTCGGCCAGGGTTTTTCCGATAAACTCCTTGGGCGCGGCAATTTCAACGACGGTGTATTCTTCGGTCAGGGGCAGGTAATCAATGAGGTTGGGAGATGATAGGGTTTTTGCCACCTTTTTTGCCAAATCCCTTTCCGGGAAAATGATCTCCCTTGCCCCAATCTTTTCCAGGACTCTTCCGTGGTCTTCGCTGATGATCTTGACGTAAATATTCTCAATATCCAGGTCCTTTAGATAGAGGGTAACCAGGACACTCGCGCTTATGCTATCCCCCAGGCTGACAATCACCGCATCCTCCTTTTTGATGCCGATGGATTCCAAAATGGATTTGTCGGTGGCATCCCCCGCGACCGCATAAGAGCAAAAATCCTGTACCCGTTGTACCCTTTCCTTATTGTGGTCCACCGCGATGACCTCTTTCCCCTCTTCAGAGAGGCTCTTAGCCAGGTAAAACCCGAAATTTCCCAAGCCGATAATTACGAATTTCGGCATCTTCGCTCCTTTCTATCCGACGATGATATTCTCCTCGGCATATTGGAACTCGCCTTTTCTCACCCTTTGGGCCATGGCAAAGGCGAGGGTAAGAGGGCCCAATCGACCAAGGAGCATCATGGCGATAGTGATCAGCTTGCCGGCCGGATTGAGTTTGGTCGTTACGCCCATTGAAAGACCCACGGTTCCAAAGGCTGATACGGTTTCGAAGAGATACTCGAGGAATAAGCCCCTACTTTCCGTATGGCTGAGGTCGCCCATTTGGGTTATGAGGAGAAAAATCGTTATGATGGTTACGGCTAAAATGGAGGCCAATATGATGGAGACGGAACGGGAAACGGTCTCTTGGGGGATGGTTCGTTTGAATACGTTTGCCCCTTCCCTTCCCTTATATCGGTTGAAGGCCAGGGACAACAGCGTAGCCAGATTGGTGGTTTTGATCCCACCCCCGCATGAGCCGGGAGAGGCACCGATGAACATGAGGATGATGAGAATGAAGAGGGTGGGGTTGCTGAGGCTCACCATGGGAATGGTATTGAACCCCGCCGTTCGACTGGTGACCGATTGAAAATAGGAGATGAGAATCTGTTCGCCCAACGGAGATTTCAGGAGGCTGTTATTCCGTTCGATGAAGAATATGAAAAGGGTGCCCAGTACGATGAGCGTTGCCGATGTCGTCAGCACCACCTTTGAATGGAGGGAAATCCGAAGGGGGAGGTTTCTTCGAAACCCGATACCGACGATCTCCTTCAGGACGATAAAACCCATTCCCCCCAAGATGATCAAAGAAGTGATGGAGAGGTTCAGGGGGATATTATTTTGAAAACTGGCGAAGCTATCGGAGAATAGGGAGAATCCGGCGTTGCAGAAGGCCGATACGGCATGGAAGAAGGAATAGTACAAAGCCTTCAAGGGGGAGAAAAAGCGCCTCCACGTGATATAGAGGAAGAGGGTCCCGACACATTCAATCACGGCGGTGTAGAGAAACACGGATTTCAAAAGTACGGAGATATTCCTTATAGGGACTTGGGAGAAGGTATCCTGAATGATCCTCCTATCACGAATGCCTACGGACCGTCCCAGGAGGAGGTAAAAGAACACGGAAAAAGTCATGATCCCCAATCCCCCCACTTGAATGAGGGTCAAAATGACCACCTGGCCGAACCGAGAATAGAAGCTTCCCGTGTCGACTACAATCAACCCCGTCACACACACGGCCGAGGTTGCCGTAAAAAGGGCATCGATGAAAGAAGCCGATTCCGGCCTTGCGGCATGGGGAAGGCTCAACA
>JAQYWG010000029.1 GCA_030145085.1 Thermodesulfobacteriota bacterium
CTCAAGGAAAGGCTGGGAAAGGGAAGGCGATTGCTCAAGGAGACGAAGGAACGGGTTCAAAGTCGATAGTTATAGACTTCTCATCTTGGAAGTGCAGCCAGAGGTATGTTGATATTAATTTTCCTATCTCGTTTTGTACGGACTCTCAATAATTTTCCTGGGAATCGGCCTTCATCGTCTCTATCGGTCGTCATATATCGATCCTGCCATCGAACTCCCCTGAGTTGGGATCCCTCTTTCCGGTAGATTCCCCGAGAAGCCCGGAGGGCTTACGGCCCACCGCAGTTGACAAATAGCGGTAAGTATCTTATTTTTTTAGTAAAATTCTCAACATCCTGGGTAGTTAATGATAACGGGAATATTACCCTTCGTTTCCAGGCCATCACGGTACCTGGGTAACGAGGTTAATTCGTTTCACAAAGACTCAGAGAAAGTAAGAGTCAAGTTCGCCCTTGCCTTTCCGGATGCGTATGAAGTGGGCATGTCCCACATCGGCCTTCAGATCCTCTACTCCATCCTCAACTCCCGGGATGACATCGCTTGCGAGAGAGTTTTTGCCCCTTGGATTGATATGGAGGCCATTCTCAGGAGTAAGGGGATGCCTTTGGTTTCCCTGGAATCGGGTTTACCCCTGAGGAATTTCGACGTCATCGGCTTCTCCCTTCAGTATGAACTGAGTTACACCAATGTATTAAATATGCTGGACCTCTCATCTATTCCCCTTTTGGCCGATGAGCGGGACGAGAACTATCCCATCATTCTAGCCGGTGGGCCATGCGCCTTTAATCCCGAACCCATGGCGGAGTTCTTCGATGCCATCTTGATTGGAGAGGGCGAAGAGGCCGTTCTGGAAATCGCCGATACCGTTCTTCGGTGGAAGGAGGCCAGGGGTGATAAGGGCGCGCTGTTAAAGGAATTGTCGAGGATACCCGGTGTTTATATCCCCTCCTTCTTCAAGGTTCGATATAACCCCGACAATACCATAGCGGAGATCAGGCCCCTATCAAAGGAGGTAGGCCGGGTAAAAAAAAGATTGATCCGTGATTTGGATAAGGTCCCCCATTCCACCCGTCCCATCCTTCCCTTTATGAAGGTTATCCACGATAGGTTAACCGTGGAGATCGCTAGAGGCTGCAAAAGGGGTTGTCGATTTTGCCAAGCTGGTTTCACCTATCGGCCTTATCGGGAGAGAAGCCTTGATCAGGTGGAAGGGATTATACATAAAGGGCTGGCCGCGACGGGATATGAGGAGATCTCCCTGCTCTCCCTCAGCGCTGGCGATTACACCTCCATCCGGGAATTATTGACGGATGTGATGGGCCGATATGCGGGGGAGAAGGTGGCTATTTCCCTTCCATCTATGCGGATTGAGACCCTGACCCAACAGATGATGGACCAAATCTTGAGGGTTCGTAAAACCGGATTCACCATGGCCCCAGAAGCCGGAACCCCCAGGCTGAGGGATGTAATAAACAAGGGAGTTGAAGAAGACAGGTTGTTTGAGGCGACGTGGCATCTCTCACAAAGGGGGTGGAAATCAGTTAAGTTATACTTCATGATCGGCCTCCCCACTGAGAGGGAAGAAGACCTCAGGGCAGTGGGGGAACTATCCGGGAGGCTCCGTTTCGTGGGGGGAAGGGGTAGGGCTCCAATCCACGTGAATACGAGCGTCTCCACCTTCGTCCCAAAAGCCCACACCCCGTTCCAATGGGAGCCTCAAATCCCCCTGCCAGAGATCCTGGACAAACATACTTGCTTGAGATCTAAGTTGCGGGATCATGGGGTAAGGCTCAAGTGGCAAGATCCTCGTATGAGCCTCCTGGAAGGGGTGTTCGCAAGGGGTGATCGAAGACTTTCCCGAGTCCTCATGGAAGCCCACAACCTGGGCTGCCGGTTCGATGGGTGGGGAGAGCATTTTAGCTTCGATTTGTGGAAGAGGGCCTTTGATTCCTGCGGGGTGAGCATGGAATGCTATGCTAATCGCAGGAGGGCCTTTTCGGAAGTGCTACCGTGGGAACATATCGATTCGGGGGTGGAGAAGGAGTTTCTCCTTCGGGATTGGGAAAGGAGCATGGGGGGCGAAATGTCTCTCCAGTGCAGGGAGGATTCCTGTGAAGATTGTGGGGCATGTGATCGTAACGGGACGGGACTGCGGTTGAAACGAGGGGTAGTCCCCAGGCCGAACATTTATCAGGGGAGGCGGGTGAATTCGCCAATGCGAATTCGGGCAAGGGTTTTTAAACTCGGGGAAGCGAGATTTCTATCTCACCTTGAGATGGTGACCGCCTTTCATCGGGCAGCGAAGAGGGCTCATCTGCCGCTGCTCTATTCGCGGGGATTTCATCCCTTGCCCAAAATTCGCTTTGAGGGGGCACTCCCCCTTGGGATGGAAAGCTTAGCAGAGTTGGCGGATTTCGAGCTCTTCGAGCCGATAGGGATGGAGACCTTCATGGAGAAGCTCAACGGGGAATTGCCGGAGGGACTTGGAGTTTCATCCCTGGAAATCATTTCCCCCTCACGAAGGAGAGGGGACATCGAGGAAGACCACTGGTGCGTTTTGGGCTTTTCCCAGCTTAACGAACTGCAGGAGAAAATCGATGTTTTTTTAGAAAGGGATCAGCTCATCCATGCTCAAAGGAGAAAGCGGGGAATCGGGCAAATCGACCTTCGTTCCATGGTGGACAAGGTCGGGATACGATATACGATCCCTTTGCCGGAAACCGATGCCAGTCAACTTCCTCCCTCATTCCGGGAGGTATTGAACTGGAAGGGGGGAGTCATCGAATTCATTTTGAGGGGAAAAGACGGACAGAAGCCCCGGGCAAGAGAGGTGATCAGGTGGGTTTTCGGCCTCACCGAAGAAGAGATAAAGGGATTGCGGTTTATCAAGCTGGTGGAGAGATGAGGGAGTCTATCGAATGTCAAACCAACTCGTCATAAACGTCACATCCCAGGAGACGAAGGTAGCTCTGTTGGAAGATGGCATGGTCGCAGAGCTCTATATCGAGAGGACCAAGGGAAGAAGCATCGTCGGTAGCATCTATAAAGGGAAGGTGATGAAGGTATTACCTGGAATGCAGGCGGCCTTCGTGGATATCGGCTTGGAAAAGGCGGCCTTTCTCTACGTCTCCGATGTCTATAGGGATATCGAGGAATACAGTCTTATGTTGGAAGAGGGATCGAATGGAGAAGGGGATTTTGAATTCGAGATGGATGGAGTTCCTATCTATCCCTTCCAACCTTCACAGATCGAAGACCTTCTGTGTGAAGGGCAAGAAATCCTCGTTCAGGTCTCCAAGGAGCCCATTGGGACAAAGGGGACGAGGATTACGTCCCATTTCACCCTCCCAAGCCGCTATCTCGTGCTTATGCCCACGGTTGACCATGTCGGTGTTTCCAGGAGGATCAAGGACCATGGTGAGAGAAGGCGATTGATGGAAATTGTCCAGGGGATCAAACCGCAGGGATTGGGTTTCATCGTGAGAACGGCCAGTGAGGGAGGGGACAAGGAGTTACTCAGGGGGGACATGGATTTTGTGCTGAAGCTATGGGATAACATTCAGAGGAAGAAGGAAAATTCCTCAGCGCCTTGCCTTATCCACAGCGATCTGACTATGGTACTCCGGGTCATCCGGGATCTCCTCTCGCCAGAGGTGAGAAGGGTCGTCGTCGACGACCGAGAGGAATATCGGAATATCATCAACTTCATCAAGACTTACATGCCCAAGCTCAAGTGTGACATCGAGATTTACGAGGGAAGGGAACCCACATTCGATGCATACGGAATCGAGATGGAGGTCGACAAGAGCTTGGGGAGGAAGGTATGGTTGAAATCAGGGGGATATATCGTTATCGACATGACAGAGGCACTTACGGCCATCGATGTTAATACGGGGCGATTTGTAGGGAAGAGGAATGTAGAGGATACAATCCTCAAGACCAACCTGGAGGCGGCGAAGGAGATTGCCTACCAGTTGAGATTGAGGAATATCGGAGGGATCATTATCATTGATTTTATCGACATGGAGAGGGATGGAGATCGGGAGAAGGTTTATCTCGCCTTGGAGGAAGCGCTTAAGAAGGACCGGATGAAGACCAATATCCTGAAGATCTCCGAATTGGGTTTGGTTGAGATGACCCGCAAAAGGACTCGGGAGAGCGTTCCCAGGATCCTGTGCGAGCCGTGCACCTATTGTGATGGAGCGGGATATATCAAGTCGAAAACCACCGTCTGCTATGATATCTTTCGGGAGATTGAGCGGATGGTTTCTGGTTTGGGCGGAGCCACCGTAATGGTGGATGTTAATCCCGAAGTAGCGGATCTCTTATATGACGAGGAACGAATGGGTATCGAAGAGCTGGAAAGAAAATTGAACAAGAAGATCGTCATTAAGGCCAAAGATGGACTCCATCAGGATCAATTCGAGATTGTGGAAGTTTGAAGGAAGCCCTCGAAAGAAAAATGGGAGGCAAATGGGATTGACAATGATGGGAAAATATATTACCTTTAATCCCACAAAATCTTCCCGAGAGGGGATGATCCAATGTATGCAGTAGTTCGGACGGGAGGGAAACAGTACACGGTGCGCGAGGGTGATTTGATCCAAACCGAAAGGATCAACGGAGAGGTGGGGGACGTTGTCGAATTGAAGGATGTATTGCTGGTCAGTGGTGAAAAAACCTTCAAAGTGGGAACCCCTAGCGTTTCCAAGGCACGGGTTGTTGGCAAAATCGTCGAACAGGGTAAGGCCAAGAAGATCGTCGTCTTCAAGATGAAGAGGCGGAAAAACGTCAGGCGGAAGAGGGGACACCGTCAACTCTACACCAAATTGATGGTTTCACGGATAAAAGCCTGAGAAGTTGAAATAGGGAGAAAGGGAGGGAAGTTTCCATGGCCCATAAGAAAGCAGGGGGGAGCTCGAGAAATGGAAGGGACAGCGCTGGGCGGCGATTGGGGGTTAAGCGATTCAGCGGGCAGGTTGTCCGTGCCGGAAATATCCTGGTGAGGCAAAAGGGTACTAAGGTCTACCCCGGGCAAAACGTGGGGATGGGAAGGGATTATACGCTATTCGCGAAACTAGATGGGGTTGTGAAGTTCGAGAGCAAGGGAGGGAACCGAAAACAGGTCAGCGTCTATGCCCCTTAAGAGGTTCAAGACCGGCACCACCGGGACGACGAAATTCGTGGACGAAGCGAAGATATGGGTTAAGGCAGGTGATGGCGGTAAGGGTTGTGTAAGTTTCGGGCGAGGAAAATTCATTCCAAAAGGGAAAGCAGACGGAGGGGATGGTGGAAAGGGAGGGGACATCCTCCTAGTAGGTGATCCACATCTGTCAACCCTTTTGGAATTTTCTTTTCCACGGCACCTTAAGGCCGAAAATGGCGAGCCCGGCGGCAAAAGGAAGCGATCCGGAAGGGGGGGGGCGGATTTCGTTGTCAGGGTTCCCATGGGAACCACCGTTAAGGATGTGGAAACCGGTGCACTCATCCAGGACGTAACCGCAGAGGAACAAAAATGTGTGGTGGTCAAGGGAGGTAAGGGGGGAAGGGGAAATGCTCGATTCACCTCCTCAACAAATCCGTCACCTTCCCGGGCAGGGGAGGGCCAAAAGGGCGAGCAGAGGCGCTTGAGCCTGGAATTGAAGCTTTTAGCCGATGTGGGGTTGATCGGATATCCAAATGTCGGAAAATCGACTCTCATGGCAAGGATATCCTCGGCAAGGCCGAAGATCGCCCATTATCCCTTTACAACTACCATTCCTAACCTCGGTGTAGCAGAGTACGGTGAATTTGGTCAATTCGTCGTGGGCGACCATCCCGGATTGGTTGAGGGAGCACATCGTGGTGCAGGACTGGGTGTGAGGTTTTTACGCCATATCGAAAGGACGAGCCTGATTGTCCATCTCATCGACATCTCTGACCCCTGCTGCTCCGATCCCATCGAAAACTTTCGGTCCGTTAACCGCGAACTGGAGGCCTTCAGCGTGAGCTTATTGGATAAGGCCCAGCTGGTTGCCCTCAACAAGATTGACCTGAAGCACGTTCAAGGCAGAATTCAGGAACTTAAGGAAAGATTCGAGGCGATGGAGATACAGCTCTTTCCCATCTCCGCTTTAACGGGGGAGGGAGTGGAAGATTTGATGAGGGAAGTTATTCATTGGGTTGAGGAGGGTAGGGAAAGGGGTTTGGAAAGGGTATAGAAAACCATAGCGGTTATGGTAGAGTTTTATCCCTTTGACCATATAGTGTCGGGGGGGTATCTGCTCTCGCATTACACGTTTCGGGGACAGATAGGGTAGCGAAGGCAGAGGTGAGGGGTGAGGATAGGGATCTTCGGCGGAACGTTCAATCCCATCCATTTAGGGCATCTAAGGGCGGCAGAAGAGATCCGGGAACGGTTTGATCTGGAAAGGGTCATTTTCATCGCCGCGGCAGTGCCCCCTCATAAGGAAGTTGAAAGTGGAATTCCGGGCGAGCACCGTATGGAGATGGTGCGGGCGGCGATCTCGGGCAATCCCTACTTCTCCCCATCCGACATTGAGTTGAAGAGACCGGGTAAGTCCTATTCCATCGGGACCATCCAATTTCTCAAGGAGCGGTATGGTTCCGACTCGGACATGTTCTTCATTCTGGGCATGGACGCCTTTTTAGAGATTGGAACGTGGAAGTCCTTTCAAGAACTCTTCTCCCTGTGCCACTTTATCGTGATGACAAGGCCGGGTTTCGATAAGCCCTTTTCGGCTACCATTCTTCCCCCGGAAATAGCCGATGCCTTCGTCTACGATGAAGGGGGAGACCGGTTTATCCATCGGGATGGATATTCGATTTATTTGCAAGGGGTTACCTTCTTGGACATATCCTCCACCAAGATCAGGGAAGAGGTAAGGAAGGGGAGGTCCGTTCGATATCTTCTTCCCCGCGAGGTGGAGCGATATATCAAGCGACACCATTTTTACAGGACGAAGGGGGATTAGAATAGGATACCATTTCGAAATTGCCAAAGATGGTTGAAGGAAATAGCAAGGCTACGAGTTCGAGGGAAAAATCACTCCATTGCGTCCGGGCCGCTTTGGAGAAGAAGGCCTTCGACCTGGTCCTTTTGGATGTTCAAAACGTCTCCTCCCTTGCTGCATACTTCCTCCTCTGTAGCGGGAGGTCGGATCGCCAAGTCCAGGCCATCGCCCGTTCCATAGAGGAGGATTTGAAGAAGATGGGCATCCGTCCACTGGGAATAGAGGGGTTTGAACGGGGGAAGTGGATTTTGATGGACTACGACGATGTGGTGGTTCATGTCTTCCTTGACCCGATTAGGAAGTTTTACGACCTGGAAGGACTTTGGCTCGACGCACCCAGGGTGGATAAGGTGGAGCAGAAGGCAAGGAGGTTCAACCTGGGGGCCAAGGTAAGCGGTTAGCCGCCTTGTACGGAAGGAAAATGGAGCCTAAAATAGTGGAACAGTTTAAAAAGAAGTTACTTCAAGCGAGGGAGGAGATTATCGGACAAATGAGACAACGAGATGGGTCTGCCCAGGAGATTGGCCAGAACGGGATTCAGGATATCGGGGATGAGTCCGTCACCATTTACAATCGCCATCTCCTCATGAGTTTGAGCGAGAATGAAAGGGCCAAATTGATTGAGGTGGACGAAGCCCTGGATCGGATCGAGAACGGAAGCTTTGGGATGTGCGAGGAGTGTGAAGAACCCATCGCGTTGAAGCGCCTCGAAGTCATTCCCAACGCACGGTATTGTGTCAGATGCAAGGAAGAGCTCGAGAGGGTTTCAGAGGAATTTCCCTGAAGGGGAAAGGGGCCTGTCCCCTTTCCCCTTTTTTTACCCCTCCCACCTCTTATAAAGGGAGTGATCTATTTTCATGAGGTCCAGTATCTTACCTATCGTATGATCGATCAAGTCCTCGATCCTTCGGGGAGAATGGTAAAAGGCGGGAACAGGCGGCAAGATAATCCCTCCTCTGTCAGCGACTCTATTCATCAACTCAAAATGACCCTTATGCAGTGGTGTTTCCCTCACCACTAAAATCAGCCACCGCCGCTCCTTCAAGGTTACATCTGCGGCCCTGATCAAGAGGTTTTCACTATATGAATGGGCTACCCCGGAAAGGGTCTTTATGGTACAGGGGGCGATCACCATCCCATTAGTCTTGAAGGAACCGCTGGATATTGGAGCTGCTAAGTCCTTAATATTATGAACCTTATAAGCTAATCCTTCCACATCTTCAACGGTAAAGGTGGTCTCCAGGAGAATGGTCTGTTTGGCCGGGTCGGTTAGGATCAAATGAGTTTCCACCTTTAGATCTTTCAACACCTCCAGTAACCGTATCCCATAGATAACACCCGAGGCCCCGGTAATCCCCACGATGATCCGCTTCATAATCTCCGTATCTCCTCTAGTATCCTGTGCTTAAGTCTTTGACAGATGCCAATGACTTCTTCTATACCCTCATCCCGCAACCCCTCCCAATGCATCCCGGCAACTACCACCACCTTTCTGTTCAACTTCCTCGCCAGCTCTTCTGACATCGCCTTGGCCACCACATCTTCTTTATGTCCTAAAAACGTGAAGGCCGAACTGGTAGCACTTATTGTCTTGGAACCCTTTAAACTAGGGCGGGGCTGGGCCATTCCGATGGCCCCAATATGCGGCCTTGTCCCACCCCAGAGGACCACCAGCAGGTCATCGCCAAGCACCTCCACTTGGGCAAAGACCTCAAAATTATCTTTCTTCTCCGATATCTTCCAAAAGGACACTTGAGAGATTCCCTTTTCTTCTGTACGCCCCGCTTCACCTGCCGGCCACTTGGAGAAGTGTATCATAGACAGCTCGCTTTTGGCCAGGTCAGGCACAACCACAGGAATTCCTTCCGTCTCGGGAACTATGCAGAAGTCTAGTAGTCCCATAAGTCCCGTCGGGAAGCTCTGTACCCTTGTCTTCGGGTCCCACCTGAGTAGAGATTTAGACTTCCAACCACCAGGAGCGTTCCGTCCCATTCACGGTTCCCAGCTAATGGTAGGTCTCCCGGTTCTTTAGTAAGCCCAAAATTACCTATTGTCAAATGAAACCGGAGCAAGCACCGGACCTTTCATGGATTCATCCAGATGTATTTCCCATACATCAGCAGGGCTCAAGCAAGCCCCATAAAAGGGGCATTTTTGTTGAAAGGGGTAGATGATCATAATAAAACTAGTACAAAATGAAAATTCCAGTCTATTCAAATAAAGATTCTCCTTTTTCTCCAAAAAGAGGTGACTCCAAGGGTTCCCTCCCCTCTTTCAATGTGATTGACAAATACCTCCTTTTCATTCAAAATCCCATAGGGAAGGTGAATGGGAAAGGGTCGCCAGATGGAGATTATAAATAGAGAAGATTCTCCTCCATGGAGGGAGATGGAAGGGATTGTCAAAGGGTTGATCGATCTGATCTTCCCTCCCCTCTGCGCTTTCTGTGGCGCCTCCTTGATTGAAGATAACACGGCGGAAATCTGCCCGGGTTGCCTCCGGGATATCCGTTTCATTTCACCCCCCATCTGTCCAACGTGTGGTCTTCCCTTTCCTCTGGAGATGGGGGAGGGTTACCTCTGTGGGCAATGCCTTGGGAGGCAATGGCATTTCGGTTCGGCAAGGGCCCTGGGGGTCTATGAGGGGCCGATACGCGAGGCGATCCATCTGTTGAAATATAAGGGGAAGTCCTTTCTGATCAAGTCCTTGGTCGGGCTCTTGGACAGGGGCTATCCGTTTATTGACTATGGCTCATATGATCTTCTGGTGCCCGTTCCATTGCACCCAAAGCGGCTGAGGGAGAGGGGGTTCAATCAAGCCTTGATATTGGGCAGGGCTATCGGGCGGAGGACGGGCATTGCCTGTGAGGGATTCCTCTTGAAGAAGATCAGATGGTCTCCCCCCCAGATTAATTTAAGCACCAAGGAAAGGGAGAAAAATGTAAAGGGCTCCTTTGCCGTGGCGGATCCGGGAGCGGTCCGAGGGAAGCGGGTCCTTTTGATCGATGATGTGATGACCACCGGGTCGACGGTCAATGAATGCGCCGGGGAATTATTGAAGGCAGGGGCAGTGGGAGTCGACGTCTTCACCCTGGCGAGGGCCGTTTGATCCCGATGGGGAGGGCAAAGGTGAAGAGAGTAAGGAGAAGAGTCCTTTTTTGGATCATTGCCGGGCTCCTCATCGCCTTATTTGCCGGATCAATCCTTCTCTTGAGATCGATTGCGCTCCCCCAACGCTACAGGGGGCTTATCGAGTCTCGGCTGAGAGCCGCTACGGACAGGGATGTGCAAATTCGTGGGGCCAGCTTGCGCTTCCTGGGCGGGATCGGGATCGAATTTCAAGATCTCGTCATCAAGGATCGGAATGGGAAATCCGATTTTATCCGGGCCAGGAATTTAATCCTCCAGATGAAGCTCCTTTCCCTCCTAAAAAGGCAGTTGAAGTGGAAGTTGCTCATCATAGAAAAGCCCTCCGTCCACCTCCGGAGAAGCCGCGAGGGTAATTTCAATTTTGGGGCCAAGGGGAAGGAGTCGATTCTCAGGGGCGAAAAGGGATATCCCTATATCCAGCACCTTTTATCCTCCTTTACCGGTGGGGAGATTAAGATCCGCAAAGGGAGTATCCATTTCGAAGACGACTTCGTAGCATCTGGGCCCATTATCGTAGGGGTAGAGAACCTCTACATTGAGCTCACGTCAATATTCATGGATGCCCCCATTGCCTTTCGTGTCCAGGCAAGGCAACCCAATTCCAAAGGACCGGATGGTCGTATTTCAATTATCGGCAAGCTCCATCCCCTCCCGGATTCCCTTGAGCCGTCCAAGATACGAATAGCCGCAGAGGTGCGGGCGAAAAATGTGAATGTCCTTCCCTTTCGACCTTACTATGGGTCATACATCCCCGTGGAGGGGATCGAGGGATTTCTGGATATCAACGGGCATTACGAAGGGGACTTCTCGGGGCTCTTTCGATCCCGGGGGCAGATCAAGGTAAGGGATGGGGCATTCAACTATCCGCACGTGTTCAATACGGTCTTGAAACCCAAGAAGTTTGTCGTCGATTACGATGTCAGGCTGAATCGGAGGAGCTTGATCATCTCGGACGTCTCTTTTAGGCTCCCCGAGATTGAAATAAGGGGGAGGTGTACTATTCATGAGATCAGATTTCCTAAAAGACGGATAGAGGCCTTCGCCACCACGGGTTCTTTTCGGTACAATGAGGTCAAGAAATATCTTCCCCTGAGGATCATTTCCCCCGGCTTCGCGAAATTCTTGGGGAAGGTTACCCGCAGGGGAAAGGGGAGGATCGTATCCTTCAGAATTAAAGGGCTTATCAAGGACTTCCCCATGCTAAAAGATCCGAAGAAGGCGGATCTCATCTATGGGAAGATGCGATTGGATGGCGTTGCCTTTCCTTTCGCCAAGGCTCTCAATCCCATTGAAAACATCTCTGGATGGATGATTTTGGAGGAAGGGCTCCTGAGGTTCCAGGATTTGAAAGGATCTTATGGGAAGTCGAGGTTCAATGCCGCTGAAGTGACTATTTCCCGAATCTATTCCTCTCCCCAATTGAATCTCTCCCTCGACGGAGAGATCGATCTGGACGGGATTATGGACATGGCCAAGCCGGGGGCATCCATAAGGAAGGGGATTCCGATACGGGATATGTTCGGGATGGGAAACCTCCAACTCAGGGTGGCGGGGAAACTTTCGGATTCATCCAAGCTGACCTACAATGGCCATCTGGTTCTTAAAGGAGTTGGTCTCTCCATTAAGGGAGTCCGCGATCCGGTCACGGGGGTTTCGGGTAAAGTCGTTTTCTCGAAAAATCGGGTTCGTCTTATCGATCTCAGGGGGAAGGTGGGGAACTCGGCCTTTTGGGGAAAGGGACAGATGGGAAACCCCTGGCTTGGGAAACGAGGCGGGCAGCGGCTAAACCTTACCCTGAGGGGGAAGTTGGATTTGAGGGAATTGTTTTCCCGCATCCTTCCAGACCTTTTCCCGCGGATCTCCAAGGCCATGAAATCATTCTCGGGTATATCGGGAGGGGCTAAGTTGACCCTCGATCTCAAGGGAAGGGGAAATGGGTTCAAGGGGATACGTTATAAGGGAAGGGTTAGCCTAGGAGAAGCAATTTTTCGACACCATAGAATGGTCTCCCCGGTCCGTTTTCTCAATGGGGAGGTCCATTTTACCCCAAAGATGGTTCGGCTTTCAAAGATGGAGGCCCGATTAAAGGGGTCGCATCTGAAAATTGAGGGATCGGTCCGGGACTACCTCACCTGGGAGCGGTCAAAAATCAACCTGCGTATCCGTGCCCCAAACCTGGACATAGGGGATTTTAGACCCAAAAAAGGGGGGGGAGACGAATGGATCTGGAGAGGCGGGATCGGCCTCCCCCAGTCTGGAGGGATCACTCTTCGAGTAGAGGAGGGGAAATGGCGCTATACGGACTTTTCAAACTTTACCGCCGGTATCACCCTAGCCGAGGGCAGGCTTAACCTGGAGAGGTTCCATTGCGAGGTAAAGGGGGGGACAGTAGACCTGACGGCCTGGGTAGATCTGGCCAAAAAAGGTGAAGTGGCCTTTGCATTGAACCCAAAGTTGAGCCACGTGGATGCCGGTCGCTTCTTCAAGGATCTTGGCTTGGAGGAGCGAGTCTGGATTACCGGGATCTTCAACCTATGGGGAAACCTTATGGGAAGGGGTAGTAATGGGAAGGAATTGAGGCGATCCCTTGAGGGGAAGCTCAGGGTTGGGATGGAAAAGGGGAGGATTCGACGTTTTCACCTCCTCTCCAAGGTCTTCTCGTTACTCAACGTCCTCCAACTATTCAAGGGGAAACTTCCGGGGTTGACCGGCGAAGGCCTTCCCTACAATACGATCACGGGGGAGATTGGGATCGCCAAGGGGATCGCCAGGACGAACAATCTTCTGGTGGACAGCGATGCCATGAAGATTACCATCATCGGGGAGGCGGACATAGCCCGTGAGGCCCTCGATTTAACCGTGGGCCTCCGCCCCCTGGGGACCGTCGACACGATTGTGAGCAGCGTGCCCGTGGTCGGAAGGATTCTCGCGGGTGAGGATAAGTCGATTATCGCCTATTATGTTGAAGTGAAGGGTAATTTTTCCAATCCAAGGGTGAAACACATTCCCCTAAAATCAATGGAGAAGGGACTGATAGGGATCATCAAGAGGGTTTTGGAGGCCCCCATACACATCATCCCCATGGGAAAGGAGTGAGGGAAGGCTAGCTCCGGCATTCGTAACCGCAGTAAATTCCCCGAGGAGGCGCACGATGGTATTTTCCCAAAAGATGATCGAAAGGTTCAGGGGGGTGAGCAGGCTCGTGGTGATAACCGGGGCCGGGATCTCGGCTGAGAGCGGGGTCCCCACTTTTCGGGGGTCGGATGGACTCTGGAGGCGGTATCGTGCGGAGGATCTGGCCACTCCCCAGGCCTTTCAGGGGAATCCCCGATTGGTCTGGGAATGGTATGATTGGAGGAGGCGATTGATTTCCGGAAAGAAACCCAATGCGGGCCACATGGCCATTGCTGCGATGGAGCACCTCTTTGAGGAGTTTCTCCTGATCACGCAAAATGTGGATGGACTCCACAGAAGGGCCGGAAGCACGAAGCTCGTCGAAATCCATGGGAATCTCTGGAGGGTCAGGTGTATGGGTGAGGGAAAGGTTTTCCCCAATAATGAGGTTCCCTTAAAGGAGATTCCCCCGCGGTGCGAGTGTGAGGCCCTTCTCCGTCCCGATGTGGTCTGGTTTGGAGAATCTCTTTCGGAGAAAGACCTGGCCGATTCCCACATGGCCTTAAGGGAATGCGAATGTCTGATGGTGGTTGGAACATCTGCCGTCGTCCAACCGGTGGCTTCATTTCCCACCATAGCCCGGAATGGAGGGGCCTTCATTGTGGAGATCAATGTGGAGCCAACGCCCATTTCCGGATGGGTAGATCAATCGATCCTCGGAAAATCCGGGGAGATATTGCCCCAACTTCTGGAAAGCATGAAATAATTTTTTTTTGTATTTTTCCCTTGACAAGCCCTACATATTGTAGTATTTTCAAAAAACAGTACAATATATAGGAAAAAGATGCCATGGGAGGGGCTATGGAGAAGACCGAGGAGGGTAAGGTGTTGAGGAGGGATAACGAGACCACGGATATGGCGCTTTTTGTCCGCACCTCGGATGAACAGTTTTCGGGTTGGGATCGCCAGAGGATCGTCGATGCCTTGATAAAGGAGACGGAGGTGGATGTGGTTACTGCTCAAGAGATAAGCCGTGAGGTAGAGGAACTCATTGCCTCATCGACCATCTCCATGGTGACCTCCCCCCTCATCCGGGAGTTGGTGGACGCGAAATTGATCGAGAGGGGATTGGAGCAGGAGCGCAAGAGGCATACACGGTTGGGTATGCCCCTTTACGACGTGGACCAGCTGATCCTCCATCCAAACAAGGAGAACGCCAATGTACCTCATGGGCCTGAGGCCACCAACCTCACATTGGCGGAAAGGATCAAAAAGGAGTATGCCCTGCTTTCGGTGTTCTCCGAGGAAGTGGCCGATGCCCATATGCGAGGGGATATTCACCTTCATGACCTGGGGTTCATCGATAGACCATACTGTTCTGGACAATCCCTGGAATATATCAAACGGTTCGGCCTAAGCCTTCCCAATTCCATCGCCATGGCCAAACCGGCCAAGCACGCGGAGGTGTTGTTGGCCCACATGGTTAAATTTGCCGCAGCCCTGCAGAGCCATTTTGCCGGGGCCATCGGCTGGGATGCGGTCAACCTCTTTTTCGCCCCCCACCTGGTGGGGATGAGGGATGAGGAGATTAAACAATTGGCCCAGATGATGATCTTCGAGTTCTCCCAGCAGGCCGTGGCCCGGGGGGGGCAGGCCATCTTCACCGACCTCAACCTCTATTGGGAAATCCCGAGGCATTTTGA
Organism: Thermodesulfobacteriota bacterium; assembly: GCA_030145085.1. GTDB lineage: Bacteria > Desulfobacterota > BSN033 > WVXP01. The sequence continues at coordinate 14,980 of JAQYWG010000029.1, forward strand.
AGACGTACCGGCCATCGGGCCGATGGGGGAGTATACGGGAAAGACCTACAGCCAATATGAGCATGAGGCCCAGAGATTTGCGTGGTTTCTCTTCGAGGTGTTCAAGGAGGGGGACGGCTCTGGCAGGCCTTTCTTTTTTCCCAAGCCCCTCGTCCACATCACTGAAAAGTTCTTCAGGACGCGGGGACACCTAGAGTTTTTGCATCACATCTGCGACGTGGCCAGCGAGAAGGGAAACACCTACTTCGTCTTCGATCGAGGGGAAACGGCCAAGGTATCCGAATGCTGTCGGCTCAGCTTCAAATTGGATGCCTCAGATTTGGAGGATGCCAAACAGCCATGGAAGATGCGATATTGTGCCTTGCAGAATGTGACTCTCAACCTCCCCCGGATTGGCTACCTATCGGGGGGAGATGACAGGTCCCTCTTCGAAAGGGTTGAGGAATTCATGGATATGGCCGTCAGGGCCCACCTGGAGAAGAAGACCTTCATCGAAAAACTCCTTTCCTACGGGGAGAATGGCCCCCTGGCCCTTCTGGCCATGGAACGAGATGGATCGTCCTACTTGAGAATGCACCGGGCCAGCTACCTCATTGGAATGGTTGGGCTGAACGAGCTGGTTCAGATCCACACCGGCAAACAGATGAGGGAGTCCAAGGGGGCATTCAAGTTCGGGTTGAAGGTGATCGCCCACATGAAGCTTCTGGCGGATCAGTTGAGCGAAAGGCATGGAATGCATTTCGTCCTGGAGCAGACACCGGCGGAAAGCACGGCCTATCGATTTGCCAAACTAGATCTTCAATACCACTGGCAGAAGGCCCACCATGTCGTCAAGGGGGATATCTCTCAGGGAGAGGTCTACTACACCAATTCCACATATCTAAATAACGGGGCGGTTATGAACCCCATCGAGAGGGTAAGGCAGGAGGGTCTCTTCCATCCATTGGTTGAAGCGGGAGCCCTCACCCATATCTGGCTGGGGGAGGCCAAACCCTCAAAGGAATCCCTGGCCAATTTTGTGATGAAAACCTTTAACCATACCCAAAACGACCAGATCGCATTCAGCCCTGAGTTCACCACCTGCAACCGATGCCATCGGACGAGCCGTGGCCTTGCGGAGATCTGTAGTTATTGTGGTTCGAGGGATGTGGACGGAATCACGCGAATTACGGGGTATTTTACCAGGATTTCCAGCTGGAACAAGGGAAAGATTGGGGAGCTCCACGATCGGTATAGAAACCAGGGATTTCTTAGGGTTGAAGGGAGAGATGAGAGATATGAAGGGGAGATGGTTCCCTTGATATCGGCATAACTGGGCAAATCGGGGGCTAAGTCGTTCGATTCATGAGTCCGAAGACAGTCGAAACACTAAGGGTCACACACCAATTGGATGGATGAAGGGATGAGGGTTTTTCCTATTCAGAGGCAACACCATATCACAATGATATCATTATCAGGAGGAGTCCCAACGATTGAGGCGACTCATTTCGATCGGTAAAGGAGGAGAGATGGGGGCGGTAAAGATCTTCACGAAAGAGCAATGTCCGAAATGTCCTGCTGCCAAGGATGTGGGGGATCGGTTGAAGATGACAGGGGTGAAGGTTATTGACTATGACTTGGGGACCATCGAAGGGCTTGCGGAAGCGGCTTTTTACGGGGTGATGGCTACCCCCACCATCATCGTGGAGGATGGGGAGGATAATGAGCTGGCGGCATGGAGGGGTATCGTCCCAACTCCACAAGAGATCGAAGAGATGTTGAGGGCCAACGGGTTATTTACCTCATGATGGATTGGGGAGAGGGTGGGGTTACAGATCAAAGGTTTCTGGGAGACCTCGCTCCTGGATTGGCCTGGGAAGTTAGCGGCGGTTCTGTTCCTTCCCGGATGCAATTTCAGATGCCCTTACTGCCACAACCATCCCTTGGTTATCAATCCCGAGAGGTTTGAGACCATCCCCCTGGAATACATTTTGAGGCGCCTGAAAGGGTTAAAGGGGTGGATTGATGGGGTCTGCGTTACGGGTGGAGAGCCGACTGTGAACCCCAACCTACCGCTTTTGTTGGAAGGGATAAAGGGGGAGGGGTGGGCCATAAAACTTGATACCAATGGAACCTTCCCCGGCCGGATCAAGGAGCTCACGGAGAGGGGTCTGGTGGACTGCGTGGCCATGGATATCAAAGGTCCCTTGGATTCTGGCTCCTACAGCCGATGTGCTGGTGTTTCAGTGGACATTTCGGCGATTCGGAAGAGCATTTCCGTATTGGCCAGTGAGGGGATTGATTATACCTTCCGGATGACGGCAGTCCCCACCCTCCTCACGGAAGAACAGGTCTACGAGGCGGCCCTTCAACTCGTGGGGATGGGGAGGCTTCTCCTTCAGGATTTCAACCCCTCCGATCCCCTCAGTCCGGAGCTGAGAGAGGTTAAGCCCTTCGGGGAAATGAGGTTGCAAAGGATGCAGGGGAGGGTCGATGCCATTTTGGGTCAGAGGGGAGATTCATATCATGAGTTCCCCATGCTGGGCCGGGGACATCCCCTCCAGCGGATACGCTCGTCCATCGGCCGAAGCCCCTAATGGAGGGGGTTTCTCCATATCCAGAGGGGGAGGTAAATAGGAATGTTTTTGGGTGGAAATCCGGGTATATTGCTCCCTTTGGTTGCATTGATCCTCGGCATCCTTATCCTGGTAATCCCTAGATTGCTCAATATCTTCGTTGCCCTTTACCTGATCTTTTCGGGCATTATAGGACTGCTTGGCCAATTGAAGTAGTGCATCGAGGGGGAAATGACCCAAGCGGCTGATTACGAGGATCTTGAGACGAAAATTCGGAGATTGGAAGAGGAATTTCTCACGAAGGAGAGGGAGATCGGCGAGTGGAGGCGCCGCTGGGAGGAGAAGAATCGGGAGTTGGAGAGCTATAATCGGGAACTCGTGGCTCTTAAAGAACTGTATAAGGAAAGGGCCCGTGAGTTAAGGGCTGTCATGGAAAAACTGGAGGAGGTTTCCATAACTGATGATTTAACCCAGATCTATAACCATCGCTATCTCGTAAGCCGCCTCCACTATGAATTCGAGAGGGCAAAGCGATACGGGCTTTCTATATCATTGATCATGCTGGATATCGATCACTTCAAGGTATACAATGATAACAATGGGCATTTAGCCGGAGATGATGCCCTCAGGGAGGTCGCGAGACTGATTAATGGCGCCATCAGGGAGACGGATATCGTCGGCCGCTATGGGGGCGAGGAGTTCGCAATAATCCTGCTCCATGCGGACTTGATCCAGATGGAGGAGGTTGCCGAAAGGATTCGAAGGACCATTGAGGAAGCCCCGTTCCCCAATGAAGAATCCCAGCCCATGAGGAAGATTACCGTCAGCATGGGGGGCTCGTGCTTTTCTGATGGCATGGAGACCATGGAGGACTTAATCAGATCAGCGGATGAAGTCCTCTATAAGGCTAAGAGGAATGGCCGAAATCAAATTGCCATACAAGGGAGGTTATCCGAAAAGAGTACGAAATTGCACATATGAACGACCTTAAAATCGTTACCGCCGGAATCGTTATGCAAAAAGGCAGGGTTTTGGTAGCCAAACGACCCCGCCAATCCCATAGGGGCTTTCTCTGGGAGTTTCCCGGAGGGAAGGTGGAATCGGGTGAGGATCCCAAGGCATGTTTGAAGAGGGAACTTTTGGAGGAACTGGATATCGAGGTCAAGGTGGGGGAAATTTTGGAGGTGGTGTACCATCGATATGAGAGATATCCCGTTCTGCTCCTCGGTTACCGGTGCAAATTGAAGGAGGGGACTCCGAAAGCCTTGGGATGTCATGAGTATCGGTGGGTGGGGAAGGAGGAACTGAGAGGGCTCTCCATGCCGGAAGCCGATCAGCCGATACGCGATAAACTCATGAAGGCCCATCGACTCTTCCCGGGCTAAAGGGAAAAGGACGGAGAGGGACCCTCAGAGGCATGGCCCACCATTTCTTTTCTCTCCTCTGCGGATTGATCTTTTCCCGTTCGGTACAGCCTCCCGGAAAGTTCATTCCCCGATAGTTGCACAGCCCCATAGCTCGTGAAATCCTGTTCCCTAGAGGGTTAGGCCTTCGGCAAGATCTGGAATATTGGAATATTGGAATGATGGGTTGAGAGCAATGAAAACAAAAACTTTGTTCTTTCCCACCATTCCATCACTCCATTCTTTCCGCTTTTGATACCCACTATTCCAGCAATCAATCATTCCAATTCTCCAAAAGATTACGCTCAGGGACAACGGAGCCCCAAGAAAAATGGGAAACTCCGGAGGATATATCGTTTTGAAAAACGTGTTCATATGGTATAATTGTGTTGAATTAGGATGAGGTTGAGCTGGCGGAATGGAAGATCTAAAGATTAGGCGCTACGTGATGAGCTTGGAAAACAATATCGGTATGAACTGCCGGTTTTTGAGTGATATTCACGATGAGTTCCGGGATAGATGTAGAATGGTCTCTCCGGAAAAGTCTTTTCCGCCGGATGTCGTTTCCCGGGTGAAGCGCCAATACAAGGAGATCAAGGATCGATTGGCGGAGATCAGGGCTGTCCAGCAGTTACTCAAAGGAAAATATAGAAGAGCTGCCAAGAGGGACTCGTTGAGGGACAAGAAGATTGATGAATTGGGGTTCGCCTTTAAGAACTATTATTCCAGCTTCGAATTCAACCTCAGGGCTATTGAGAGATTGAAGAAGAAGTTGGAAGAGAAGCCGAGGAGACTTCGGGTTCTCTATCGAAGCCAAGAGAACAACCTCAAGTTCAAGGAAGGGCTGAAATTGTTGGGCCTGGGGGAGGGTGGCTATCATTCCATCTCAGTCATCTTCCTGAAGGGGGATAGGGCGTCCATTGAGGATATTTATGGGAGGGGTATTCGCTTCAAGGAGGGGGACGTCTTTGAGAAATATGGGGACGACGAGATTCGCATGTCCATTGCCCATGGGGAGGAGTCGGAGAGCCGGAAGATACAGGAGGTGATGCGGAGATTTCTGCTGCGCAAAGCCTTTAAATCGGTCAAATGCGCCATTTACCGGGTTGAGAAAGAGGGGGATCTGGGGAGAAATGTTGAGGGATTGCTCTATCAAGCCCTGGATTCGATTGGTAATAAGGAGCTCAAGGTGGTGAGGTAGGATCATCCCTTGGCCCGATGGAAGGGAGGTGAAGGGTTAATGCAGAGATTCATGCAGGCCCTTATGGCCATCGCCACTGCTGTAGCAGTGATCAGCGTTGTCATCGGCATCATAAGCAGATTGGCACAAACTACAGCGGCTGGGCTCACCCCCAGCGCCTATTTGCGATTTACCGATACATGCCTTCTTTTTGCAATTACCTTCGCCCTCTTTTTAATGCTGCGCGGTAAATTGGAGGGGAAATAGGTAAGATCTTGGGGAAGCCTTCGTCCCATGGGATCCCATGGGGAAGGGAGAGTTTGGTATGCCCATATCAGCCTATGTCTTTATCGAATGTACAGCGGGGGCTGCAAGGGAAGTCGCCGAGGAGGTGCGTCGGGTCCGTGGGGTTCAGCGATCCAATGCCACCACGGGTCCTTATGACGTAATTACCCTTGTCGAGGCCTCCGATGTCAACGTGCTGGGGGACTTCATCGTCAGCAAAATCCAGAGCATATCCGGGGTGCTGAGGACCCAGACCAACGTCATCGTGGATTGATCGTCCATTAACCCCGGATTTCAGCCCAGGGAAGTCGCCTCGGGAGGGGGAATGGGTCTGGTTTATTCCGGGGGGTAACCGGATAGTTACGTTTGGGAAGGACCGAAAATGGGGAATGTCGTCAAAAAGCGGAGAAAGAAGATTCGAAAGCATAAACACAAGAAGCTCCTGGATAAGACCCGATTCAAACGAAAGAGGAAATGAGGGGTGAAGATGAGGGGAAAGCGGTTGAACATCCTGCTCTTCGCCCTGACGGTCTTTTCCACCTATTTGATCGGGGGAAGTTGGTACTCGCTGTCGTTGATCTCCATCCTTCTCGCCCATGAGATGGGCCACTTCGTCATGAGCAGGAGGCATGGAGTGCCGGCGAGCCTGCCCTACTTTTTGCCCGTTCCCATTCCTCCCTTTGGTACCTTTGGTGCTATCATCAAGATGAAGGGGAGGATGGGGTCCCGAAAGGCTTTATTCGATATCGGGGTGGCGGGGCCTCTGATGGGGTTGCTCATTACCCTTCCCGCCATCGTTATTGGATTGCTCCTCTCCAGGCCGGTTCTTCTGGCCCAGACCCAGGATAATTTCTTCCACCTTGGGGATTCATTGCTGTTTGTCCTCGTCCAGAAGGTCGTCCTTGGACACTTGCCGGAAGGCTATGACCTAATCCTTCACCCCGTGGCCTATGCCGGGTGGGTGGGACTGTTCGTCACGGCATTAAACCTCCTCCCGGTCGGTCAATTGGACGGTGGGCATATTACCTATGCCCTGTTCGGTAGGAAAAGCAAGGTCATATTTGGTTTGACCATCATGTTTTGGGCGGGAATCAGCTTCTTCTTCTACGTAGGGTGGACTCTCATGATCGTTTTGGTGCTCCTGTTTGGCTTTCGCCATCCCCCACCCTTGGACGACATTACCCCACTGGATTTGAAGAGAAAGATCCTGGGGGGTGTTGTTTTTTCCCTCTTCATTCTCTCCTTCACCCCAGTTCCCTTTAGCCAAGCCCCTGGGGGGATAAGGGATGTCCTCGAATTAGTTTTGCGGGGCTAATTATGATGATCTCGTAAAAAGTCAAAATTCGATGGCAAAGTAAAAAGCTCCAAATTCAAGGCGCGCAAATCCTGAGGAAT
>JAQYWG010000002.1:0-37555 GCA_030145085.1 Thermodesulfobacteriota bacterium
AACTCCACGAAAAACTGGAGGGCCGAGTCGAACAATTAGAAAGAGCTCATGAACCACAGAAACGAAAACCACAATTGAGACAATCCAAGGGGAAAAGGTGATGGAGTACCCAGAATTTTTGATGGATCACTTCCAAAGTCCTCGAAATGTTGGAGAGATCGCTGATGCCGATGGTACGGGAATCGTGAAGAATGCTACCTGCGGCGACATCATGCAAATGTCCATAAAAGTGAAAGAGGATGTGATCGTGGATGCGAAATTCAAGACCTTCGGATGCGGCGCCGCCATTGCAACCAGCTCCATCATCACCGAAAAGGTGAAGGGAAAGGGCATTAAGGAAGCTTTAAGGATTTCGGATGAAACGGCCAAGGACATCTTGAGCCAACTGTCCAGGGATAAGTTTCCCTGCTTCACCTTGGCTGCCGATGCATTGAGGCTGGCCATAGAGGAATACTACTGCAACAAACAAAAAATCCACGACAAGGGGGGGATCAGGGAAGAGGATTTGGAGAAAATCCTCCCTTGAGAAGATAGAAAACCCTAACCGAATTCCTCTGGTATCGAAAATTCCTCGGTTGAGACCGCAAATTCCCGTTAACGCCTTCTTTACGGAATTCCCCTGTCTGATTTCCCTGGCAGGCCTTGACTTGTTTGGCATGATTATTGGAGAATAAAATGGGTGGACAACGAGGTGGTAGAACCTCGCGTTGAATGCCCAACGGACAGAATAAGGGTTCTCATAGAGGTGAGGTATGGCAGGTCTTCGATATCATGGTTATGGTCAGCCAGCGTTAGGGGAGACATTTCAATGCTGGGACAAGAAGCCGAAAGATAGCTGGGGGGGCCTCATTACAAGGATGGCACCATTGATCGTTATATTTGGCCTCTTGATCTTTTGTCAACGCGTTCAAGCAGTTGAATTGACGCTCCTCTATTCCAATGATACCCACGGGGTGATTGATCCCTGTCCCACCTGAGGAAATAGGCTTGTGGGAGGGTTGGCCCGGCGGGCCACCGTTATTAAGGATCTCAAGAAGGAAGGAAAAGAGCTCATCACCCTCGAAGCGGGCAACTCTCTCTTCAAGGGCAAGCGTTCTCCTTCTTCCGTCGAGAGGAAGAAGGCCAGATTAATTGCAACGGCTTACGGGCGGATGGGCTATCAGGCCCTCAACGTTGGATCGGATGACCTTTTGGCCGGAATCGAATTCCTGAGGGAGTTGCAGGGGGAGATTCACTTACCCCTCCTGTCTGCCAACCTCCTGGGTAGAAAAGGAGGAAAACCGACCTTCAAATCCCACGTGGTGTTCGATCTCGACGGAATAAGGGTCGGCATTCTTGGCCTAACCTCCGATGCCCGCCACAATGAAGGCGTACCCCCTGAAGGCTATTTCGTATCCGATCCAATAGCGGCGGCGAAGAGGGTTGCGGCCGAGCTTGCGAAGGACTGCGATATCATCGTGGCCCTCAGCAACCTGGGCTCTTTTAAGGAATATACCAAGCTGGTTCAACAGGTGAAGGAGATCCACTTCATCTTTGGAAGCGGAATGGGGAAATCCTACCACCAAACCATTCGGCCCGATGGAGGCTGGAAGGCCTTGCTTCTCCAGGTTTACTCAAAGGGACAGTACCTGGGGAGGATTGATCTGAAGGTTGTTAAGGGAGCCCGTGATTTCGTCGACCTCAGTCGCAAAGCTCAATTGGAAAAACAGATCAACAGTATCGAAAGGCAATTGGAATCTTACCAAAAGGGGACGGGAAGCGCCAAATCCATCCCCGAAGATAAGAGGAAAAAGTATATCAACAGACTGGAGGAATTTAAGAAGAGGTCCGAGGCCCAGTTGAGCGAGTTGGAGAAGGATTCCCGGAGAAACAATACCTTCATCAATACTCCCATCCGTCTCGATGATAAGATAAAGGAGGATCCCGAGATAAAAGAATTGGTAGATCGGTTCAAGAAGGGGTTATGACCGGGGCGGGCATTGTACCCCCTATAGGCTTCATAGATAAATCAGCGGTTAAAAGTACCCACGAAATATGGGAACATCCGAATCCACCCATGGTCGCCTATTTCACTTCTTTAGGTGGAATCACCTCTTCCCCAAACGACCAATGGCTGTAAAAGGAAAAACTCGCATCTTCCAACAAGTAATCATTATACTTCTCTTTTCCGTTGCAACAGCATTGATGACCAATGCGCTTCGATCAAATTCCCTTCCCTTAGTTGGAGACTGGTCTCAAGGGACTTTCTCTTTGAAAGCGGAATTGGATATCCCCACGGTTCCCTTGGAAGATGCCGTGGTAAAATTCTTATCCGACGAAGCCCTTTTTCTGGACGCTCGTTCCAGGGCTGATTACCAGTCGGGGCACATAAAAGGCGCCTTGAATTTACCCGTACGCGAAGGGAATTTCGGCCGGAGGCTTCAGGAGTTCTCGCTGAAGGTAGACCACGAAAAGGAGCTGATCATTTATTGCGACGGTATCGCCTGCACCTTAAGCCCCGAACTTGCCTCCATATTAAGGGGCCTGGGATACAGGGATGTTAAAATCCTGATCAACGGGTGGACCGAATGGACTATGACGGGAATGCCTTTCGAGGTAGAGGGGAACACATGAAGGAGTTTATGCGGTCAATCTTCAGTCTTTATGCCAACCCCTATGTCTCCGTTATATTCCGCTGGGCAGTAGGTCTGATTTTCATCTATGCCAGTGTGGATAAACTTCTCAATCCCTTGGCCTTTGGCGTTGCCGTGTACAATTACAAGATTCTTCCGGGAGGCTTCATTAATCTGGTGGCGATAACGCTTCCCTGGTTGGAGTTGATCTGCGGAATCCTCCTCATCGCCGGATTGTTTCCGCGTGCAGCAGCCCTTATCGTGAGCGTTCTCCTCCTGATTTTCTTCTCCGCCCTCTCGACAAGCCTCTATCGGGGAATCGACATCAGTTGCGGTTGTTTCTCCGTGAACACCACTGCGGATACAATTGGCATCTCCTCAATGATAAGAGACCTGTTGATCCTGCCCATGAGCATCCAAATTCTCCTTTTCGACGAGGGACTGATAGGCATAGGTCGGGGACAAGATGGCAGAAGGTTCAAACCCCACAATCTCGCCTGAGGCTGAACTGCTGCAGTGGGTCCCATCTATACCTTCCGGACATTGGGTTAGTGGCCACCCCCGCCTCGAGGACCCGAGAAACCGGGATTACCGTTGAGCTTGTCGGAATCTCCATGAGGTCTCCCCTTTACTCCATGCCAAACCTAGGAAGGGCTATCCTGAATTGAGCCCCAGCACAAATCTGCCATGATGATCGCCGGCGAAAAAAAGGCGTTGGGACAAGGGACTTTCTGGACGAAAGGCCTGGCATATTGACCTCTTGATCCAAAGAAGTTATGTTGTTGAACAAGAGTTCAGATTCCCACATGGAACCGGAGGGAAAGGATTTCGCCTGTAGAATCCCACGGCTCAAGAGCTTAGTTTGGAAGGGGACTGAGATGGAGGACATATATCGAACATTGGTGGAAATTAAGGACCAGGGAAAGCGCTCAGCCTTGGCCGTCGTCGTACGTACGAAAGGGTCGACTCCGAGAAAGACTGGGGCCAAAATGATTGTCATGGAGGATGGGGGCATCCTTGGAACCCTGGGAGGTGGGGGTCTGGAAAAAAAGATCATCCAGGAATCCCTTGAAGCCCTCAAAGAAGGAAAAGCAAAACTGACATCCTTTACCCTCGAAGGGAGCTTGGACATGATGTGTGGCGGCGAGATTGACGTTTACATCGAACCCATTAACCAGCCGGAGAAACTCATCATATTCGGTGCTGGCCATATTACGAACGCGTTGGCACCTCTGATGCGGTCGTTGGACTTTCGCGTTACCGTCGTGGACGATAACCCGGAAAAGCTCCAAGAAAATGGAATTACGGATATCGAGGACCTCTATTCGGAAGATATGGAGTCTTATGCGGAAAGGCTCTCCCCTGAAAGCAACGCATATATCATAATCCTTACCCGGGGTTTCTCAAAAGACAAGGCCGTCCTCGAACACCTCATCGCAAAGGACTTTCGCTATGTAGGGATGGTCGGAAGCGGGAGAAAGATCAGCACCATCAGGGAAGATCTGATTTCGAAGGGAATGAAGAAGGAACATCTATCCAAACTCCACGCCCCCATAGGCCTGGATATCGGTGCGGAAACGCCAGAGGAGATTGCCGTCAGCATTGCAGCGGAAATCATCTCGGTGAAAAGGGGGAAAAGGGGCAATTAAACCATATGAGCCCGATAATCTTTAAAATCGGCCCAGTGAGCATACGATGGTATGGAGTGCTTATCATGGGCGGGGTGATCCTCGGACTTGTCCTAGCAGGGCGAGAAGCCAAACGGCAGTCGGTAAGCATCGCGTTCATCTACGATCTCTTCTTCTATATGTTGATAAGCGCCATCCTAGGAGCACGCCTTTACTACGTCATCTTCTCCTGGGACCTGTACAGGAATAATCTGGGGGAGATCGCCGCCTTCTGGCACGGCGGACTCGCAATTCACGGGGCACTTATCGGAGGAACTGTTTCGGCGCTGGTTTATACCCGCTTGAAGGGATTTTCCTTCTGGCAGGTTGCCGATATCTTTGCCCCGAGCCTCATCCTCGGCCAAGCCATTGGTCGCTGGGGTAACTTCTTTAACCAGGAGGCCTTCGGAAGACCGACAAATCTACCCTGGGGAATCTTCATTGAAAAGATCAATCGCCCTCTGAGCTATATTCATCAAACCTACTTCCACCCTACCTTCCTCTATGAATCTCTCTGGGATTTTTGCGTCTTCCTCTTCTTACTGTGGGTCAGACGGAGAAAGGGTATAATCAGGGGTGATGTATTTCTCGCCTATCTCGCGCTGTATTCCCTCGGAAGATTCTGGATTGAAGGCCTCAGGACGGATAGCTTGATGTTTGCGGGGTTTAGAGTTGCCCAGATCATAAGCCTTTCCCTTATTCTCTTGGCCTCAGTAACTCTCATTCAACGCCACTGGGGAAGGCAATGACATTGTAATCACCAGCTACAGGTTCCGCGGTGTGCCGAGATGTAAAGATAGCACATGGTCAGCTCGGCTCACCTCCTGGGAACCCGCACCGATTAGGAAAGGGATACTATTCCATGATGGGGGTATTCCTCATCGAGGGGAGTGAAGGATCTCCACATCGCCCGGCAGATCGACCTTGAAACGGGAGTCAGGAATTCCCCTGTTGACCTGAATATTTTCGTAAGAAAGGATGGTCAAATCCCCGCTTTTTTCGTAAAGGGCCAGCTTTTTTATCAGCCAGTTTTGGGTGGATAGCCAAAGGGTGATTTTTGAGAAGATTCCCTCGGCCTCCCCTGGGATAACATCGAGGACTACAAAATTCCCCTCTTTTCTTATCGAAGTGAGCTTCCCCCAATCGCCTTCGAGGGGGTTGTCAAGGATCATGAGATATTTCTTGAGCATAGGGTTATTTCCAACGTGGTACCTTTGGGCAACCCTCTCCCGTTTAAAGTAAAGCCATAGGGAATTTCCGTCCACAACCATCAGGCTTGGATCAGGGTCGAAGAGCTCGATGAGGACCTTATTGGGGCGCTTGAATTCGATCACTCCATGGGAGATAATTTTTTCCCTCAAAAAGGAGATTCGTTTCTCCTGAGTGAGATCCGCGGTAAAATCCTGCATCTCCCCCTGGACTCGGGCAAGCTGACGGAGGATGAAATCCTTATCGAGCCGCCCTTGGGCTACGACCTGAATCGGCAATGCCACGAGCACCGAAAATATCATCAGAAATCCGAGCCATCTCTTGATAAATCCCATTATACTGACCTTTCGATCGGATCCTTGGGGGACAACCCGGGGTTCGCTCACTTCCTTCCCGTAGCCGTCTTGCTAACCCCCGGAAGCAGAAATCGATTGTCCGATAGGAAAAAGAGCCCCTGGGCAACACTCCCAAACAAACGGGAGACAACCCTTGAGGGAAAATGGGCGGGGAGGGTATGCCCCCCTATAAAGGATTGACATCCGGCAAACCCCGCTTTTTCCAGGAATTTCTTGATGGTTTTAGGGGAAAAGTCGCTCAAGTGATAGGGAATGTCGTAAAGGGTATTTGGGATGCCAAGGAACGCCAAAAAGTCCTTAATGGATGTAGTATGGGGGTATCTAATGAGAATGAGCCCCCCGGGTTTGAGAATTCGATAACACTCCCTCAAGAAAGCCATCGGATCATCGAGGTGCTCGATGACATAAAAGGTAGTGATAGCATGGAAATAGTTATCTGGCAGTTGACCTTCTTCGAGTGTTTTGGCGAGGACATTTAGCCCCAACTGTTTTCTGGCAAACTCCACCCCCTTACGTGAAATCTCCACCCCCAGGGTTTCCCAGCCCCTCTTTTTCATTTCCAAGAGAAAGTGGCCATATCCTGTCCCCGCATCTAATATTCTCCCCTTGAACTGATTCTCCTCGATGAAATCGGCGGCACGGGAAAAAACCGGCATCATCATTTTCCGCCACCCCTCGATACCCAACTCATCCTCCGGCAGATAACTCTGGTAATAAAAGTGCAAGGAAGCAGGGTTGGGCCTGGGATTGAGGTAGATGAAATCACAAAAAGGGCATTTACACATTTTATACTGCCCCTCTTGATGGATCACTTTTCCCCCGGAACGGCCACAGAAATTACAGGGAACGGATATCAATTTGACGCGGCCATTCTCGTAATGAAGCCCATTCTTTCTCAAGGCATTCTTTTCCTCAATTTAACCTTTACCGCATCGATATATCCAGATATATTTTGATTTTTTGGGTTCAATTGAAGCGCCTTTTTCAGAGCCACAAGGGCCTCTCCAAAGTTGCCCGCATTGTATCGGGCAATTCCCAGGTTGACATAGACATCGCTCAGATAGGGTGGTTTGAGTTTAATGACCTCCTCGAATTCCCGGGCAGCACTGGCATATTCCTTCCTATGCAAGAAGATGTACCCGAGGTTAAAATGGGCATCCGGGTTTTTGGGCATTATGGCAATGGATTCCTCATATTGATTCAATGCTTCGTCGAAGTTCCCATATTTCGTCAACGCTCGTCCCAGCTGAAAATATGCCTCATGATTTCCCGAATCGAGCTTCCGAGCTGCCTCGAAATCCCTTATGGCCATTTCCAACTTCTGAGGAAGGTTCGCTTTCCCCCTTCCTATGTAGACCCTCGCCAACTGCTTTCGATATCTATTAGCATAAGATGGCTCCATCTTGAAGGCCTTTTCGAACTCCTCGACGGCCCGATTAAATCTGGATTGTCCAAAACAGAGTAGGGCATAACGAACGTGGTCATCCGCTGTTGGGATCTTCTTGATCGTCCGGGAGGGAATAGGCATAAAGGAGAGGAATAAAACGAACCCCAGAACCAGGGCCCCTGTCACGATGGCCATATGTTTCAGCCTCGGAAATAAACTGAGGCCACGAGAGAGAAGGGAGTGCTCACTTGAAGCCGCGGAAGTTGAAGGGGCAGTATAGGGGTGAATCTTCTCTTGATTGATCTCAAAGGATCGGACCCGATCGAACTCCTCCCGGACTTCACTCTCCTCCCTCTCGATATCCTTTCTAAAGACAATCCGGAGAAAGTTTCGAAAACCATTGGTGCTGGGAAAGTCATCCCGGGAGGCGAGAAAGGCTTCACATTGGGTGAACAACTCTTCTGCGGATTGATATCGATCTTGCGGCCTGCGGGCCAAGGCCTTCAGAACGATTCGATCCAATTCCATCGGGACATCCCGGTTAAGGCGGGATGGAGGCTCTATATAGGGATCTTTCAGTCCCTCCAGGATCTGGAGTTCGGACTCCCCCTCGAAGAGCTTTCGATAGGTCAGCAGCTCATAAAAAATGACCCCCAATGAGAATATATCCGATCTCCTGTCCAATCCCTCCCCGCGGGCCTGCTCCGGAGACATGTAGGAAACCTTACCCTTCAAAATCCCCGTTTTGGTCACGGAGGTCGTTAAAGCCGCCTTAGCAATGCCGAAATCGGTCAATTTTACCTCTCCCTCATAGGAAACTAAGATGTTTTGCGGGCTGACATCCCTGTGGATAATATTGAGGGGACTATTCTGCATATTCCGTTTCCGGTGGGCATACCCGAGTCCGATGGCCGCCTTCGTAATAATGGTGACGCAATCATTGATAGACAGCTGCGTATCCAATTGCCTCGTTTTCTCTATAATTCCGCGAAGGTTGCTCCCCAAAACGAATTCCATGGCAATGAAATAGGTCTCGTTCAACCTGCCGAAGTCGAAAATTTGGACGATGTTTTGGTGGGTTAATTGGGCGGCGATCCTGGCCTCATCGGCGAACATGGCCACGAAATCCCGATTGTTGCTGAGGTGTGGAAGGATTCTTTTTATGGCCAAGATCTTCTCAAAACCCTCCAGGCCTACTTTCCTTCTAGCTCGGAAGAGCTCCGCCATCCCCCCTGTGGCGATTTTCTTAGTCAGATAGTAGAATCCGTAAGGCTCTATGCGATCCATGAAACCTCTACCCCTGAGACGAGAATCCCCTCACCCCTATTTGGGTCCTATGGGCTCCAAGACGATCTGACCCGGATCTTTTTGAGGAATCGCTGGCTTCTTGGGTTTCTTGACAGTTTGCTCCTTCCTTGGAGGCCGTTTCTTGATCGCCCGTTGCTTCTTTGGAGGTCGTTTTTTAATCGGGGTTGGACCCTTTCTTACCTCGACGGGTTCGGCCTCCAAGTTTTCCAGGCGGTGCTTAATATCCTTCATCAGGCTAACGGTTACCCTTTTAAAAGCCTTCCCCACCTCAATGGCAGCATGACCCTCTTTGTTCCGGAACTGAGTGATTTCCTCCTCGGTATTCCCTCGGTAATTCCTGATCAACAGGATCTTGCGCTTCCTTCTCGAGATCAATGAGGCATTCAGGTCGACGGCACCGTAAATGGTAAAAATGGGCTTCAAGCCCGATCGGCCAGCTCTCCATGCGGCGGAAAAGAAATTGAGATCGATCTCCAGGAGCAGGGAGGAGCGCTCATCATGTCGGCTCACCGAATCGAACAGGTTGGAGAGGAGAAACTCCCTCTCCAGGACCTTTTCCACCATTATTGCTATGGGTTCTGACCAAGAGGATGCGTCCACGTGGTTAGCGAGATCGGATTTACTGATCCCTTCGTAATCGAGGCGGTTATCCTCGATGACTTTTACCTGGAGCGAGTGACGAAAGTGAGTCTTAAAGGAGTAGGCGGGATAAGGGTATATTTCCGAGTTGAGGATCAAATCGAAGGGCTCTTTGGATGAAACGGGGGAACCGATGAGCAGGAGGAAAAGCGAAAGGATGAACGGAATCCTTTTCCCCCCTGGGGCGATTTTTTGTCCTTTGCCCTGGGAAAATTTTTCATAGCATTTCATATGATCAACCACGAAGGGGCACCACGAGCCCCTCCCTATCTGGGCAATCGCATTTTCTTATGAGCTCACTTTCGAAAGAGCAAAAACAGTGCCACGAGAAAACAATGGGTGAAAACCCAGGTTTCCACCCCCTACAGCTTTATATCGAGGATTCCTCAATACCTCAATACGGCACCACCATTCCTCCAGGCATGGCCGTTACCACGTCGGGAACCGAGGATCAGGTGATCTCCTACAGGTCTTTCCAACCTCCCAGGTCGTGACAGTTCCATGGATATAGTGTTTTTTCAACGGGATATCATCCATGGAAAGATTCAAACGTGGGATTGACCCTTGAATATCTTTTCAGGCGGATTCGATCCACATTTCAAGGGATCGTGTGTAGAGGACCCACCTCTTCATGGCGGATTGCTCCAGGAAAGCCCTGAATTCCGAGACGCTATATGAGGATCGAACCGATTCCATAAAACTCTCACTCCCCAATCCGTTCCGGGTGATAACCCATTTCCAGAGAAGGTTAAAGAACCAGACGGCTATCCTTGAGGTATCCCTATGAAAATCGACGATAACAAAGTGACCCTTTTCCTTCAAGACTCTGTCCACCTCGTTGAGGAATGCAATGGGATCTTGGAGATGGTGCAGGGTATTGATACAGGTGACCATATCCATTGATTTGTCCGAACAGGGGAGCTGATATGCCGATCCGACTTGGAAATCGATGAGACCGCCCAATCCGAACTCATTGGCATTTCCCCTTGCCACTGCGACCATCGCCGGGGAAATATCAATACAGGTAAATCGGAGCCGAGGGTACGCCTTCACGATGGAAATGGGAAATATCCCCGGACCCGTCCCAACATCGAGGGCCCAACCTTCATCGATCCCCTTAGCCTTAATCTTGTAAAGGACTCGTCTACAGGGGATCTTCATATATTTTTTGGCCAGTCGACTGTAGTATTCCGCTAAATCCCTATCAACTATTGCTTCGGTTTCGGGAATCCTCTCCCCCAATGTACTCCTCCATGTATCCTTGTGTTCATATATGTAACATAGATGACAAAAATGATCAAAAGATTGAGATAGAAATGGAATCCCATGGCACCTTAAAACCACATCGGGAGATGGCTAGATTTCCGGACAGGTTCTGGGGTTTTGCTGCGTTTTAATGCAAATATCTTTATAAGTATTTAATTTTATTGGAAAAAAATTTCAGCACGTGACCCCGCTGTTTCTTCACTTCAATGCCTCGTGAGGTAACCCTTTCGGGACCCCGGGGAATACTTACCCCTTGCGGCCCAGTTTGCGTGTTGCGGTTTGAAGGATGAATGTGCGCTCAGAAACAACGGAGTCCCTCTGAAAAAAATCCGGAAACTCCAGCACCGGCTCTATTGACTTTTCAAAAGCACTTATATTATATTTTAACATTTAAAATTTGCTTTTCACTTCCATGGATTTGACGAGGGCCTGACAATCAGGGGGCTTGAATGGATGAGGAAAAGCGCCTCTATTTTAAAACGCTTTTAGCAGAGAGACTGAACGCCTTATTGCAGGGAGCAGAAAAAACCGTCAGCGGCATGTCCGATGATTACAAGGAGGAGCTTCTCGATCCAACTGATAGGGCATCCCTTGAATCGAATCGTAATTTCACCCTCAGAATACGGGACCGAGAGAGAAGGCTCATTGTAAAGTTAAACGAAGCCCTGGAAAGGATCGAAGACGGTACCTTCGGCATCTGTGAGATGTGTGGCAAGCAGATCTCGGAGAAGAGGCTTATGGCAAGGCCCGTAACTACCCTTTGTATCGAGTGTAAAACGGAACAGGAAAGAAAGGAAAAGATCCGAGGCGAATAAAATCTCTCCCATATTGGACCACAAAAAGAGATGCCTGAATTAAGGAAAGACCCGGTCATCGGGCGATGGGCCATCATCTCAACCGAAAGGGAGAGAAGGCCCTCGGAATTTCTTCCCGAGGAAATCAAGGCTATGAGGTGGATTTTGTCCGCTGTGTGAGGGCAATGAGGACAAAACTCCACCCGAGGTATTCGCGATCCGGAAAAACGGCTCTCCACCTAACTCCACTGGCTGGACATTGAGGGCCGTTCCCAATAAATTCCCCGCCCTTAGAGTAGAAGGCGACCTGGACCGGCAAGGGGAAGGGCTCTACGACAAGATGAATGGGGTAGGGGCCCATGAGATCGTCATCGAAACGTCCAAGCATGATGAAACCCTATCCACGCTTCCCAACGAAAGGGTCATAAAGGTGCTCACTATCTACCGAGAGAGGATTTTGGACCTCAGTCGAGACCAGCGGATAAAGTACATCCCCGTCTTCAAGAATCATGGTGCGGATGCCGGAGCTTCTCTCGAACACTCCCATTCCCAGATTATCGCCTTACCTATTGTGCCCAAAAGGGTAAACGAGGAGATCGATGGTGCCAAGGCCTATTATGAATATATCGAGATTATCCCGAAATTAACCAAGGTGGCTGGATTCGAGTGGGGAACGGGATTCTACATCAACCCAACCCCTCCGGAAGAAGCGGCGAAGTACCTCCGGGAAGCACGGCTCCAAGGGAACCGGGGTTGAGGTAGATGAACTCCTTTACAGATAGGGAATGCGAAATCCTCGGAAAGATCATTCGAATTTCCAATTCCACCCTCGAAATCGATGACCGACTAACGCGAATCGTTGAGATTCTCGCCGAGGCTTTTTCAACGGATTTCTGTGCCCTCTATGCCTTTCATGAAGACAAGAACTCATTCACCTTAAAGTCTTCAAGTAGCCGCGATGATAGAGAGGCGGATTCCCAAGGCAATTTCCAATGGGAAAGATTGATGGGAAAGGTCGTCCAGTCTCGCCAACCCTCATTTCTTGAGGGAGATGATCGAACGGGTAGCAACGTGAAGGGGATGATGTCGGAGGTAACCAATCCCTCTAGCCTGGCCCTCATACCCATCGCCGATGACGGCTTTTCTTATGGAGTCCTTCTCCTCTACTACGTTCAGTCGAGGAGATTTGGAGATGACGAAAGGGAATGTCTCCTGACCGTCGGCAGGGGAATATCCGGGACGTTCCGAAATGCCCAGCTCTTCTCCGAGGCCAAGAAGAAAATCTCCAAATTGACCAGCCTCTATGAATCCAGCAGGATCGTCACATCGACCATCGAGTGGAAAGATCTTCTTGAGCTGGCTGTAAGGACGAGCACCAGGATTTTGAGGGCCAGTGGAGGGACATTGAGGCTGAAAGAGGGGAAAACCCAGAAACTTCGAATTCAGTCCCAATTGGGAACATACCCTCAATCCCTCCTTTCCTTGGACGATGAAATCGCCAAGGGCGTTCTTTCCACGGGACAACCCACCCTCATTGGAGATATTAATCAGAAAAGAGAAGGACCGCCCCTTCTTTCCTTACTGTGTGTTCCCCTCATATCTCGTGGAAAGACCTTTGGAACGATTACGGTATACGGTAAGAAGGAAGGATCATTACCGCAAAATAATGCCTTTGGTCGGGAAGACGAGCAGTTGCTTTCCATCATAGCCAACCAAATGGGCAACGCCATAGAGAATGCCTCTGCACGCCTCGATGCCACGAGGCTCGCGGAGGATAAGGATCGCCAAGCCAACCAACTCTCCCTTTTGTATGAAATCAACAATGCTCTCCTGTCTACCATGAAGTTCGAACAGATCCTTCACATCATCCTCACTGCCATCACCATTGGGGATGGAATGGGGTTCAATAGGGCCATGCTCTTTCTGACCGAAGAACGAAAAAATTGCCTCACCGGAATGATGGGGATTGGACCGGACAATGCCGAGCAAGCGGGGAATATCTGGAACAACCCGGAGGGGAAACGGGACAAACTTGCCGAAAACCTCTCCTCCCTCAGCAATAGTTACTCTCCTCAAGGGACACACCTGGATGAGAGAGTAAGAAGGGTAAATGTTCCCCTGGATAAGGAAGAATGTATCCTTGTCCGGACCGTAAGGGAACAGCGGCCGTTCAATATCGATTATGAGCGACATGGCATAACATGCCATGAGGATTGCGAATTAAACAAGGAGGTTAATTGTGTTTTAGGGCCGAAATCGGAAGGGGATATCAAGCCCTATCGTTTCGCCACCGTTCCTCTCTGGGGTAGGGAAAGCACTATCGGGGTTATCGTCGTGGATAACCTCTATAACGGGCGTCCCATTACGGATGACGACATACAACTGTTGACTATGTTTACGAGGCAGGCGGGCCTTGCCATCGAGAATTGTATCCTTTACAAATATCTTGAGGATGCCCATTTGGAATTGAAAAAGGCCCAAGAAACCCTTCTTCAGAGGGAGAAATTGGCAGCCTTGGGCGAAATGGCCGCCAACGTGGCCCATGAGATTAGGAACCCCCTGGTCTCCATTGGCGCGTTCACCAGAAGATTATATCAGAAATTCGACAATGGCCTTTATGAAAAGACGTATGGGGAGGCTATAATCAAACAGGTGGATCGCCTGGAGGGTATTCTCAACGATGTCCTCAGTTTTTCCAAGGCCTCTAAAGTGGTCTTCGAAAAATTCGACCTGAATCGAATCATAGCGGAGACCTTGGCGGGAATGGAGGACGAACTGAAGTCCCGGGGGATCGAGGTTGAAAAATCCCTCGACGGGGATCTACCGGAGATCCTTTGTGACTACCAGGAGATCAAGCAGGTATTCATCAATCTTATTACCAACGCGAAGGATGCCATGGGAGGTGGAGGGCGGTTGACGGTAAAGACCTTCTCCTTTTCTCAAGAGGACCGTGATTACATCGGTATTGAGATAGGGGATACGGGAGGGGGAATTCCCTCCGAGATACTCCACAATATTTTCAACCCCTTCTTTACCACCAAGGGGTGGGGAACAGGCTTGGGATTGGCCATTTGCCACCGGATTGTAGACGGACACGGCGGTGTAATCGAGGTTAATAACGACCCGAGCCGAGGTGTAACCTTCACCGTCAAATTGCCCGTTGAAGGAGGGACGCAATGGCTAACCCCGAGCAAGGCATCGAATCGTACTTCATCTCTTGCTAAATCGCAACCGGAATGAGGGGAGCGATGATGAAGAAGATACTGGTGGTCGATGATGAGGAAAACATCCGACTCTTGTATCAAGAGGAATTAGAGGAGGAGGGATATACCGTTGAGGTGGCCGCCCATGGCCAAGAGGCCTTGGAAAAAATGAACGCCTTTCAGCCCGATCTCGTCACCCTGGATATTCGGATGCCTGGAATGGACGGAGTCGAAACATTGCGGAAGATCAGGGAGGTCCAACGGGATCTACCCGTCATATTGTGCTCCGCATATGGGGAATATAAGCAGGATTTGACGACCTGGGCATCCGATGCCTACGTGATCAAGACATCGGACCTGACGGAACTAAAGGGTACCATAAGAACATTATTGTCAACGGATTGATCTCCAGGTTCCAAAATGTGGGGGTGGAATCCGTAACGTATCGGGAAACATGAAGCTGTAAAGGAGTGGGGATGTAGCTCAGCGGGAGAGCATCGCGTTCGCAACGCGGGGGTCGGGGGTTCGAATCCCCTCATCTCCACCATGAAACCTTAAATGAAGGGAAATAGAGGCCATGTTGAAAGACAAGAAGATCGGCATTATCGGGACGGGAAATATGGGGGAATCTCTCATAAGCGGGCTCATTTATGCCCGATCGTCCGTTCCCAAAAACATCATCTGCTCAGACGTTCGGAAGGACAAGCTCAAATCGGTACAGGATGCCTACGGCGTTGTCACGACGACGAGTAATATCGATGTGGTCAAGGCATCGGAAATCGTGATCTATGCAATCAAACCCCAGATCATGGCATCGATACTCAGGGAAACGGCTGTCCATCTGGATATGTCTAAAGTTATCATCTCCATTGCCGCCGGTGTACCCCTTGCCGCCATCGAATCGTGCCTCAATAAAGACCTTCACCTCATTCGGGTCATGCCCAATATCGCTGCATCCGTCAAGGAGGGCGCTGCAGCCATTGCACCCGGAAAGCACGCCTCCAAGGGAGACCTTAAGCTCGCCAAGGCCATCTTCGACTCCGTGGGCAAAAGCATCATCATCGAGGAGGAGTTCATGGATGCTATCACGGGGTTGAGCGGTAACGGTCCCGCTTACATCTTTTTGATCGTGGATGCCCTGGCCGACGCGGGGGTAAAGATGGGCCTTTCACGGGAGGATGCCCTCTTGCTTTCGGCCCAATCGGTTTTGGGTGCCGCAAAATTACTATTGGAGACGGGTGAACACCCGGGGAGATTAAAGGATAAGGTTACCTCCCCCGGCGGAACGGCCATTGCCGCCCTGCACACGATAGAAGAGGGTGGACTCCGAACGACCCTTATCAACGCGGTTGAGGTCGGCACAAATCGATCCAAGGAATTGGGAGAAATGATGATCAAGAACTTCTCGAATCATTAGCCGAATCTCCTCATTACCTCCCCAGCGATTTCCTTGCGAATTATTCCTATTACCCAAGAACTTGCAAGAGGTTGTGGCTCAGTGTGGCTACGAAGACGAGAAACTTCGAGGCCTTTCAAGGGCTTGAATCGCTGACATTCAATAACTGCACACCGCCAATACTTCAGGCCCGTATTGTTTGGACCTCTTCGTCCAATGACAAAAGGAGATTATTCCAAATCGAACGATCATCCCTGTTCACTCCCATGAAATGAATTCCAATCCTGAGATGGTCCTCCCCTTCCGTCTTAAACCACATAATCTCTCCGATTGTCGAGAAGTTCATCCCACCCACTATGAGTTCAACGCCGACATCTACCCCGATTTTGTTCATCGCGGATTCGACAAGGGAAATGATATCGATGTAATCCGACAACCCCAACTCGGCACACATCCCCTCCAATGAAATATTTACCGTTTCGCCATTGACGAAGGTGGTTATAATCCCGGTTCTACCTCGCACATAGAGCTTGAGCATAACGGGAAAAGTAGCTTCGAATCGAATGGATTGTCTCTTTTCTGGACCCTTATACGTCTCTGTTTCTCCCATCTCACACCTTTTTTTTCAGGTCTAAACAACAATAGAGCAATTTCGGTGCCAATGAATTCGTATCTATGGAGTTATCCCTGGTATAACTAAGTCCTTCGGTTCATAAGTTCGGTTACAAACATAATTAGACTTCGGCCTGAGCGACTCGACATGTCTCATGGCCGAGGGCGGGCCGAATGGAATGAGCATTTGCTCAGATCCTACTCCAGAAAATACGTCCTTAGTATTTGCGAATAGAAACACTAACCCAAACCCACAATATATAGCCCTATTTGCGAGTGGGGATACTACTGAGGAAAATAAATTGGGGGGAATAATAGGAATCGCAGTGCTGGGAAGGATGGGCTCAGGTTGAGAGGAAATTCCCCCCTCTCAATTAACCCTTTTGAGCGACTCCCTCTTACAGGACTCCAACTCCGAAATAACTTGGTCCGTTAAGCCGAGCAAGGAGGATTTGGGCAGGAGATCTCCCGCGATGCAGTAGGCCTGAATCGCCCGCATGAATCTCATAAATGACCCCTCCTGTCCCTTGATGCAAATGGCCTCCAAGGGACATATGCCACAATTATCCTGATATTCCAGACAGAGTGGGACCTTGAGTGCAGCTGCCTCAAGGACTTCATCGAAGTGTGACGTGCTAAAGGCAGTCTTTATGGATTCTCGAATTTTCACCCATTTCTCCATGGTGAGGTCGAAGGCATTCTCACCCCCTTCGTAACGAGTTATCATCTCTTTAAAGGTCAGCAAGTTTCCCATGCCAGATCTCCCCCTGATCTTTCATCTATAAGGATACCTTGATTTCCGATTCCACCTCAAGGGGCAAGGAAGAGAAGAGGGATGAAGCGGAGGAGAAATAGGGGTGAGGGTTCAATAGCGTTCAGGGCTCCCTATTGCTCATCCGGACGAAGTTGGCCAAAAGGGAGAGGCCAACCCGATCGCTCTTTTCCGGGTGAAACTGGACGCCCATTATATTGCCCCGCCGGACCATCGAGGCGAAATGAACCCCATATGCCGTTTCTCCCACCACAACCCGGGGATCATCGGGTTCCCCATAATAGGAGTGAGCGAAATAGAAAGAGGAACGGTTGCCAATATTTCGCAGAAATGGGTCCTCCTCGCCCCCCCGGCGGAGAATCACCTGATTCCATCCCATGTGGGGAACCTTCACCATATCTGGGAACCGTTTGACGCGCCCCTGGATGAGATCAAGGCCCCGATGTAATCCCCCCTCTTCGCCTTCCGTAAACAGGAGATGCATCCCCAAACAGATGCCCAGCAGGGGTTGACTCGTCTTCCCCCATTCGGATAGAAAGGGGAGAAAACCCCGTCTTTCGAGATTTTGGATTCCCTGGGCGAATGCGCCCACACCGGGTAAAACAATTCCTTCTGCCTCCTTGGCAACTCCGGGGTTTGGGGTAACAATTACATCCCCACCCACCCTGATAAGGGCTTTGCTTACGCTCTTGAGATTTCCCATGGAATAGTCGATCACGGCGATCATATGATAACCAATATAGACTTTCCTGTTCTCCAACAGATTACAACCAGGGACAACGGTCTTCTCCATAAACTCAGGAAACTGGTTTATTTAATAGGGTTGGAGGACCTTCGAGCATCGAAAGTTTAGATAGTCCTCGGTTTCCCTTACTATGGAGGAAACCATAGAAATTTTCTTGGATCATTTGAAATCCAATCCGAGTTTTAGGATTTTCTACTATAGGCGAAAATGGCTGGAAAAACAAACGCGGAGAGGTATGGAAGGTAACCCGGGTACTTCAAAGCTCAATAGGTTGATCTTCAATGGGCCTCGTTCCAATTTCTCCCGTGAGCGATGGAGACTTTCAGGGGGACTGAACATTCCATCACGCCTTCCATACCTTCTTGGATGATGCCACTCGCCCGCTCCAGCTCCCCCTCCGGGCATTCGAAGACCAATTCATCGTGGACTTGCATGATCATCTTGGTGGATAGGTTAAGGTCTTTGAGCCGTTTGTGGATGTGGATCATGGCGACCTTTATCAAATCGGCCGCTGTCCCTTGAATCGGGGTGTTAATAGCCGTTCGCTCGGCGGCGTTTCTCGCCATCTGATTCGAACTATTGATCTCGGGAAGATAGCGCCTCCGCCCAAAAAGGGTGGTCACATACCCTGTTTCCCTCGCCGCCCCGAGGGAGAAGTCGATGTATTCTTTCACCCCTTGATATCGTTGAAAGTAACCCTCGATATATGCTGAGGCTACCTTGGGTTCGACATCCAGCTCCTTTCCCAGGCCGAAGGCGCTCATACCATAGATGATCCCGAAGTTGATAACCTTAGCCTGTCTTCTCATCTCCGGGGTAACGTCCTCAAGGGGGATTCCAAAGATATTCGATGCCGTATGTGTATGGATGTCCTCATCCCTATGAAATGCTTCACAAAGCGTGTTATCCCTTGTGAGATGGGCCAAAATCCTCAGCTCGATTTGTGAATAATCCGCCGAGATCATCAACCAGCTCTCTTCCGGGATAAAGGCTTGGCGGATCCTCCTCCCCTCCTCGGATCGAATAGGGATGTTCTGCAGATTCGGATCGCTTGAACTCAGCCTTCCCGTAGCAGTAACCGCCTGATTATAGGAGGTATGTACCCTTCCGGTCCGGGGATTGATCAACTTGGGGAGGGCGTCGATGTATGTGGATTTCAGTTTGGAAAGACTTCGGTAGGCCAGCACCTCCAGGGGGAGATCGTGCTGTTGAGCCAACTTAGTCAGGACCTCTGTATCCGTTGACGTTCCTGTCTTGGTCCGCTTAACCTTGGGGAGCTTCAATTTTTCGAAGAGAATCTTGCTCAACTGCTGGGAGGAGTTGATGTTGAACTGCTCCTCGGCCAAAAGGTAAATCCGATCCACTATGGAGGCCAGCTGACCCTCGAACTCCCTGGACATCCCATCCAGCAGCGATCGGTCGATTTTAACCCCGTTCATCTCCATGGAGGCCAAAACCTCGATTAGGGGAATCTCCACCTCGTTAAAAAGGTCATTCAGCCCCTCATCGGCCAACTTGGGAAGGAGGATGTGGCTCACCAGGAAGGTGACGTCAGAATCCTCGCACGAATAATTCTTGGCCGTGTTCAGATCAACTTGATCGAAGGTCAATGCCCCTTTGCCCGATCCCACCACGTCCTTATAGCTGATCATCCGATGATCTAGATATTCCCGGGCTATTTCCTCCAGGCTGTGATTATGCTTTGTAGGATTCAGGAGATAGGACGCCACCATGGTGTCGCCCTCTATCCCCCTCAACTCGATGCCGCTTCGTTTGAGTAGCACATATTCGTATTTAATATTTTGACCGTGTTTCTTGACCTTCTCATCCTGAAAGAGGGGCTTCAACTCGCTGAGGACGGACTCCTTATCCAATTGCTTCGGAACCCCACGGTATCGATGTCCCAGAGGGATATAATACGCCTCATGGGGATTAAAGGAGAAGGAGAGGCCCACGAGCTCAGCCAGCATGGGGTCTCTGGAGGTGGTCTCGAAATCAAAGGCAAACCCTTGGCACCCTTTTAATCCCCCGATCAGATTCGATAATTGATCTTGGTCGGTGACTATACGGTAGCCCTCTATGGATAGTGTTTTGCTCGTCATCTCCTTTAGAAATTTGCTGAATTCCAGCTCTCGGAAGATCTCCTTGAGCACCTCCACATCGGGCTCGGATAAGGTAAAATCCTCTAAGTTATACTCAAGGGGAACATCCGTAGCGATGGTAGCCAGGCGCTTACTCAGCGTGGCCTGTTCCTCATACCGGGTAAGGGCTTCAATCAGCTTCTTTCTGGGTAATTTCTCCCGATTGGCGAGGAGATTTTCGAGGGTATCATACTGCTTGATCAAGGCAACGGCCGTTTTCTCCCCTATCCCTGGCACCCCAGGGATGTTGTCTATCGAATCCCCTGCCAAGCCCATGACATCCGCCATCTGCTCCGGTTTGACACCATATCGTTCAATCACCTCCCTGGCGCCGAAGGAACGGTCCCTCATGGTGTCCAGGGTGTAAATATGTTCATCGACCAGCTGCAACAAGTCCTTGTCGCCCGTCACCATGACGACATCCACCCCCTTTTTGGCCACCTCCTTGGCGATGGTTCCCATGACGTCATCGGCCTCGTAGCCTTCCTTCTCGATAACCGGGATATTATGGGCCTCGATGATCCGTTTAATATAGGGAATTTGAGGGCTTAAGCTCTCCGGCATGCCCGGGCGGTTGGCCTTATAATCGGGATAGATCTCGTCCCTGAATGTCGGGCCCTTGGCATCGAGGATCACTGCGACATATTTGGGCTTCACCTCCCTGAGGACTTTAACCAGCATGGAGGTAAAACCGAAGATGGCGTTGGTAGGCAGGCCCTTGGATGTGGACATCTGGCTGATGGCATGGAAGGCCCTGAATATATAGGAACTCCCGTCAATGAGGAAAAGCCGTGGTATCTCGGGCATATCAGACCATTTCCGGGGATGCAGTGAAAAGCGGTGGCGGAGACGGCCCGGCGAAGAATTCCCTGGTCGGCGGCATCTCCATTATTTCATTTCCGGAGGGGTCCATACATGAATTCGATTCCCCCCTTGGCCTTTTGCTATATACATGGCATCATCAGCTAATTTTACGAAATTCTCGAGGTCTTTACCGGAGTTATATTCGGCCAAGCCAATGCTGACGCTAATATCTCCGAGCTTGGCCCTTTCGACCAAGCTCCTAATCCTTTCGGCTATCTCAGAGGCGCGATCCGTCTTCACACCGATGAGGAGGACCGCGAATTCATCACCACCATACCGATAGCCCGAATCGACCTTCTGTCTGATACATTGGGCAACGATCTTCCCGATCTTCTCCAATACCCTATCACCTTCGATATGGCCGCGGGTATCGTTATATTTCTTGAAATGATCTACATCGAACATCATGAGCGAAAGGGCCATCTTTTGGCGATTGGCCCGTGTCGTCTCCTCCTCCAATTTCTTGTAGAAATGTCTGTAATTGTAGAGTCCCGTCAAATCATCGGTAATGGAAAGCCTTACCACCTCTTCCTCAAGCCTCGATTTTTCCCTCAATATTTGACATTTTTCGTAACAACGGTTGACGATATGAACCAAATGGTCCATCTCGAAGGGCTTCTTAATGAAATCCGCGGCCCCTTCCTTGAGGGCTTGAACGGCATTGTCCACGGTTGCATATGCGGTCAGCATCACCACGGACTGATCCGGGTTTTCCTTCTTAATCTTCCGGAGTGCCATGTTCCCATCGATACCGGGCAGGTTGATATCCAAGAGGATGACATCGGGTTTTATCTGGGTCGCCTTCCGAACACCTTCCTCTCCTGTGGAGGCCGTGATTACATCGTGTCCCTCAGATTTAAATAACTTCTGGATGATATCAACGGTATCCGGGACGTCGTCAACGATGAGGATCTTCGCTTTGTCGTCCTTTTTTGACTTTGCCATTTCTCCTCTACTTTGCTAATGGGACCGTGAAATAGAAGGTACTTCCCTTTCCGACCTCGGAATCCACCCAAATCTTCCCCCCATGTTCCTCTATGATTCCCTTTACGATGGTCAACCCCAATCCGGTCCCGCCATATCGTCTCCGGTCGACTTGGTAGAATTCATCAAACACCCTCTCGCATTGATCCTCTGGAATTCCAACCCCCGTGTCGGAAACTTCGGCCAAAACCACATCGTTGTCTCGCCGGGCAGCAACCCTCACCTCCCCGTCTTTGGGGGTGAACTTCAAGGCGTTGGACAGGAGGTTGATATAGATATCGTGGAGCCGATCCTTATCCGCTTGAACGCAAATGCCCCTGGGAATTTTAATCTTTATATCGACGCGCTTTTCAACGGGCTTGATCTCCTTTACATATCCCTTGACGGCCCTCAGGAGATTCACCTTCTCCACGAGGAGGCTAATCTTCCCGGCTTTGATTCTTGCCATATCCAGCATTTTTTCCATGATCTCTTGGATTCGATTGGTATTTCGCTGAATGGTCGATAGGTATTGCCGCAAATTCCTCGGTATCGGTCCTTCCCTTCCGCTGAGGATAAAATCGACGTTGGCCTTGATGGCGGTCAAGGGGGTTTTAAGCTCATGGGATGCGGTACCCAAAAACTTAGATTTCATCTCATCCATTGCCATCAATTCCCTGTTGGCCTTCTCCAACTCCTTCTTGGCCTCATTGATATCCTCCAAGATATTGAGCGTGGCTTTTCGGGCTTTGGACAATTGCCTTACATTCCGTCTCAGTTTCGCAGTCCTTTCCTCAACCTTCTTCTCCAAAGTCCTACTGTAATCCTCCAACTCCACCCTCGAATCCTCCAGCTGTTTCACCATTTGGTTGAAGGACTTGGCCAAATCCCCTATTTCGTCATTTGTGTTGATGGCCACGGGATGGCTCAAATCCCCCCGTGCGATCCTCTGCGTCGCCGATACCAGCTGACCAATGGGCTTGACGATGATATCCACGAGCAATATGGTAACGACAATTCCAATTCCCACTACCACAAGAATCAGAATCCCAACAGTTTCCTTGACCTCGGCCAATGCTGCATCCATCCGGTGGAGGGAGAGGCCCAAGTGAACAACTCCAATCACATTTTGGGCAACAGGCTTCATTATAAGCCCCTGCCAAAGCTCAGATAGCTGGTCTGATTCTACCCGTAAATCCTGGGAGGAGACGGGTGGGTTGGTTTGTGGAACCTGTTCCCCTCGCCCCGGTTTGGTTTGAATGGGAATGGAGAAGGTCAACAGGTGAACTTTCTTTTTCTTTCCCACATAGGCCGCTGAAGAGGATTTGGCCAAGACAGTTCCTTGGGCATCCTGGAGTAAGCAAAACACCACGTCCTCTTCACTTATCGGTCCTCTGGCCAGGGTTTTAAGCATCCCTTGGTTGTTGGTTAGAACGGCATAGAGGCTGTTATAGGCCAGGTTGCGGACAAGGGTGCCGCCCTTGAGTTTCAGATGGGCCTGAATCAAGTCGACCTCACGTTTGATGAAAAACCAGCTCATGATGATGGAGGTCAGTATGATCAGTAGGACGATTGTCAATATGAACTTTACATGAATGCCGAATCGGACCCCTCTTCTTCCCAATAAACTCCCTACTCTTATTGACATCCGGTTCACCGGATCTCCTCTAAACCAGAATCTTCTTGTCATCCATCCCATAGTAAGAGGGAAAGAACTGTCTCCCTTAACCGACACATCCCAACTATTTAACAGCCCCTGTGCTTCGGCTCATAGATGCAATACGGTTCCTCTGCCAGATAATCCCCCGTCATCTCAAATGCCCTTGCTCGGCATCCCCCACATACTTTTCGATATTCGCAATAACCGCATTTCCCCTTATAGTTGTCCTCATCCCGAAGGTCTTTGAAGATCGTGCACTGCGCCCATAGAAATTCAAGGGAATGATCCCTTATATTTCCACAGTCTAGTTCGAGGTAACCGCAGGGCTGAACCGCCCCCGTACTGGAGATAAAACAGAAGGAGATTCCACCCATGCACCCTCGCGTGACGGCATCGAGGCCGTAATGTTTCTCCGTGATGGGCTTTCCCTCCCGCCGAGCCCGCTGTCTTAAAACCCGATAGAAATGTGGGGCACAGGTTACCTTCAAGTGGAGGGAGACGTGGTCCCTCTGCTCATAGAACCATTGTAACACTTCCTCGTAGTCATGGGGAGAAATGGCCTGGCCTGCCAACTCCCTGCCCCTTCCCGTTGGAACCAACAAAAAGAGATGGTGGGCAACTGCCCCCAAATCTACTGCTAAATCCAGGATTTGAGGGAGTTGAGGGAGGTTGTGCTGGGTAACCGTGGTGTTAATTTGAAACTCCAGTCCCACCTTTTTCGCATACCGAATCCCCCTCAGCCCACCTTCGAAAGAGCCGCTTACGCCTCGAAACTGATCGTGGCTTTCCGCGTCAGCACCATCCAAGCTGATGCTAATCCTCCGTATGCCCGCCGATAGTAACCTTCTGGCCATGTCTTCGGTGAGGAGGGTCCCGTTGGTGGCCAATACCATCCGCAATCCCTTACCTGTCCCGTATTCGGCTATCTGGTACACATCCGGCCTCAGCATCGGCTCCCCACCCGTTAAGATTACTACAGGGGCGCTGAAGGAGGCGATATCGTCTACGAGCCGGAGGCATTCCTCCGTGGTGAACTCCCCGGGGTAGGGACCCTCACCCGACAAAGCCCTGCAATGTAAACAAGAGAGATTGCACCCACGGGTCAACTCCCAGGCCACCATTCTCAATGGCGGCGCGAAAGTTTGTTCCCGGTCGAGCCTTTTCATATCCGTTTAGCAGCTTCTTTGGCGAAATAGGTCACAATGATATCGGCCCCAGCCCTTTTGATGCTCAAAAGGGATTCCATCATCGCCCTCTCTCCATCTATCCATCCCAATTGGGCAGCTGCCTTGATCATGGCATACTCCCCACTCACATTATATGCTGCCACCGGGATATCGAATTCCTCTTTCACTCGGTAAATGATATCCAGATAAGGAAGGGCAGGTTTAACCATGACGATATCAGCTCCCTCGTGTATGTCCAGGCGGACTTCCCTGAGGGCTTCCTTGGCGTTGGCGAAGTCCATCTGATAGGATTTTCGATCCCCGAATTGAGGTGCGGACTCCGCCGCTTCCCTGAAGGGGCCGTAATAGCTGGAGGAAAACTTAGCGGAATATGCCATAATGGGGATTTCGCTATACCCCTTTTCATCCAGTCCTTTTCGGATGACCCCAACCCTCCCGTCCATCATATCGGAAGGAGCTACCATATCCGCACCCGCCCTCGCATGAGACAGTGCCTGTTTTGCCAACAATTCCAGAGTCGGATCGTTCAGGATTTGATCGCCATCTACGACTCCGCAATGGCCATGACTGGTATATTCACAAAGGCAGACATCGGTAATCACCAAAAAGTCGGGAAACTCCTCTTTGATTGCCCTGACCGCCCTTTGGATAATACCATTGTCCGAATATGCTTCTAAACCCATCTCATCCTTTCTCTCCGGAATCCCGAACAGAATAACTCCCGGTATACCCAAGCCTCCCGCCTCCTCAACCTCCTCTAAAATATGATCGACGGAAAGCTGAAATTGTCCGGCCATGGACGAAATGGGGATTTTCACGCCCTTTCCTGGGCAGACGAAGAGGGGATAGATGAAATCATCCACACGTAAGCTCGTCTCCCTTACGAGTCTCCTGATGCTTTCGTTCCTTCTCAACCTCCTGAGACGGAGCTGGGGAAAATACATCTTTTCCTCCCTATCGATGTGATTTCGACACTCAATCTTTTATTTATAGCCCATTTTGCCCGTATTGTCCAGTGAAATTAATGAGATAGCCTCCCCTTTATTTTGCCTGGCTCCCTGGGACCAAGGATAAATTTACCGGAGAATCGAAACCGATGAGAATAATACCGTGAGGATTATGAGATGAAAATATGCGGAAAAAGAGATCTTCGAAATCCTCACAATGGAGACGAAGAGCGAAAAGGATATCAGGTTCTGCCCGCAAATCCCTCTCTGAAATAGTCAACGATGGCCTCGGTAAGATCCCGGATAGTGTACGATTGGGGGATGATATGGAGGGTCACGCCGTGTCTTCGGAGGGTATTTGCAGTAATGGGGCCGATGGCTGCTACGGTCACTCCAGCCAACGGATTTCTCAGGCCACCCTTCTCCTCACACATCTGGATAAAGTGGTTCACCGTTGAGGAGCTGGTAAAGGTGATGAGATCAATTCTATCCCCCTGAAATACTCTCCCTATTTCCCTTTTGCAGATATTGGGCATTATCGTTTGATAGACCTCGACCACGTCTACCGCTGCACCCAATTTGCGCAATTCCTTTGGAACGAGGTCTCGGGCCTTCTTCGCCCTGGCCAGCAGTATCCGCCTTCCCTCCAGTTCCTCAATCCCCAATCTTTGAACCAAGGCTTCGGCACAATACTGATCCGGAACCACATTCACCTTCGCCCCTGTCTTTTCGATCTCCTGCGCCGTCCTGGGCCCAATGGCACAGAACCGAAGATGATTGAATTCCGTTAATAGCCTCCTTCTCAGTTTTAACCGCTTGAGGAAAAATTTAACCCCGTTTGTGCTCGTAAAAATAATCCAGTGGTAGGCTTCAAGGTCCCCTATCGCCCTGTCTACGGGGTCCCAGCTATCGGGGGGGACGATCTTAATGGTCGGGAATTCAATCACGTGGGCCCCATATCCCGCGAGCAACTGGGAGAGTTCGCCCGCCTGCTCTTGAGCCCTTGTGACGACTATTCTCTTTCCCAATAGGGGTTTTTCCATTCTCCCTTTCCATCTACGATGGACGGGCGATTTCCTTTCCGTAAAGCTCCTTGAGTATCTTATCTGCGCCCTGGGAGAGAAGGTTTTCGGCTAAGGCCGTCCCCAATTCTTCGGCTTTTCCCATCTCCCCTTCAATCCCGCCCTTGATCAACTTCCTTCCATCGAGGTCCCCCACGAATCCCTTCAGCGTCAACCTGCCCTGATCCGATATGCTTCCACAAGCGCCGATGGGAACTTGGCAACCTCCCTCAAGCTTCCTCAAAAAGGCCCTTTCAGCCATAATCGACGTATGAGTAGGCTCGTG
Organism: Thermodesulfobacteriota bacterium; assembly: GCA_030145085.1. Classification (GTDB taxonomy): domain Bacteria; phylum Desulfobacterota; class BSN033; order WVXP01. Next base: position 27,076 of record JAQYWG010000002.1, read on the forward strand.
ATCGATGATACTCAGGTACTGATTGATCTCATCATCAGCGATTCGGGTTTCAATCCCCAAGGCCCCCTGTCCAATGGCGGGAATGCACACTTCGGGCGAAATGAACTGGGAAATCCTCCCCCCGATTTTCATCCTTTTTACCCCGGCGGCGGCCAAAACGATGGCATCCAAACCCATGATATCCATTTTCCTCACCCGGGTATCCACATTCCCCCGCAGGGGAATGATGTGCAAATCTGAGCGATAGGCTAAGAGCTGGGCCCTTCTCCTAAGGCTGCTCGTACCGATCTTGGCCCCTGAGGGGAGTTCCTCCAGCGTGAGGCGATCCCTGGAGATGAGGACATCTCTGGGATCCTCCCTCCGAGTAATGAATCGAATGTCGAGCCCCTCGGGCATTTGGACGGGGACATCCTTCATGCTGTGTACGGCCAGATCGATCCGTCCTTCCAGCAGCCCTTCTTCGATCTCTTTGACGAAAAGGCCTTTTCCTCCGACCGTGGCTAAGTTTACATCAATGAGCTTATCGCCCTTGGTTTTTATTTTGATGAGGGAAACCCTCAGGTGAGCATAGCCCTGGAATAAACGCTCCCTCACCCAATTGGCCTGCCACAGGGCCAGTGGAGATCCCCTTGTACCGATCCTAAACTCCCTCATCTCTCCCCTGTTTCTTTGCTTGCCCTCCACCCTCGGCATCGAGCCTGAAGAGCTTTCGCACCGCATTCACGTATTCGGCCGTATCCGTGTTGAGGTCGGGACTTTTCATAAAGGTAATGGGATCGTGGAGGATCTTTTTTACGATGGCTGAGGTGAGGGCCTCGAGGGATTTCCTCTCTTTTTCCGTGATTCGGACAAAGGACGCAACGTATTTGCTCATCTCCCTTCTCCTAATCTTCTCAAATTTCTCCTTGAGGGAGACGATGGTCGGCACTAGGTCCAGAGATGTATACCAATGATAAAACTTGAGTACCTCTTCTTCGACAATCTCCTCCGCCCTCCTTGCCTCTCGCTCCCGACGATCCCTGTTGGCATCAACCACTTCCTGGAGATCATCGATGTCGTAAACGTAGACGTTCTCGATCTCATTGACTCCGGGATCAATGTCCCTGGGAACGGCGATGTCGATGAAGAACATCGGCTTGTTTTTTCTGGCTTTGATCACCCCAACGACATCTTCGGGGCCAAGTATATAATGGGGAGCCCCTGTGGAACTGATGACGATGTCCATCTCTTTCAATGACTCGCGAAACCCATCGAACTCGATGGCCTCACCATCGAACGTCATGGCCAGATCCACCGCCCTCCGGTAAGTACGACTCACCACAATCACCCTCTGTGCTCCAACCGCAACCAGGTGTTTCGCGGCCAATTCAGCCATTTCCCCCGCACCCAGGAGCATGACGGCCTTGCCCTCCAGGGTTCCAAAGATCTTTTTGGCTAATTCAACCGCAGCATAGCTTATTGAGACCGCGCTATTGCCGATTTTCGTCTGCGTCCTTACCTTCTTGGCCACGTGAAATGCCCTGTGCAGCAACCTATGTAAGACGATCCCCAAGGTGTTGTGGGATACCGCGAGGCTATGGGCCTCTTTAATTTGGCCCAAGATTTGAGGTTCACCCACCACCATGGAATCCAAACTGGACGCCACTCGAAAGATATGCCTGACAGCACCACTCCCCGAATGGATATAGAGGCTCTGCTCGAACTCTTCAAGGGAAACCCCGTGGTATTCGGCCAGAAAGTTCTTCAATGCGACAATACCCATTTCGGGATCCCGGGTAGTGGCGTAGATCTCAACCCGGTTACAAGTAGAGAGGATCATGTCTTCCGTGAATTCGGGGTGCTCAAGCACCTTTCTCAAGGATCTTCCCAGTTCTTCCCCTGAAAAGGACACTCTTTCCCTTATCTCCACGGGGGCTGTTTTGTGATTTATGCCAATAACGAGGAGGTCCATCTCATGAAATACCAGCAATAAGAGATCATTCCGCAATAGTCATAATGAAAACCATGGGGCAATCACCAATTCGAATAGGCATGAAGCCCTGTCAAGAGGAGGTTCACGCCCAAAAAGGTAAAGAGGATGGCGAAAAAGCCGACTATGGCCATGATGGCCGCCTTTTTACCCCGCCAGCCGACGGTCAACCTCTGGTGCAGGAGGGCCGCATAGAGGCACCAGGTAATCAGAGACCAAGTCTCCTTGGGATCCCAGCTCCAGTAAGATCCCCATGCATATTGAGCCCAGATTGAGCCCGTAATGATCCCAACGGTGAGAAGGGGAAATCCAAAGGTCAGTGCTTTGTAGTTAATTTCGTCCAGCACTCCTAATGAGGGAAGCCGCCGGGATATGGCCCCAATGTGTTTGGATTTAACTTGATGCTCCTGGATGACATACATAATCCCGGTGCAGAAGGCCAAAGCGAAGACGGCATTGCCCAGAAAAGCGAATACGACGTGGATGGGAAGCCAGTAACTCCGCAATACGGGAGCGAGGGGAAGGATCTCTTTGGGCAATGCCATTGCCGGGATCATCAGAATCAGTGCAAGGGTAGCAACAACAGGACCCAGAACCTTAATCCTATACCTCCAGTAGAATGCCAAATAAACACCAAGGATGGCCCATGCAAAAAAAGAGAGGGATTCATGGAGATTGGTAACGGGGATATGCCCAGCTTCGAAATACCGAAGTATGAAGGTAATGCTGTGAAGGACAAAACCTGCAGACAGGGAAATAAACGCAATTTTGGCCAGCAATTCCCTCAAGAGGATAATGAAGAGAAGGTACTTAAAGGTCCCCAAGAGATAGAGGGCCACGGTAAGTTTAAAAAACCAAATGTTCACCAAATCGTTCCGCTTCGCTTTGCAACGGTAATATGGTATTCAATAATATCAAGTTTCTATCAGAATTTCGAGTGGGTGTCAACGAATGCAAGGATGGACGCGTGCTGGGCTCTCTTATGAAAAAAATCATATAGGGGAAAATCCCCAAGGGCAGGAGGTTAATATATGAATCGAGGTAAGCAAAGATCCTGGATCACCAATTTCGCGTTAACCGGTAAAACTGCAAATTCATGATGAGGTAGAAAAGGGGATGAATCCGGGGCCTCTTGATGATCCGCCTGTAGATGGAGGGAAGGGAGAAGACTGCTTTCCACGTTCTTCGCAACCCCCTTTCTAACTCCTCTGGGGAAAACAACAAGGGCTGATAGACGGCGTTCAGGGAATCATATTTCTCCCAGTCCCTTGTCAGAATTCGGCCCTCCTTCTTCAATCGAAGGAAGGAATCCGTTCCCGGACAAGGGGTCATGATGAAGGTAAGAGCCCAATCGAGCTTGTTGTGAATGACGAAATCGGTGATCTGATCGAAGACCGTTCCGTCATCGTCATCCAGGCCCACGATAAATGTCCCCATGATCCCAATCCCGTGGTCGTGAATTCGCTCTACTGCTTCATCGTATCTCTTGGGCTTATTGAAATCCTTTTTCATCGCCATTAGATTTTTTGGGGAAAGGGATTCGAAACCGAGGTTCAAGGCGATACATCCGCTTTCGGAGAACAATTTTAGCAGATCTTCATCATATCCGACGGAAACGGGGGCGTGCCCCCACCACAAAAGGTCATACTCCTTGAGCAGGGTGAAGAGGTCCTTCGCAAATCGTCGACTTGGGGCGACGTTGCTGTCGATGATATAGAGAAGTCTTCGTTTCAGGAAATATGGTAAATCTTTGTTGACCAGGGAGAGAAACCGCTTACCTATGGGATTCATTGCGGGACCCTTGGAGAACAAGACTCGAAGTTCCCTGTCAATCTCCTCCATAGGGCGACTTCGATACCGGTTGCCAAAGAACTTTGAAACGCCGCAGAAATCGCACTTATGGGGGCACCCTCTGCTTGTCTCCAGGAGCTTCAGGGGAAAATAGTGGGTTCCATTGAGGAGATCCCTTCTAGGAATGGGAAGTTCGCTAATGTTTACCTTAGTCGTGGTTCGATAGAAGGACTTTAACTCCCCCCTTTTGAAATCCTGTATCACTTGAGGCCAAGAGATCTCCCCCTCGCCGACGACGACGCTGTCCACATATTGGATGGCCTCTTCGGGAAGCATGGACGCATGTACTCCACCCATAACCACGGGAACTCCCCTCCTTCTGAACTCGGAGGCAATCTGGTAGGCCCTGGGAGCAACAGGGGTTTGAGCAGTAAGCCCCACTAGGTCCACCTTCTCATCATAATCGATAGCTTCATAGGCCTCGTCTACGATTTTAACCTCAACATCTCTCGGGGTAAGGGCGGCGATATAAGGAAGGTTGAGAAACCCTAATTTGAAGAGAAAGGCCTCGTTTCCTTTTCGTTTTCTTTCCGGGGATATGAGGAGTATTTTCATAAAAATAAGGATCTTATCCCAATTAGTTGGAAGAAAGGGGTCAAGGATTCGAGGATTCAAGGGTTCAAGGGTTTGGTTTCTAAAGATTTAATGAGTGCCTTGAGCATCCTCTCAATATCTCCCATATCTCTCTGAACTTCAAATATTCTATCGTTCTTAATGTAACCAAAATCACCGGCTCGTACCGTCTGCCTCTCTCATTCACAAGGTGAGCCATAAGCACTCAATAAAGACCTGATGTATTCTGGAGTTGTTTTCCTTCCATATCCTTCTGCTGGAGTACAAGGGATAGACAGTGCTGCTGTTCTCATCTGTGATGTCAGACCATATAATTCTTCTTTTGGAAATCCTTTTGTAACTCTGTAGACTTCTAAGCATAATCGATAAGACTTCTGCCAAACCTTCAACTCTTTGTAATTTTTAATCATTTCACTTGAATCCTTGAACCCTTGACCCCTTGAATCCTTCTATGACCACCAACTTTTTTGGAGATGAGCCTTTGTTATTCGTTATTGGTTATTGGCCCTTGGTCTTCGGTCATTAGTCATTTGCTCCCGTGTCTGTGTCCGTTGCCCGTGTTCGTGAAACGTGATTGGTTACTCGGTGTTCGTTATCAGTTATGTGTCATCTGTCATTTGGATTTTCTTAACTTTGGCATTTGGCATTCTTCATTCCCCTTCGCCTCATTTCAAAGGCCTTTTGAATGATCCTTTTGGTCCTCTCGGGAAGACGATACCGGGATATATTCGATAGATGAACCCATTTCACCTCTAGGGCGTCGCTCGACGGCTTCGCTTTCCCTGAAAGGTGTTCGCAGAGGAAATCCACGAGGACGTAGTGGTACTGCACCCTTCCCTCGGGATCGGGGAAGATTCGCTCCAGAACTTCAACCACTTCCCCCACCCGTATCACCAGGTTCACCTCCTCACAAACCTCCCTGATAACTGCCTCCTCCAGTTTCTCTCCCAGCTCTACTGCCCCGCCTGGGATGCTCCACTCCCCGTAGCCCGGCCCCTTTCCCCTTCTGGCCAGGAGGACCTCTTCCCCTGTTATGATGATAGCCCCGACCCCGATGATGGGATGATCGGGGTATTCTCGCTTCACGCCATTTCACCAGAAGGATTTATCCAGTCAAATTATTCCCCATGGAGGTCTCCAACGGACCCATTTCCACCCACCAATAGGATCAGCTCTGCTCTTCCCACAGCCGAAACATCTTGTTGATGATCTCGTCTTTTTTCCTCAGCATCTCCGCTTTGGAGATGCAATAGAACGTTCCACCAGCCGCCCCCCTGTGGCCATCGCCGATATTGAGGGACCTCATAATCTCCCCAATGTCTTTCTTATGCTTCCTCTGATTGAGGTTAAGGGAAAGAGACAGGGAGAAGCTCAGGTGGTTGGTCTTTACCCCCCTATCATGGAGATTATGGACTTCCAGTACCGATAGGGCATCGGGAAAAATGAGAAAGGTCAGGTTCTTGACGATATCAGGTCTCCGCTTGTACCCAGTCAAATCGAGGATAACCATCTTCCCCTCGCTGTCCGACGGCAAAAAGCTGGCGGATTGCTGGATGATCTTGGTCATCCCCAGCTCTTTCTCCTCATACCCGGCTAATCGCTTCCTGACTGCTGGAAGGCGGGCGACTTCTTTCAAGGGACGATCTCGGATTTGAAAGACCAGATTTTTCATATAGGCATTTCGCTCCCCCAGTGAAGGGTCGCTGATCTTTAAAGTCTTGTCAATGATTCTTCCCGGCGTCTCCCTCCTCCATTCCTCCATGGAGGAATAATTGAAACTATCGATGATATCGGCCTCCCTCACAGTTTCCTCGTACCAGGGCGGAAAGGTAACCTCCTGGCCGAAAAAATCGAAGACCACCCGGGCACAGCTCGGCTTCAGATCAAACTGTCCCGGCAAAAGGGAGGGATCGATATTGCGATACTGCAAGGCCTGAAAATTCCCCTCGTGGTGGTCAAACCAGAGACCGCATTCCAATGGATAGGGGAGATCGCAGACCACATCGGCCTCAGTAATATTGACCAGGGATCGCTCGATGCTCGAAGGCCCTGTAAAGAAAACTTTCTCCACATGTAACGAAAAGGAGCATAAGGAAGCGCTTACGATTCCATCGAAATCGTTATGGGTGATAATCCCCTCATACTGTCGGTACAGCTGCTTCAAAAAGATCCTCCCAAAAACCCGAAAAACACGACCAGACCGATTACTCCCCCCGTTGCCACGAGGGAAATACACCCTTCCCGTCCCAATCTTTCTCCACCCTTCGTAGGCCACCCGGCACCTTCACCGTAACCCCTTGCTGCCAGCGCATCCCCAATATCATGAGCTTTTCTCAAACTGTTGGCCAAAAGGGGAGCCAATAGAGGCAAAACCATTTTCCCCCGTTGTAAAAGGCCTCCTTCATCGAAACAAACCCCCCTCGCCCTCTGGGCTTTGGTGACCCGTTCGACCTCTTTGAGAAACAGGGGTACGTACCTCATGGAGATCATTACCATGATAGCGATATCATCAACGGGAACACGGAGAAACCTCAAGGGGGAAAGCAGTCGAAAAACCCCCTTTGCCAACTCCATGGGAGAGGTTGTCAGGGTGAGAACCGACGAAAAGATGATGCATAAGGCCACTTGAAAAGAAATCAGGGCCCCCTCTTCCAGCCCCGAATACGTCATTCTTATGAAACCCATACGCAAGGGGAAGATCGGACTGCCCGGCACAACGAGAAAATGAATAAAAAAGATAAAAAGGAATAGCCAGAGAAAAGGCCTAATCCCCCGCAGGACATACATAAGGGGAAGTTTCGATTGTTTCACGACCCAAATCGAGAAAAGGAACGTCGTGGCGAGGGTAGTGGTTTCGCGAACCAAGAGGATTGTGATGATTAAGGCCATCAACTCAATAATCTTTGCCCTTGCCTCAATCCTATGGACCACTGACCCCGTGGGCATATAATGCCCCAGGGTGATGTCCCGATAAAATCTCATTCTGCCCTCGTGTAAAAAAGGGCTATGACTTCACCTCTTTCATAGCCCCTTCAATACACCGACAGTCCAATGGGGATGATAAGCCTTACGCTTCCTCCTGGGTCTCTTGATCGGAAGGTGTCTCCGCAGCATCAACGGCGGACTCTTCTTCCTCCCTCCCCTTATCTGGCCCCTCTTTCTTGGCCTTCTTTTCCATCTCCTCTTGGGTCTCCTGATCGGAAGGTGTCTCCGCAGCATCAACGGCAGACTCTTCTTCCTCCCTCCCCTTATCTTCCCCCTCTCTCTCGGCCTTCTTCTCTATCTCCTCCTGGATCAACCTTCCAAGGCTTGGGGTTCCCGATTTCTGGCCGGCCATGTATCTCTCGATTTCATCCTTTTGATCCTTTTGCTTGAGGCTTTTCATGCTCAGACCGATCTTTCGTTCCTGGGGATCTATGTTGATGACCATGGCCGAAACCGTCTCCTCCACCTTCACCACATCTGAGGGATTTTCCACTTTCTCCTCGCTGAGCTCGGAGACATGGATCAAGCCCTCGATGCCATCTTCCAACTGCATAAATACCCCGAAATCGGTGATACTGGTAACCTTACCCTCTACTCGGTCACCAATACGGTACCGTTTCGGAATCTCCTCCCAGGGGTCTGCTGTAAGCTGCTTGATTCCCAGGGAAAACCTCTCGTTCTTCTTATCGATATTGAGAACAACCGCCTCAATCTCCTGGCCTTTCTTATAGATCTCCGCGGGATCCTTAATTTTCTTCGTCCAGGACATCTCCGAGATATGGATCAGGCCATCAATGCCCTCATCGAACCCGACAAATACCCCGAAGTCGGTAACCGTCTTAACCTTTCCCTTCACCCTGGCTCCCAAAGGGTATTTCTCCTCAATCACCGACCAGGGATTGGGTTCAACCTGTCTCATTCCCAGGGAAATCCTCTTCTTCGGCACATCCACATCCAAAACGACGGCGTCGATGATATCCCCCACACCGACTACCTGAGAGGGATGTTTTACCTTTTTGGTCCAGGACATCTCCGAGATATGGACGAGCCCTTCGACCCCCTCTCCTAGTTCAACGAACGCGCCATAATCAGTTATGCTAACAACTCGCCCCTTCACATGGGACCCAACGGGGTGCTTTTCATTGACCTCATCCCACGGATCCGGGGAAATCTGCTTCAATCCCAGAGAAACCCTTTCCCTATCCCTATCAAAATTCAATACCTTGACTTTGATCCTCTCGCCTACCGAAACCTTTTCGCTGGGATGATTGATCCTACTCCACGCAATGTCGGTGATATGGAGGAGTCCATCAATCCCCCCCAAATCTACGAAGGCACCGTAATCGGTTATGTTCTTGACTACACCATCCAGGATCTCCCCTTCTCTTAAGTGCTTAAGGGTCTCCTCCCTCAGCACTTTCCTCTCTTCTTCCAAGAGAACCCGACGAGACAATACGATGTTGCTCCGTTTTTTGTTAAACTTGATAACCTTAAATTTAAACCGTTTCCCAAGGAACTTATCCAAATTCCGGACCGGGCGGATATCGATTTGGGAACCGGGTAGAAATGCATTGATGCCGATATCCACGGTCAATCCGCCTTTAATCCTGGAGTTAATCGTGCCGTCGACAATCTCCCCTTCTCGGAAGGCTTTGCTGACACTTCTCCACGCCTTGAGCTTATCGGCCTTTTCCTTGGAAAGGGTAATCAGACTATCATCGCCCTCTTTCCTCTCCAAGAGCACGTCTATCTTATCCCCTACCTTCACTCCCAGATTTCCGTCCTTATCCCTAAATTCGGGGGTTGATATTTGGCCCTCCGATTTATAACCGATATCGACAGTGACATATTCCGAGTCAACGGCTACCACAATCCCATTGAGAATATCGCCCTCTTCAATGGTCTTAAAGGATGCCTCATAAAGCTCCTTGAAGTCTTCGGCCTCGCCCCCTGCCTCCTTTTCCCCAAGTCTATCATCCCCGGCAGTGTCCTCGCTAATTCCCTTCATGTCTTGCGTTTTATTTTCCTCCATGAAACCTTAAACCCCCTCGAAGAACGTTTTTGAAATTTGCAACACTATAACATACTATCCCAAAAAAGACAAACCTTTTAAGCCTCTGACGCTCATGAACCTTGCGACACCATGCGACGCAGGCCTTTCACAACCTCCTCAATAACCCAGCCAGGTGTCGAAGCCCCACCAACAACACCGATCCTCCCCTTCCCGCTAAACCATGATGAATTCAGCTCCTCAACCCTTTCGACATGGTACGTATCACCCAGGATCCGTCGGCAGATTTCAGCCAACCTTTTTGTATTGGCACTCTTATGTCCCCCTATGACGATAATGCAGTCGACCTTGTGAGCCAAATCGAGGGCCTCCCTTTGGCGTAAGGCCGTGGCATCACAGATGGTATTATAGACCCTGACTTCCCTTGCCTTTTCCAAACAAATAGCTACAATCTCACGAAATTTCTCCAAGGACTGAGTTGTTTGAGCTACCACACCAACTTTCCTCCTTCCCGCCCAATCCGCCAATTCTCCCGGGGAGCTTACCACCATGGCCTCACCTTCGACATAGCTTTTAAGGCTCTTCACTTCCGGATGCGATTGGTCACCCACCACGATAACCAAATACCCCTTTCGGCTCAAGAATCGAGCAAATCCATGCGCCCTCTTCACGAATGGGCACGTGGCGTCGACGATTTGGAGCCCTTTTTCCCTAGCCTTCTCAGCCAAATGGCGGGGAACACCATGAGATCGGAAGATGACTGTGCCCTCAGCAATATCCTCTATTCCCTCCTTAACAATGACTCCGGCTTCCCTCAATTGCTTGACCACCTGAGGATTGTGAATAAGGGGACCTATGGTATACACGTGATTCCGGTAATTTCTGGCAGCTGTGAAGGCCAAATCAATAGCCCTCTTAACGCCAAAACAAACACCGGCGTGCTTTGCAATGATCACGTCCAAGAGGAATCCCCAATTAGTACAAAACGATGAGTTCCACCTTTAACGGCTTCGTAAAAAGTCCATCTGCCGTTCGACAGGCCGTTCGACAAGCTCACGGTCCTGAGCAAGGTCGAAGGACTCACGGTCCTG
>JAQYWG010000002.1:37565-51345 GCA_030145085.1 Thermodesulfobacteriota bacterium
CCGAAGGGCCATTCGACAGGCTCATCTGGAGCTTTCTACTGTGCCGTCTGATTTATGACTTTTTACGAGACCATCATCATTGACAGGCCTCTCCCTCAGAAATTTGGCGGCGTGCCTCCTTGAGCATCTTCTCCACTACCTCTTCAATGGTCATATGGGTGGAATCAACCACCAGGGCATCCTTGGCCCTTCGCAGCGGTGATAATTTTCTCTTCCGGTCCCGCTGATCCCTTCTCCTCATCTCAGCAATGGTTTCCTCAAGGTTCACCCGGATTCCCTTTTCCATGAGTTCCTTAAACCTCCTCCTCCCCCTCTCCTCGGGTGTGGAATCGAGAAAAAATTTCAATTCCGCCCCTGAGAAGACCACTGTTCCCATATCCCTTCCTTCCGCCACAACCCCACCCCCGGCTCCCATCATCCTCTGCATTTCAACCAAAATGTTCCTAACGGCCTTTTTTGTGGAAATCTGTGAAGCCAATGCGCTGATCTCGGGTTTACGGATGGCCTCGCTCACGTCCTTGTCGTTACAAAAGGTTTTGATTTCATCCCCATCTTGGACGAATACAATTTCCATGTGCGAACATATCCTGGCCAACCCCGCCTCATCATCGATATCGATAGAAAGCTCTTTGGCCTCCACGGCAGCCACTCTATACATAGCCCCTGTATCAAGGTAACGATACCCAAGCCTTTCTGCCAACCGTCTTCCCACGGTGCTCTTACCCGATCCCGAGGGGCCATCTATAGCGATAACGATTCTTCTTGCCATCTCTCTCCCCGCAAACTTCGGGATACTCTCAAGAACCCCAAAACGCATACCAATTGCTATCGGAGACTCCAAGGCGAAAAAAAGCAGAAGGTAGTGCGGACCCGAGAACGCAAACTGAAAAAATTGATTTAGCCTTGGAAAAAACCAAATGGTCCCCTTGAACGGAGCCCAACCCATGACCGTGTTTAGGAGGAGAAGGAGGGGTGGGAAAAAAGGCGGGTAAGAGGCGGATCATCCTTCCATCTGGCGTGAGAGAGCAACTCCACCATTTCCCTACATTTTATATTTTCCAAAGTCATCAGGGGAAAGATCCTCAAGGATCTCCTCCCACTTTTTCTCATCGAGTACCCCCTCACCCTCTGCCCGCTGAGCCAAATCAACCTTTCTCGACTTTTCGATGACCTTTTGGTGGACAAATATGGGAGATTTCGTCCTCAAGGCAATGGCAATGGCATCGCTGGGGCGAGCGTCGATAGCAAGATCCATTCCGTTCCAGTCCAAATGGATAATCGCATAAAAGGTGTTGTTCCTGAGATCGTTCACCTCAACTCTCGAAACTTCCGCATCCAGGTGATTCAAAATGTTCTTCATCAGATCATGGGTCATGGGCCTGGCTAGCTTGATATTTTCCAGCTGGGTCGCGATGGAGCTCGCCTCGAGTAATCCAATCCATATGGGAATGACCTCTTGGTTCTTCTTGTCCTTCAAGAGCACGATAGGCGTGTGGGTAATTGGGTCAATGCTCAAACCCGAAACCCTTACCTCTTTTAGCATAATCTCCTCCCCTTCAAATGATCTTTCCCTTCAAGGAATTCGCGTATCCTGCTTCTATTCTTACCTTCACCAGTCGACCTATCAAATCAGGGCTTCCCTTGAAATTGACCACCTTATTCGAACTCGTCCTCCCGGTCATCTCCTCTTTCGCCCCTTTGCTCACACCCTCAACCAATATCTCTTCATACCTCCCCTCAAGGGTTTGATTCCTCTTCAGGGTAATCCGCTTCTGCAATTTCTGGAGAACCCCTAAGCGATGGCTTTTGGTGTATTCATCGATTTGGTCGGGAAACCAGGCCGCTTTCGTTCCCTTCCTCGGCGAATATTTGAAGGAAAATAGGTTATCGAATTGAACCTTTTGGACGAGGTCAAGGGTCTCGAGGAAATCCCCCTCATCTTCTCCGGGGAACCCCACCATTACATCAGCAGTAAGGGCGATCTCCGGACAGACTTCCCTCAGTTGCCCTCCTTTTTCCATATACTGCTTTCGAGTATACCCCCTGTTCATCCTTTCAAGGATCTTATCCGAACCGGACTGGAAGGGCAAGTGAATGTGTTTGCAGGCCTTTTCTAACTTCCCAACGGCCATGACAAGCTCTTCTGAGATATCCCTCGGGTGGGAGGTAGTAAATCGGATCCTCCATAATTCCTCAATTTCATTAATACGAGCCAACAGCTGTGGGAAGGTTAATCCTCCTGAGAGGTCCTTCCCGTAGGAATTAACGTTTTGCCCCAGCAGGGTAACTTCCCTTACGCCCCTTTTCGATAAGACATTGATCTCCCCGAGGATGTTCTCGCCGGGTCTGCTCTTCTGTCTCCCCCTCACGTAGGGAACGATGCAGAAGGAGCAAAAGTTATCACATCCCTGCATGATGGTTACGTAGGACTTCACCTTCTCACCATGCGAGGGAGCCGGAAAGATATCCAGAGATTCCACCTCGTCGTAGAATTCCACGGCGCACTTTGGCCTCCTTAAGGCCTGAACATCGCTTATCAGCTCAGGTAACCTATGAAGGTTGTGTGTTCCGAAGACCAAATCCAAATGACCAATGCGATCCAACAGCCGCTCGCCCTCGTGCTGGGCAACACACCCACCTACCCCGATGACCAGATGGTGGTTTTTCTCCTTGAGCTTCTTTAGCCTTCCCAGAGCACTATAGACCTTGTGTTCCGGTTTTGCCCTGACGCTACAGGTGTTGAGCAGGATGATGTCGGCACGATGGATATCCTCGGTGGGCCTATAGTCGTTCTCCGCTAAGATGCTCAACATCTTTTCGGAATCATGTACGTTCATCTGGCAGCCGAAGGTCTGGAGGTAAACGAATTTTCCGTTGGACACCATTAAACCCTTTAATCCAGTGGAGCCGATATGAATCAGCCCCGATCATAGAGTGCTTCAGAGGTCAATGTCAAGACCTCCATGAGGCCCCGCGCACCTGAGTCCAAACCATCAACCCCTTACCTTAAACTGAGTATCCAGCTTTTTCATCTTTTCGACGATTCCACCATACTCCAATTCGCTATAGGGAAGCATAGCCGCTCCGGAGAATCCTTGTTCCCGAATGTCCGTTGCCTTTCTGGCAACTTTCTCCCGAATATGATCCCAATAGGGATGATCGAAGGCATCGGCAGACTCGGTAAAAATACCATTATGAACGCAGAAGGCGAGGCAACTAACCACGGGGGGGCCATCGAAATAGGAGATAGATGAATTCCGCTTCACGGGCATCAGGGGACCCGTATGGCTACCCCTCATGAATCCCGCGACGAGATGTCCTATATTGAATGGGGAAAGTACCTCCCCCGTGGCCGGAAAAGCTCCCTGGACTCTTACCAGCATGACCGGGTCGTCTTTCCCGGTATATTTTCCCGCGATATTGTGGAGACGGGTCGTGCTCACGGCTACCGCGATTTCCCCGCTATTCCTCGAGTGAATGGATTCCACCACGAATCGTTGGTTATCCCTCAGGAGTGCTGCAATGTCATAGAGATCCTCGGGTGCATTGAGCTCGATGATCCTATCCCCCTCCGTATAGGAAACGTCCATGATGGTGAATTTAAAGCCCTTGTTCATAGCGGGGCTCAACATCAACCCGGCATTATGCATAGGGTCCGTAAAACTCAAATAGAGGGGAAGACTATACGCTCCTGGATCGGTCTTGTCCGCCGCGAAAAAGAGGAAGGGTTCGTTGGGCCTCTCTTCAAATTCCATCTCGGCTACCGCAGGCCCCATCCCCCTCACATTGCCCGAAAAGGAATCCTTCAAGAGATCCTGCCCTGCTCCATAGAGGCCCTGTTTTCTGGCCACTTCGGTACCGACAAGGAAGGCATCCCAGGCCATTTTATGGATCTTCTCCGCCCCTACTCCTTTAGTGTGGGATAGAAGCAGTGCGACGTCGTCGCCGGTATGGCCCACATAGGAGTCGTTCACGAGATTCTTTCCCTCAATGCGGAGGAAGTTCTCCACAGCTTCTAACAGGTTCTGGCTCGGCTTGATATGACCGCCAATACTTCCGATATCCGCCTTTATTATGCTTACCGTCGTCTTCATACTTCACCTCCAGAAAAGTCGTTTCATTCAATGACTAAAATTTCCATTTCCCCATTTCCTCGAAGGAGGAATAGTCAGTCAGATCCAAATGGAGAGGTGTGATTGAGACATGATGGTTCGATATTGCCTCAAAATCCGTGCCTTCCATTGATTCAAAACTCCTATGGCCTCGGATCCAGTAATATTTTTGCCCAATCGGATCGACCTCCTCCACCACTGCATCTCCATAAATCCTTCGTCCCTGTTTGGTGATCCTATATGATTTCACCCCATCCTCATTTAGGTTGGGGACGTTGATATTGAGGAACGTGTCTTTGGGAAGGCCGTTCTTCAATATGAATCGGGCGACCCTCAGGGCAAAAGAAGCTGCTGGCTTAAACTTGAAATCATCTTTTGAGACCAATGAGATGGCAAAGGAGGGGATTCCATAAAATGCCCCTTCAAAGGCGGCGGAAACGGTACCCGAATAGGTGATGTCTTCCCCCAGATTTCCCCCCTTGTTGATGCCGGAGACAATCAGGTTCGGTCTTTTTGACAATAGGCTACAAACCGCCAAATTGACACAATCGGCGGGAGTCCCGTCCACGGCGAAATAATCCTGTCGAACCTCGTCTACCTTCAGGGGACGATGGAGGGACAGGGAATGGGCCATGGCACTGCATTCTTTATCCGGTGCCACAACATATACCCGACCGAGGGCCTTCAGCGTCTCGGCTAAAATTTGAATCCCTTGAGAATCGATTCCGTCGTCGTTGGTTACTAAAATAGCCAACGGGACCCCTTCCTCCCTTATCGTAGACAACCAATATAGCCCAAATCGCCCCCTTATTCAAGTCTAATTCCCGCTTATGTTTCCCGAGTTTTCAAAGAATACCGTTGTCCATGAGCGTAATTTGAGGGACAAAGGTCATATAGGAGGATAAATCCAAAACACAGTTTTCCCTTACCTGCCTACCCCCTCCTTCCTCTTCCCTCTTAAATCTTCACTCTTAATTCTTAATTCTCAATTCTTAATTCTCAATTCCCCCGCCTCTCACCTCTACCCTCGTACCTACTTCCTTCCGACCGCAGCACCATTGTTTTGTACTCAACGCTACATACTCGACACTAAACACTGATTCTGCTCAACACTCGACACTAATCACTGAACACTGGTGGTCAACTGCAGCACTGCAACACGAGAAGGTGTCTTTAGCCTTGAGCCTTGAGTCTTTAGTCTTGAGCCTTTAGCCTCTAACCTCAAACCTCTATCCTCGCCCCATCGGGGTGAGCCGCAGCACCCAAACTCGGCTAAAAGGCACAGGTATTCCCTGTCTGTCCCGCCAGCAACGGGAAAATAGTCACCTCACAAGGCATTGAAGCGAAGGAACAAGGGTGTTCGCTTATGAAAAAACGAATTTACCGTATAATCAAGAAAGTCCCTTTTCCTTTTCAATCCTCATCCAAGATTTTGGCCAATGCATCTCCCCCTGGTGCTGGGGCGTCTTGAGGGAGATAGAGCATAACCCCACCTCTGACTGGCCGCACAACAATCTTTCCCTCTTTAGCCAGTCTCTGGGTCATCTCGACGGGGTTTGTGCCGAAATATTCCTTGAAGGCCTGGTTGAATCCACTATACACGGTGTGAATACCCTTGTACGGCTGCTTTCGCAACTTCCCAATCGCCCGGACCACAAATTCCTCTTCCGACAATTTTGGTTTTCCTTCCTTAGCCATGTCAACTCCCTCCGAATAAGCTTCTGTTTTCTCCATTCCCCCCGCATCTGTCTTTCTCCAACCCGACTGCTTGCCGATCTTAAAAGGCACCTGCCTCTCGTCTTCCTTCTTGACTACCGTCAGAAGGGATGGATCGCCCGTATCTAAAACCTTCAGCACCCCTAAATCCGGGTGATATATCTCGTCACCGACTTTCATATACCAATCACCGTCCAATGAGAGCGAATGAGGAATTACCACTATACCCCTTTAATCGCTCTCCCTTAGCGTGGAAACGGTTATCCTCGATTCCTCGAAAGATATTGCGAAACGAAGAAGTTTTTCTTCGAGTTCGGCTTCCCACCGGTGATCCAGCAAAATGGAGTCGAGGGCTTTTGTATCTGTAGATGGCCATGAAACCCTCCTCAAGATCTGCTCCTGATCGAAAGCAACACCTTTAATTTTACCACATTTCCTCCCGCCCGCCCAGAACCTGTCCCGCATCTCCTTATCGGGGCCTGGTATATATGGAGCAGAAAGACCGATCCATTTTGCTGTCAGAATCCTTTATGAACCGCTGCAGGAAAATCTGGGCCAAGACAAGGGGGACTAATTTTCCTCCAGCAACCCAGATAAAAATCAGACTAAGCGGAGGGTCATCTTCCTGAAGGCCTGTTTCGCCCCAAGCCACACTCCCGAGGGAAGTTTCCCATAAAATCTTCCCTCACCGAAAGAGCCCGAAAACGAAAGGCCCAAAAGGAACAGCGAACCCGACACGTAAGGTCGGCCGCTTCCCTTATGGACCTTGTTCGGATAAGGATTAAATTTTAACGGAGAGGAGCAAAACCCAGGAAAAGGCGATAAGGATAAGAAACATCACCGATACAAAACACTTATGGTTATTTCACTCGCCTGGGATGTCTCTCCGCCATTATCATGCCTTTTCGCAGGGCTTACGGGACAGTACCGGTTAGGCCTCCTTTTTCTTGGGGCGGCGCTTTCTGGGAGCCCTTGCAGCCCTTGGCTTTTTCGGCTTCTCCTCCTCAGGTGTGTCAGAAGGAACTTCCGACGTCTCGGCCGCAGTCTCCGCCGCTTTCGTATCAAAGGTGGGTTCAAACTCCTCGGGTTCGCCCGTCATCTTCTCCTTTATTTCATCGTAACCGCTGTAGGCCGCAAACCCTCCCCCGATCAAGAGAATGACGGGAACCAAACCCTTTAGCATCGTAATGAAATCCCACCACCAAAAGATTAAGAGGATGATCCCAACAACCAGTGCTGCAACGCCACCGAGAAATATTTTCATATCTCCCACCTCCTTTAAATTATTGTTCATCTTTGGACGATCATCATGTCATGAGTATATCTATATTATATATAATGGAAAAAATGATCATGTCAATGAGTAAGGGCGGAGAATTATTTCCACCCTGTAAAAAACCATCGTTTTGGATTCCAAAAATGGATCATCCGCTGGGTAAATTGAACCCTCCCAACATTGCCAGCAAGTTCTCGTAGCGCCTGTCTGTTCTTATCTATTGCCCTATCCTGAGACCTCTCCAACCCACCATCGGCAATAAAGGTTCGAATTCGCTCTAATTCACCTCCATCAAGCCAAACCCCATGGGACTTACATACATCAATAATGACACCAGAAATTTTTGAGAAATTCTTTCGGTTCATTAAGGCCCCACATCGAACGCAGGGGATATATTGTACCGAATTCCTTATCGGACCTCGAACATATCCCTTTGGGGCCGGTTGGCTTTGGTATACATCACCTTCCCGGGTTAAGTCTCTAAATTCACCCCGGTCCAGCCATACCCCCCCACACTGGGAACACATATCCAAATCGCGGTTTCGATATGCATAATGGACAAGGGAAACGCGGCAACGAGGGCACATAGGTTTCCGGTCCTTCTCTGCTGGAGATGGCCGTCCTCCCCCACAATGAGGGCATATAGCACTCTTGTAATTAACCGTACCCCCACAGTGGGAGCATTTAACGACCTTCGACTTCACAACAACCCTCCATTGTGGTTTTCGAAACATCCGGCAAAGCAAAACACCTCAGCTCCTTTGAAGGAGAGCTAATATCGTGAATACCGCATAGGTTGGGGCTTTCCGTAATGCAATGCCGCGAAGAACAGAAAGGCCAATATGATGATGGACACTGTCCATCGGGTATCCCACGAAAAGCTCACGGATTCATCATTTCTGAAAAAAACAAAGGAGAATTTGTAATGCTCCATCGCATCCCCTTTTTTGAATTCCTGATAAATCGAATAGGTCACCGGAATCCGATTATAGCGAGTCACATACCTTCCCGGCTCCGTTTCAATCGGCTCCTTATATTTTATGAGCAGACGTCTACCCGTGGGCAAGCCCCATATGCGATAGGTCTTTCTCCCAACCACAACCCCTTCTGCATCGGCAAAAAAACCCGCCTCTCCAAAGGTGACGAGAAGGAAAAAGACCGCCACTACCCAATAGAGGACTCGAAACCTGATCTTCATTTTTAATCCCCCTCATTAGTTACCCAGTCTTCCCTTCTTTTGTTGAGAATGTCTTCGTGTATCAAAGAATTTACTGCCAACCTAAGTCCTTCGATTCATAAGTTCGATGACGAACTTATTCAGACTTCGGCTGAGATATGTCGACGAGCTCAGTCGAAGCCCTCAGGACTTAGTGCTGCCCTCGGCTATGAGCAGTTCGGCCTTGAGACATGTCGACGAGCTCATGTCGAGTCGCTCACTGCCGAAAGGCTCGGGCCGAATGGAGTGAGCAATATTTTTGAAATAAGTCCCCATAATACGTTA
Source organism: Thermodesulfobacteriota bacterium (assembly GCA_030145085.1). GTDB lineage: Bacteria > Desulfobacterota > BSN033 > WVXP01. Next base: position 46,171 of record JAQYWG010000002.1, read on the forward strand.
CCGTAATTGCGAATCGAAGCACTAAGGTTTTAGGATTGAACCCCCTCATATCCCCTTTATCGCCCTTCCCGGATGACATTTTACCCCCTTTCCCCCAAAACCGCCACCCTTGTTTCTGCCTCAACGAACCTCATTTTCATCATCTATTTTAACATTTTGTATGCCAAATGGAAAATAGTCCGAAGGATAATTCGGGTTCTCCGAGTCACGAAAAGTCAACACTGGAGTTACCCAACTGTTTCCGGATTTAAGCCAGTGTGGACGCCCAACCACGCCATCATCGCCCCAAAACAATCTTCTCTCATCCAAAAAGATCACACCCAAGACATGAGTCCGGATAAAAAAAAGCACTGGATGACCCCCATCATCCAGTGCTTCATATAGAGGAGGTCAGGGTTCCGGTTGCCAGGGCTTATCGTAAATCCCTCAACTAAAGGGAAATGAGTTCTTACTATGGGATTCCCAAGCGAGATGGCCGAGAAGGCGTTTGAAATCAGAAAAAACGCCTTCGCTCATTTTAATCAACCTCAAACCATATCGATATCTTCCCCAAAAGGCATGGTTCACAATATCACTCCAGACCACAATGGCATTTGCGCTGATGGCCTTGAGTTTAAAACCCTGGGCGAAGACTAACTGTACCCTCAAAGGGGTGCCCACCGTAACCCGATCATGAAGGCAGATCAATATACCTTCCTGACTAATATTGGCGGCGATACCCACATGGATCTCAGTCTCCCTGGTGATACAGTCGATGGGAAACTCACAGTCAAACCTGGCAAATCGTCGCCGCTCTGAGAGACGCGTTTTCAGAGGTGGTATTTTTAGATGGGGCAATTTCGGCTCTTGCATGGGAATCCCCTGAGTTTATCGAATTTAATAGGTATTAACCATGTTGGTGCTTGGGTTTATTGGAATTTACTCGTGTTTTTTGCATTTTCTATGCCAATCATTACCCATCGAGCAAATCTGGTAAAATTGTCAATGATATCAATAAGTTGTATCAGCCCTCTCTATTCCCCAAGGGAACCATTTTTTGTCATATTTGTGAATTTTTTGCATAATTCCCCCTATTTTATGCCAATTTATGGGAATTAATGCTATTTTACCGGGAACTCGTTACGAAAAATATGGAACCCCACAGGCAAGCCTGTGGTACCTCTTGTTACGCTCAGACGGGCGACATCCTGAGCAAAGAGCATTCACCCACGGCTAAAGCCGTGGTGCTCTGCGTCGAAGGATGGATCACAAGGGGTTTTGTGAGGTGAGAAAAGAGTGGTTTTGACCCGTTTAAGAAATGATTAAGGTATTGGCGGGGCTCAACGGCGGCATAGAGTTTGGGCGATTCCAATGGCCCGAGGGATTCATTTCGGATGTATCGGTCTCTATGGGGTCGATACAGAGGGTTCCCTGGGCATTACACCTTTCTCGTCCTGAGTCAGCTTTCCACGGTTCGTAGTCCCCCGAAGAGGTAAATCCTCCCATTTAGGACGGGGGAAGTTGACCGGACATTTGACCGCCCAGTTTTCTCAGTTTATGGACATCCTCTTGGCCGATATCCATAAATTGAAGTCCATACTGATAACGAGATCCTCCGGCTACCGCTCCAAAGTCCCTCCAGACAACCCTACAGGTGACCTTGACCCCCGTGGCCTCCGCATCCAGGATGAAGGGAACGAAAACAACCATTTTGCTTCCGACATCCATCCTCTCATTCAAAAAGACCATCAATCCGCCTTCACTGGCATTGGCAACACTTCCCACATCAGCATTGCCGTTCTCCATGAGGGTATAATCCATGGGAAGATCGACGGGAAACCTGGGGTATTTTCGCCTCTCCAGTATGAACCTTTCCCCCCTGAGAAACCTGTCCAGCTCTGACTTCAAGACCTTCCAACCCTTCCCAACCTTTTTCGCCCGGATCTTTCCCTCATAGACATACTTTAGGTAGGTTGGCCTGGAAATTCTCAGGTACTGGCAGGCTTCGCGGGTTGTGAGTACCGTATAGGATTCTGATTCCATCATTTTTCAAGCTCTTGTCCCGCCCGCTGTGACATTGTATTACCAGCATTTTCCATGCCAGGCCATGAGCAAAGGGAAATAATTGATAATTACTGAAAATAAAAGTATATTGCCCCTTATCTTTTCCGAGTGGAAAGGAGGGACGTTGAAATTTTTTCCTATCCCCGGGGGCGAAGTATGAAATTATTTCAGATGATAAAAAGCCCCCCTGAGGGGATTTCGCATTACTACTCAGGCAACTGTTACATTGAGAGGGTAACCCTGTTCTCCCTCGGTCCCACAACCTTTGAACCGGCTTTTTCCAGATCGACCTCCTTCTTGAGAAAGGATCTCACCCTTCTCAGGATTCCCCCGTAATCGAGCCCGTATTTTTCCCTGAGAACTCCTTGGGGGCCATGCTCCAAAAATTGATCCGGTATTCCGAGGCGAAGGACCTCCACATCCGAAACCCCCCTCTCTTGTAAGAGCTCAATCACGGCACTTCCAAACCCTCCTGCTAAAACATGCTCCTCGATGGTAACGACTCTGCCTATTTTTTGGGCCATGTCGCACAATAATGGACTATCCAGGGGCTTGATGAAACGGGGATTGACCACCGTGACCTGGATGCCCTCTTCCCGCAGTTCTCTTGCGGCCTCACAAGCCCGGTAAACCATCGAGCCCATCGGAAGCATGAGGAGATCATCCCCTTCAGCTAAAACCTCTCCCTTTGCCATCTCCAAAACCGTCAGTGTTGCGTCCATAGCTACCCCTTCTCCCCTTCCCCTGGGATAACGAATAGCAACGGGCTGGGACAAGAGGGTTGCCGTATTGAGCATATGCTGAAATTCGTTCTCATCCTTGGGAGCCATGAGAATCAGATTGGGGATGTGGCGTAAGTAGGAGATATCGAAAAGCCCGTGATGGGTAGGGCCATCTTCACCCACGATCCCGCTTCGATCCAATGCAAAGACTACCGGGAGCTTCGGCAGGCAAACATCGTGGACAATCTGGTCATAAGCCCTTTGTAAAAAACTTGAATAGATGACGACAACGGGCTTGAACCCCTCCGAGGCCAACCCTGCTGCAAAGGTGACGGCGTGCTGTTCAGCGATTCCCGCATCGTATATCCGATTGGGGAATTCCCCGCCATAGAGAGTGAGACCCGTACCGTTTTGCATGGCAGCGGTTATGGCGATAATCCTTGGATCGGTTCGCGCCAGCTTCACCATGGTCTCTCCGAAGACGCTGCTGTAGCTTGTGGGGGTGGTTCCCCCGCTCTTTTGCCTTCCCGTTTCGATGCTAAAAGGGGACACCCCATGGAAGGATGGCGGGTCGAGTTCTGCGGGCCCATACCCCTTTCCCTTCTTGGTAATCACATGAATCAATATGGGACGGTGCCATTCCTTTACGTTTCTGAAAGTCTCGATAAGGTAGTCAATGTGATGACCGTCGATAGGACCCACATACTTAAATCCGAGTTCTTCGAACAATATGCCAGGTGTCAAAAATCCCTTAAAGGACTCCTCCGCCTGTTTGATAATCCTGACCATGGAGTTGCCGATTCCCGGAATGGTCTGAAGGAGGGACTTCAATTGTTGTCGGAATCGGTTGACCAATTGGCCTGTCATGATTCGGTTCAAATAAGCGGAGAGCGCTCCCACATTGGGAGAGATGGACATCTCATTGTCGTTGAGTACCACGATGAGGTCCTTTCCCAGATGGCCTGCTTGGTTCAAACCCTCAAAGGCCAAGCCCGCGGTCATGGAGCCATCTCCAATCACGGCAATGACCCTGCTCTCGTCATCCTTAAGGTATTTAGCTACGGACATTCCCAAGGCGGCCGAAATGGAGGTGCTGCTATGGCCAGTATCGAATGCGTCGTGGGGGCTCTCCTCCCTTTTGGGGAAACCGCTCAACCCATTATACTGCCTCAACGTATGAAAGGACCCATTTCTCCCTGTTAAGAGCTTGTGAGGATAGCACTGGTGTCCCACATCCCAAATGATTTTATCACGAGGGGAATCAAAGACATAATGAAGGGCAATGCTCAGTTCCACAACACCCAAGTTCGAGCCCAGATGCCCCCCAGTGACGGAAACGGTATGAATGATTTTCTCCCTTATTTCCTCGGCTATGTGGTACAGTTCGCCTCTGCTCAATTCCCGCAAATCTTGAGGACTATGAATCTTCTTCAGAAAGCTTTGTTTTCGGGTCCGCCCCATCTCCAGTGCCCTCCTCTATTCAGACCATTTGGTCCGCTGTGTATCTCCTCAGTCGTTTCAATTTCGATATGTCATATTCATCGATCTCGAGAAATTTGAGGCCGTATTGATAACCTGGGAGATCGGATACTAATCCCACGTCCTTCCAGATGATCTGGCATCGTGCTTTGATCTCTGTTAGCTGATAGCCAAGGTTGAACAACATAGAAAGAGCAAGCTTATCCCCGGTTTTCATGCTCTCATCGAGACAGACCATCAGTCCCCCCTCACTGACATTGACGGATTTCCCTACAAAGTTCCTACCTCCATCCACGCGACGGTAGTCGACGGGAAAATCAACGGGGAACCTGGGATACCTCCTCCGCTCATAAAGTTCAAAATGGCGTTCCATAGACCCTCCAATGTAATATCGGTTTCGGTCCCACGTCTTTCGCCCGATAAAACAGTTAACAACTGCGATTAGGATGTTGTATAGGGATGAAGATCCGGTGATGGCTTCGAATGATCTCCTTGCCCCAATGGCCTTAGTTTTGCATTTTCTGTGCCAACCCTCGGCGAAAAGAGTCCATCGACCTCAATTCTCGGGCTCAAAAGAAAAGATCACCGGGAATGAGACGGCCTTGTCCTGCGTTTTCGCAGATTAATTAGGACGGCTTCGTAAAAAGTCCATCTGCCAATTCGACAGGCTCACGGCCCTGAGCAAAGCCGAAGGGCCATTCGACAGGCTCACGGCCCTGAGCAAAGCCGAAGGGCTGCGTTCCGCTTCATCCCCTGCCCTGTTAAATTGAAGTCAGCCATATCAAGAGATATGGGATAGAGAAGCTGCTTGAAAACAGTAACATCAAACAAGGAAAATATTTAACAGGGTAAATCACTGCAGCGTACTTCTCTGTACGCCTCATTCCTCAGGATTTGCGCGCCTTGCATCTGGATCTTTTTTCTTTGCCGT
>JAQYWG010000300.1 GCA_030145085.1 Thermodesulfobacteriota bacterium
ATGCAATGAGCAAAGACCTAATCAAGCGGGGATTCAAATTCGTCGGTGCGACCATCTGTTACGCCTTCATGCAGGCGACGGGAATGGTAAATGACCATACCGTCGATTGCTTTCGCTATCATGAGGTATAATAATGAACAGGAGACTGCTGTTAGAGGTTGAGGTTAAGGGAAAACTTGTGCTGGAGCGGTACGGTTGTGGAGTGGTCCTGTTAGAGGTCTTTTGTGAAATGCATCGGAGATGAAAACCTAACCCTGATCGGGATGCCGGGCGCTGGCAAGAGCGTGGTGGGAAAACGCCTGGCTCACTTCCTCTCCCTTCCCTTCCTTGACACGGATCAGTTGATAGAAGAGCGTTGGGGGTGTTTTCTTCAGGAGATCATCGACTCCGAGGGACTGGAGGCCTTCCGCATCAAGGAGGAGGAGACGATCCTCTCCCTCAATGTAGTAAGACATGTGATATCCACAGGGGGAAGCGTGGTTTACTATCCACCGGCCATGGCCCATCTGCAGGATCTGGGGCGAATCATCTGGATAGATCTTCCCCTGGAGGAAATCGAAAGGCGGGTGGTCAAAGGAATGGAGAATCGGGGGCTCGTCCGGACCCCTGGCCAGAGCCTGGTCGACCTCTACCGTGAACGGAGACCTCTCTATGAGCGCTACGCCCAGATCAGGGTTGATGGATTGGGAAAGTCGGATCAGCAGATAATCCAGGAGATACTGGAATGCCTGCATCTCGGAGGGGCAACTCACGATGGTTGAAATGAAGGAGAAACGGCACTCTCTTCAGGGGCGACATTCGGGATCTCAACACATGTCATCCCCGAAATAAGGAAGGCAGGGGATATGAGGTTACAGGGAAAAGTAGCAATAATCACGGGTGCTGGCAAGGGTCTGGGGAGGGCATCCGCCATAGAGATGGCAAGGGAAGGGGCATATCTGGTTATCCTCAGCAGGACATCCCCTGAAATTGAGGAAACCTCGAGGATGATAGAGGAGGTTGGTGGGGAGGTCTTACCCCTGAAGGCGGATATTTCAAGGACTACGGACGTAGAGGGAGCAGTTGATAAGGCTCAATCTCGTTTTGGAAAGATCGATATTCTCATGAACAATGCAGCCGTAATAGGCCCCGTGAGGCCGCTGTATGAGGTAGACGAAAGAGACTGGAATATCTGTATGGACATTAACGTAAAAGGGTACTTTCTCTTTTCGAAAGCTGTCATACCTCATATGATAAATCGGGGAAGGGGAAAGATAATCAACCTAACATCCGGCCTGGGAGTAATGGCCATGCCTCTTTTCGGCGGCTACTCCATAGCAAAGGCCGGTGTTATCCATCTCACGAAGATACTCGCGGAGGAGCTCAAGCCCCACAATATCCAGGTCAATGGGCTCGACCCCGGTGTAATGGATACGAAGATGCAAGAGGATTTGAGAAACCTCGGTCCCGAGGTATTGGGCGATGCCATATACGCGGAATTTTCCGGCTACAAGGAGAAAGGTATCCTGAAACCCCCTGAAAGGGTTGCGCGATTAGCGGTTTTTCTCGCATCGGAGGAATCCAATTCGATAACCGGCGAAAACGGAACAGAGAAACACTACATGCGTCTCGGTTACAAGGGATGACGGAGACATGATCAAGCTCGTCGATGTCACCAAGATCTATCGCCAGGGCACTCAGCAGGTTATGGCTGTGGACCATGTGAGCATGGAGGTTCCACGGGGGGAGTTTCTTGCGATTACCGGGCCCAGCGGGTGTGGCAAGAGCACCCTCATAAATCTTCTCGGAGGCCTGGATATTCCCACAGATGGTGAGGTTATCATCGACGGCGTTGACCTGGCCGATATGGATGATGACCACCTGACTCACTTCAGGAGAGAACGGGTGGGCATTATCTTTCAGTTCTTTAACCTGATTCCCATCCTGGATGTGCGGGAAAACGTAGCTCTCCCCTTTCTGATCAGGGGAATGCCGGCAAAGGAGGCCAGCGAAAGGGCGACCGAACTGCTTCAGATGGTGGGGCTCCTGGATCGTCAGACCCA
>JAQYWG010000301.1 GCA_030145085.1 Thermodesulfobacteriota bacterium
GGGAATCGACATGAGAGGCAGTGTGGGCTGACATAGAGCACCAGGATGCTTGCCAGTGGCCGGGGTGTCGGTGAGCCTTTTCAATACTGATTGGTCTGGCTTGAGATGGTGGAACGTCGAGTTTATCTCGTATTTCGAGGCTTAAATCGATGATCTTCATTTTTTCCTCCTTTCCAAAATTTCGTGCGAATGGAATGTAATGAAACTCCCCGCTCAAACATAAATCAACAGGCTCGATGAACCCGGTGGGTATTATGCAAAATAGCACGAAAGGGAGGAATGTCAATTGCTTTTGCGGTTATCTCAGTAAGGGACCTCTTTATGGGCATCCCACGGAGGCGCAGGGGAAGCTTCTGGTTTGGAAGTGGGAATGAGGGCGAACTATCATGAGAGGTGAAATTGTTCGAGGAGAAGAAGGCTGACCTCAGAGCATCAGAACTAAGCTAACCAACCGGACCGATTCATCTGTGACATGCAAAAAGTAAGGCTTGACCCGACGGCTTCCGCATCAGCTCAAGTTGTAGTAGTGCCGCGAGAGGGCAATCGGCTTTACTTGGGGCAGAAAATTCAATTTTAATGGGTGACCCCGATATTGTACTACTTTCCGTAAAGAAATAAGAGTCAAACGTAGATTTGGCCCCTTACGTCCCTTAGAAATCATTTGACCGTTAAGTTATCCAAGGTATATGTTATATTATCTCAGTGAGCAGGGGAGATAGTGGTGCCGTTAATCGAGGTAAGAGGTCTCAAGACGTACTTCTACACCGAGGAGGGTGTGGTGCGAGCTGTGGACGGGGTTGACTTCAGCATCGAACGGGAGAAGACGCTCGGGATGGTTGGAGAAAGTGGGTGCGGGAAGTCAGTGACCGCCCGATCGATTATGAGACTTATCCACATGCCCCCAGGCAAGATTGAAGCCGGTGAAATCCTCTACCGTAGAAACGGGAGTGTCATTGATTTGACGAAGCTCGAACCCAAGGGACCCGAGATACGCTCGATCCGCGGGAACGAGATCGCGATGATCTTCCAGGAGCCGATGACCTCCTTGAACCCGGTGTACACGATCGGAAACCAGATCATGGAAGCGATTATCCTCCACCAGCGGTTGAGCAAGAAGGAGGCGCGGAACAAGGCCATCGAGATGCTGCATGCCGCAGGGCTCCCGTCACCTAAGCAGCACATCGACGAGTACCCACACCAGCTCTCGGGTGGAATGCGCCAGCGCGCCATGATCGCCATGGCCCTCTCCTGTAACCCCGCCCTTCTGATTGCCGACGAGCCGACGACGGCCCTCGACGTAACGATCCAGGCGCAAGTATTGGGCCTGATGAATGACCTGCGCACGGAGTTTAAGACGGCCATTCTATTCATCACACACGACCTCGGGGTAATCGCCAAAATGGCCGATGATGTCGTCGTCATGTACCTCGGAAAAATCGTCGAGGGTGCGACCGCGGGCAACATCTTCCACGACCACAAACACCCGTACACTCAGGGGTTGATGAATTCCATTCCGTCCCTCGCCACCACAAGGAAGGAGCGCCTTGTCCCTATCAAGGGGGTCGTCCCCGACCCGTTCGAGGTTCCGCAGGGGTGTGGGTTTGAGCCGCGGTGCCCGCGTGCGGTGGAGATCTGCAAGGCGCAGATCCCGCCGCTCAAGGAATTGACCCCCGGGCACGTGGTCGCTTGTTGGTTGTACGAATGATAAAGGGGTGGTAGAGCTTGTCTCCTGACAACATCCTGCTTGAAGTGAGGAATCTGAAGAAGTATTTCCCCGTGCGCAAAGGGATCCTGAGGCGCACGGTGGCCCACGTCAAGGCGGTCGATGATATCGATTTGTTCATCAAGGAGGGTGAGACCCTTGGCTTGGTGGGTGAGAGCGGCTGTGGGAAGACCACGATCGGTCGGACGATCCTTCGTCTGATCGAGCCAACCGCAGGGGAGATCCTCTTCCACAGCAAGAGGCTCGCTGGCCCGGGCGAGGAGTACAAAGAGGTG
>JAQYWG010000302.1 GCA_030145085.1 Thermodesulfobacteriota bacterium
TTACAGTACGCTGCAGTGACGAAGGATGCAGCGCAACGCAGAAGTTGGACTTTTTACGAAGCCATCTTTTTTGTTGACAAAGGAAACTATATATTATATAGGATATATTCTGTCAACCAGCCCTAAATTGGAAAATCACCCATGGTTGTTGCTTTCAAAACAAAGAATGAGGCTGTTTACGAAAGACTCCGCCACGATATCATTGATGGAAAATTGAAGCCTGGACAAAGAATAGTAATCTCTGACCTATCCAAAGAGTTTGGCTTCAGCGAAATACCTATTCGTGAAGCCATAAGGAGACTTGATAGTGAGGGTCTTCTTCAGGTGACCCCTCATGTCGGAACGATTGTGACTAAACTCGATGAGAAGGAGGTCACGGAAATTTACCTCATTAGAATAGAACTGGAGTCCCTTGCGGCAAAATTGGCTACGCCGCATCTAAGCCAGGTGGATTTGGATTTCCTCAATAAGAAAATTCAAGAGATGGAATTGGCTACTTGCCGGCATAATTATGAAAAATTAGGCCTTTTGAATAAAGATTTCCACCTAAGAATTTATCGCGCTGCACCTTATCCCCTTCTTTTCAAGCTAATCGTCGACTTATGGGAAAAAGTCCAACGCACTCGGAGTGTGTTTGCCCTCGTTCCCGAAAGGGCCATCGCTTCTGTAAAGGAGCATAGAAAAATCGCAGAGGCGCTGAGGAGGAAAGATGCTGATTTAGTAGAAAGATTGGTGAGAAAGCAAAAAGAGAATTCGATGAAGACACTCGTGGACTATTTAGGGAAGAACAGTGAAACCGATTGAAAATTGAAAGGAGTACGAAATTGAGTGAAAGTTTAGATTTTTTGACAGGCTCAATTGACTTACACATACATGTTGGGCCGGATTATATGCCCAGGTATGGCGACGGTGCAAAATTAGCAACTGAAGCTAGTAACCATGGTATGAAAGCAATAGTAATAAAACAACACCTTGCATCAACAGTAGCTTCTGCTCATTTGGCTAATGAAATTGTAGAGAACACTCTTGTTTGTGGCGGCATATCCTTAAATGAACCATCAGGGGGATTCAATGTTAGGAATGTAGTGGCCACACTGAAATCAGGCGGCAAAATGATCTGGTTACCCACAGTTGATGCTGAGTTCGCAATAAAAAAAGCGAAAAGTGGACATTGGATAAAGCATTACGTTACCGGTTCCTCGTTTGGTTACGAAAGGGAGGGTTTGAATATACTAACACCAAACAAGGAACTCAGGGATGAAGTTAAGGATATAGTGAAGATCTGCAAAGAATTTAATGTTATTTTGGGTTCTGGACATCTCGGGCCTGAGGAATGTCTTGTTTTGGCTAATGAGAGCAAGAAAATGGGTTATGACAAATTAGAGATAACCCATCCAAACGCTTGGCTCGATGATTTTAATACCGACGTACTCAGAGAACTTACAAAATTGGGCGCAACCTTAACACTGTCATTTGGAGTGTGCTCTACCCAGACGGGAAGACAAGATATACGTGAAATCGCAAACGTTATTAAAGATATCGGCGCTCAGCATTGCTGTTTGATCACTGATTATGGGCAGGTTACAAATCCATCCCCCGTGGAAGGTTATAGAGTTTTCTGCCAACTTCTTTCAACCATAGGTATTGCAAGTGAAGAATTACATTTAATGACCAAGGAAAATCCGTCACGCCTTCTGTCAATCTAAGATGGCATTTTATGTTAAGCCCTTTTTGGTAGATAAATAGAGAAAGTAAAGAATTATGTTAGATGATTTAACTGATGTGAATAAAAGGTTTCTACATTCCTAAAATCAATTTTGATGTCATTGTAAAAAGTCGAAATAAAACGGCAAAGAAAAAAGATCCAGATGCAAGGCGCGCAAATCCTGAGGAATGAGGCGTACAGAGAAGTACGCTGCAGTG
>JAQYWG010000303.1 GCA_030145085.1 Thermodesulfobacteriota bacterium
AGGCGCGCAAATTCTGAGGAATGAGGCGTACATAGAAGTCAGCAGATGGACTTTTTACGAAGCCGTCAACATTGACTTCTCTGCCGTCGTTTCCATACACTAAGAAGATCGGAGAAATTGGATGGGTCCATGGTGGCTGAACTCATCGAGGAACAATCCTTCAGGAACAAAACCCATGTCTTCAGGGATCGGTTGGAGGCGGGGGATCATCTTGCGCGGAGACTCGAAAAATATCGGGATAGGAAGGGTTTGATCCTTGCCATCCCCTCAGGTGGCATCCCAATCGGGCTCAGGGTCTCCCAACATCTAGGACTACCGTTCGACCTCGTGATTTCGCGAAAGATCCCAATTCCCGGTAATCCGGAGGCCGGATTTGGCGCCCTCTCCTTCGAGGGAAGTCTCTTCCTCAACGAACCCCTGGTGAGGGAGCTTCGTCTCACCCAGGAGGAGATTCGAAAACTCTGCATGCCGGTATTGGAGGAAATCCAGCATCGAAATGCCGTGTTTCGGGGTGACCGCCCCTTTCCCGATCTTGGGGGAAGGGATGCCATCTTGGTGGACGATGGTTTGGCCTCGGGGTATACCATGATGGCGTCAATTAACTTCGTCAAGAAGGGGGAGCCGGGGCGGGTTGTCGTGGCCATCCCCACAGCACCCGAGAGCTCCATCCAGCTCATTAGGGCCTACGTGGATGAAGTCCTTTGCCCCAACATCCGCAGGGGATTCTTTTTCGCGGTGGCTGATGCCTATCACGAATGGCATGATCTCTCCGAGAAGGAGGTCATGGAGTTTCTCAAGCAACCTCGGTTGCCTTGATCCCCGATAAGCTTCCCCCAAAGGTATTCTCACCATGGGTTCAATTTCCGATAGGATCGATAGGATTCTCGAGGGTTTTCCCGAAAGGAGGTGGTATAGGGCGTTAACGCCCTTCGAGAGATTGATTTCCACCATACTTTCCCAGAATACCTCGCGAGAGGCGACGATTAAGGGCTTTGAGAACCTGAGGAAGAGATATAGGGTCGTCCCGGAGGTTTTGGCCGAGGCGAAGGTGGAGGAGATCAAGGAGTGTATAAAGCCGTCGGGTCTCTATAACATAAAGGCACCGAGGATCAGAGAGGTCGCGAGGATTATCCTGGAGGAATATGGGGGAGATCTGAATAGCCTCTCCCGTTTGCCCACGGCTGTGGGCAGGGAGAGGCTTCTGAAAATACCTGGGGTGGGGTTTAAGACGGCCGACATCATCCTGTCTTTGGTGATGGGAAGGGGGAGTTTCCCCGTGGATACCCACATTGGCCGGGTTGCCAAGCGATGGAAGATGGTCAGGTCTAATGCCGGTTATGAGGAAATAAGATTAGCCTTCGAAGCCATTCTTCCCCGAGGGAAGAGACGGAGGGTCCATCTCGCCCTCATCGAATTCGGCAGGGAGATCTGTAGGGCGAGGGGGCCGCGATGTGAAATGTGTCCTGTTTTTGGAGTATGTGAATGGGAGGGAAAACGCGGAATCTAAAGGCGTGACCTATCGGTTTTTGACAAAATCCTCATAGATCATCTGGGCCATCAATTCCGAAGCCGTCGGTTCTTCCTCATGGAGGTGGATTAAACCATCAGCAAGGGTTTGCGTGCTGATTCCTCCATCTCTTGGGAATTCTTCCGAGGTATCACCAAAGATGAGCTTGATCGACATCCAGAGCCCCCATTTCCATTAGTCATGAAATAAAACATGCACACGTTAAATTGTCAATAGGCATAATCCTTCCTTGGGATTTGATTATTTCTTGGTCCCCATGAACATCCTTCCAGCATATATCGGTAAGTTGAAAACTATTTTCCATGATTTTGGTTCAAGGAACCTTCCCCGGGCAAATGGGGATGCTACCCCTACCATGAGGCAGGACG
>JAQYWG010000304.1 GCA_030145085.1 Thermodesulfobacteriota bacterium
AGGTAGGCGGAGGTAGATAACTCAAGGTCGCCGCTCATTGTAGGGTGATGAAAGAATATCTGTCAAGAAAAATTTCTGTTTAAGCCAAGGCAAATTGTCCCCTTAAGTGCAATGCGAAAATGTCCCCTCCGGTTAGGGTGAATATGGTGAAGCCGAAGCTGCATAGACCCAGCTATAGGGGCTTGCAGCCTTTGCCTTGGTCTTAGATCTTTTCAGCGCCCGTATGGGTTCCCGAAGGTGGGTTGCTTCGTGCTGGCCGATCTTCTTAGCCTGGTAATAGATTCGCCAACTCCCGTCGAGGAACTGTCTCACCTCAACCCGTGCCTTGGCATAGGAAGCCCTCCAGGGACCCGGTGGGATATCGATCGTAATGCCCCCGAGCCTGACGGTGTTATCGTTTCCCACGGTGGCCTCGTACCGGAAAGAGCAGGCCCGATCGATATCCATCCCCCGAGGCACAGGGCGCCAGGCCTTCTGAGGCTTCTCTGAAGCTCGGCCAAATTGCCTGTTGTGGGCCTCCAGGAAGCCCTCCAGGAAGAGATTGGCCTCTTCGATATCTGTGATACCGGCCCTTTTGAGCTCCGCGATGAGCCGGTCCTGAAGGGTACCAAAAAGCCTTTCGATCCGCCCCTTGGCCTGAGGCGAGAGGGCATAGAGGGGCTCGATACCAAGCTCCTCCAGAGCCCATCCCACCTGGGTGGGATCCTGCCGGCCCCGAAGCTGCTCCTCAAGGGTCCAATGAGGATCATTGCGCTTCAGCGCGCTGTGGCGGTCCTGGTAGATGGAAAGGGGGATCCCATAGTCTCGTACCATCTGGTGCAAGACCCACAGATAGGCCTCAGAGGACTCGAAGGGAAAAAACCGCGCTGCCAAACACCGACTGGTAGCATCATCGATGGCTGCAACGAGACAACACGGGGAATGGCCTTGTCCAAACCACGGGTGAACAGAGCCATCCCACAGCACCATCATCCCCTCCTGGGGCCTGCGAGCCCGGCGGGATCGATGCCGGGGGGGACGCCTCCGCCTCTTGGGAAGGATGCCAGCCTCCCTGCGAATCCTTCTTGCCGTCTCCCGACCGATGCGAATCCCTTCGACTGTGGCAAGCTTCTCGGTAAAATGAGTGTCATTGAACAAAGCGTACTCGGTGCGAGACAACTGCACAATCTTCTGCCTGAGCTCCATACCAATGGCATTGGCAGGTTTTCTCCCCGTATTGCCGTGGACAAGCCCCGCAGGACCATCCCGGGCAGCTACCCCCTTGAGACGCTTGGCATGCCGATAACTCACCTGCATCCGATCACTGGCCTCTCTCAATGAGAGACGCCCCTCCAACACCATTCGGAGAAGATGCCACCTTCTCCACTGCCTCTGCCTCAAACTCACTTTGTCTCCCATAATGGGGACATTTTACCTTGGCAGTTAAAGGGGATATAACCGCTAGGCTAACACACTAGCAAAATAAATTCCTTGACAGGTGATGGGTACATTACTTACAATAAAGCTGAAAATTTGAATCCTTTTTCAGAAGAAGTCCGTTTTTCCTGCCGGCCAAATTCCGAAGTGACGAAAAGGCCAGCTAAGATTGTCTTCGATGTTCGTTAGAAATTGCTCAATTATGCGCATCCTTCCAATTCAGGGGGTTTCCTAACGTGAATTCTACGGCGAGAAAACCTTCCTTGATTCATTATTTGAAGCCCACCGATGCCAAGTTTCATTTGGAGTTGTCGATGAGCAAAGAGGAGGATTCCCTTCACCGCGGAGCTCATTTTCCGTTTCTGGTCGTGAGTGAATCAGATCCGCTCGCTTTGACCCTTGAAGGGTCAATCTTAAGCGATGCGGGAACGAAAATCGAAAACGTATTTCTCT
>JAQYWG010000305.1 GCA_030145085.1 Thermodesulfobacteriota bacterium
ACACAACCAGTCGTGTGCACTGGGTTCAGTCAATGCGAAGCGGGACATATCTGAATCTTAAATAATTTTATCATGCGTAACAATACATATAGGCCAGCCAGGATAACCCGGTGAGATACCGCAGTTATCGTTTATCCGATAGGCAAAGAATTCCCTCTCGCTGCAGAAAATCCGATACCTTCTGTCACGGTGCTTGATTCGGATTGTCTGCTTGAGCCATCCTTTGCTCGCGAAAACGTCGATAAACTTCTGCATGACATCCATCGGCTTCTTTTCTACAGGATCTTGAAACGGCGTGTTTCCTTCTTTCAAACAGCCTCCTAGTGCACATTCTTGCATTATACTGAAATTCAACTGGATTTAAGTATTCTATCAGTAATCGAAGCAAATCACCAAAAATTAACATTTCAGATTTGCCATAATCTTAAAAACCCCCAAAGGAATGATTACAAACTCAAATCCTGAAAATTCTTAGCGTTCCAATTGTTTCCAATTATAGCAGACATCAATACTTGAGGATAACGCTGGAGAACAGCGGCCCTGAGCCCATCGACGTCGCTCAGGGTCGATATTGAGTAAGCTCGAAGCATCGAAGGGCCTGTCCTGAGTATACCGAAGGGCCTGTCCTGAGCCTGCCGAAGGATCCGCTGTATTGAGTGGGTTAGGCTAAACACAATATTTTTTTACAATAGCCAATACCAGTTTCATTTCCGCGGAATACTGTCCAAACCACCATGACTATCGGAGGGCAGCATTTGCCACATTTTGTCAGCAACAATAACGATCAACGCAAGCAACATCATCAAAAGAGGCCAAATCCATATAAATTGTACAAATTTTCCGGATAGATTCCCTGACACGTGCATCAGTCCCACTGCCAAGATGCTCCCGCCGGTGCGATTGTATAACCAGGTGAAGATAAAACTGTATGCCAAGGTAATCCCACTGGCGAATAGCATATACTTCGAGTTGAAAGAACCTAGTTGAGATTGCCAGTAAGGGAAGTGCCACAATACCCAGAGAAACCCTATGATTATACTCGCGACGAGCGGGCTGTATCGGGTCTGCAACTTCGGGAGAGCGAACCCTCGCCACCCAACCTCCTCACCGAGGCAATTGGCATAGAAGACTTGATACACAAATGCGAAGGCAACCATACTTGCGAGTTGTACCCCCCCCTTCGTCTGGATTGGCCGCCACCCAACCTCCTGGCCAAGCGCGCGCGTAAGGGCGACTCCCAGCAACTGAACGACAGGGAGCAACAAAATTGCAACCAGATACCAGCTGATGCCACCTCGCGGTTTCACCAGCGAAGCAAGATAGTTCCTGACACCCGGTACTCTGGAAAAAGCAGAGGAGACTACAAAAGCCGGGGACAGCGCGGTCAGAGCGCTCATGGCTACCAAAGGAGGAGATAAGTCAACCTGCGTTTTTAGCACCAGGTGAAGGATAAATATCAGCGTAGCCAGTATCCATGCCACGACGAAGGCAACCCAGGGACCCTTGCGGCTGCCCTGCCTAGGCTGAAGATCAATGATGCTGGTAACAAGCATACCGGCCATAGCAGGCCCAAATGCCGCAAAGATTACCAACGGTGTCAACAGCGGCTGCTTGCCGCTGAACACAAGCGGCAAAAAAGGAATCCACAAGCCCCACGAAATTGCAAACGTCAGGACAAAGAAGGCAACCACCTGATGACGTTTGATTATCTCGGTTACTGTATTTATGGTCTTCCACCTTTGATGGCTTCGTAAAAAGTCCAACTTCTGCGTTGCGCTGCATCCTTCGTCACTGCAGCGTACTGTAAGTACGCCTCATTCCTCAGGATTTGCGCGCCTTGAATTTGGAGCTTT
>JAQYWG010000306.1 GCA_030145085.1 Thermodesulfobacteriota bacterium
CGAGCCGATTCTTGATGTATACGGAAGTGTCGTTGAAAGCATTGAGGGAGACGCCGGGCGGAAGGCGATTTTCATATTGAGCGACGAACTGGCGGACGGCCTTGGATATATCAATGGCATCGCCTTTTTTTTCCTTGCTCAGGGAAAGGTTCATGGCGGGTCGGCCATTGAAGCGGCCAAGGGTGACGGGTTCTTCAAAGTGGTCTCGCACGCGGGCTACCTGGGATAGTGAGAGGACGTTCCCCTGGGGATCGGAACGGAGAATGACCGTTTCCAGCTCCCTGGCTTCCAGGATCTCGCCTACCGTCCGAATCAGGAACTCCCCCCGGTCAGTTTTAATGGTTCCGCCCGGGAGGTTGAGGTTTTGGGCCTCCAGGGCCCTCTTGATCTCCTCGAGGCTCAGTTGGAATTGCTCCAGGCGCCTGGGATCCACCTCGACCCAGATTTCCCGCTCCCTCGCACCTGAGAGATAAACTTGGGCCACGCCGGGGATTTCACGAAGATTATCCCTGACATCTTCAGCGATTTCCTTCATGGTCAGCTCGGGCAGATCGCCAGACACGGTGACGGTTATTATTGGAAAGGCGTTTTTTATTTCGCTGACCACCGGGTCCTCCGCGTCCTTGGGAAGATCCTCGATCCTGTCGATAGCCGACGAGATATCGTTGAGGATTCTGTTCAAATCCGCATAGTCGGAGAGCTCAACGGTTATAAGAGAAAGTCCTTCCTGAGATTCGGAGTAGATATTGTCCACGCCGTCAATGTCAGCAATCTCGTCCTCGATCTTGATGGTTATGAGTTTCTCCACCTCCTGCGGGGAGACACCCGGGTACACTGTCCGAACGGAAATAGAATCGAGGGAAAATTCCGGGAATATCTCCCGGGTGATCGAAAGATAAATCAGCACTCCCGCTACCAGGATCACCATCATGAGCAGGTTCACGAATACCGAATTGCGCACGAAGTAGCGTATCATGGAATCTATTACCTATTCCTACATGCAAAAGGTGGGAGGCTTGAGGTGCGTGCGGTTTCCATACGTGCTTGGATCTCCTCGTTTTATTCGGTAGGGTTTGTGGAATCCCTGGGTGCGGAGCTTGAAGGAGAAGCGGCCCACTCGACGGGTGCCCCGTTACGAAGCCTTTCTTGGCCGCGTAACACTACGATGTCACCTATACTGAGACCCTCTCTCACCACGGCCTTTTCCGGACCGAGGTCTTCAAGAACGAGGTTTCTCCTGCGAGCCGTTTTGGTTGAGTGATCCACGGTGTAGAGATAGATGCCCCGCTCGTCCTCCATGAGCGCATCCCGGGGGACCGATAAAGCCTGATCCACGGTGATGATGGGGAGGCGGACTCGTGCAAACATGCCGGGCAGAATCATGGGCTTTACCTGGTTGTTGACTTTGACCTCAACGGCGAACGTCCGGGTCTTTGGATCTGCTTCTGGGTATACGTGGATCGCGGTGCCGTTGAAAATGGTTGTTGGATATGCTCTGGTAGTTACCTCCGCAAGCATCCCGGCCTCAATGCGAGCGATATACTCAGATGGGATGCGGGCTACCACTTTGACCCAGGAGATTTCGAGCACCGTGAAGAGTTTCTGGCCTGGGGCCACCTGGTCTCCCAATTCCACAAAACGCTCCCCGATAACGCCGTCGAAAGGAGCACGAACAACCGTATCCGCCAAATCCTCTCGGAGCCGATCAACCTCGGCCCTGGCGGCCATCAGGATCGCCAACACGGACGACTGGCCTGCAGCGCACAGGAGCCAGGAGGAGATCGACGCGCTGGTCGAGAATATGGGCTACGGCGGGACGGTGGCTCTGGGAACCAAGGTGAGGGACTACCT
>JAQYWG010000307.1 GCA_030145085.1 Thermodesulfobacteriota bacterium
ATTATGTATGGGCGTTCCGATGCCACCCTCAACCCAGGAGGTGTCAGAATCGGGACCGCCGATATCTATAGTGTAGTGGAGACTCTGGACGAGGTTGCGGATAGCATTGTGGTCGGGCAGAATTGGGAAAACGATGTTCGGATCATTCTCTTCGTTAAATTGGTCCAGGGCGTTCAGCTGACCGAAGATCTGGTCAAAAAGATAAAGGATGCTATAAGGGCGAATACTACCCTAAGGCACGTACCGGCTAAGATCATCCCGGTAGATGAAATCCCCTACACGATTAACATGAAAAAGGTGGAGTTGGCGGTGAAGAATGTAATTCACGGAAAACCGGTCCTGAATCGCGACGCCTTGGCCAACCCCGAGGCGTTGGACCTCTATAAGGATCTCCCAGAGCTCCAGACGTAGCGAGAAACTGAGGAGGGGAGGATAGAGAAGACCTTTGACGTTTAGGCCTGGAGAGCCGGAAAGATTTTCCGGCTCTTTCCGTCACCGATGGCCGCCGCTGCCTCTTCGACTCGCGATTCGCACTTTACCTCCGTTATCGGCCAAACTCCCTCTTGAGAATGGCTACCGTGGGATGGGGCCAGCAAAATGCGCTTGAGCAGATATGAGTTTGAGAAACTCGTTTCGAAGGCCCTGGAAGAGCTGCCCAAGAAATTTCGGGATAGGATCGAGAATGTTGTGGTAGTGGTGGAGGATGACCCACCGGAGGAGGTCCTCCGCGGACTCGGGGTGAAGTCTCCTCTGCACCTGCTGGGACTCTACCAGGGAGTTCCCTTAAAGCACAGGGGAATCAGGTACGGGAATGTCTTGCCCGACCGGATAGTCATCTATCAAAGGCCCATCGAGGCCACAGCCCGAACTCAAGGAGAAGTTATCAGACAGATTCGAAGGACGGTCATGCACGAAGTCGGCCACTACTTCGGCTTGGCCGAAACCGATCTAAGGGAGATCGAAGGGAATGAATAAAGGGGGGTGGGGGTGGCCGACCGGACCCTCAGAGCAGGGATTGTTAGGTGAAAGGAGGTGATGGAAAAAACCTAACATAATTAGTCAACGGCGAGCAAGTTGCATCTCTCTGATATTCGCCCATAGTCATTACTGAACTATGCGCCCCCATATACAAATTAAAATTATCACAATCTCGAAAAAAAATCAAGACCTGGACTACCGAAGTTTCCTCGGTTTAGAGAGAGAGGCCTTGTCCCTTTGTTTCAATGCTTCGCGAGGGAGCCCTTTCGGGGTTTCCAAGCTTCGCTTTCCTGATCACAAAGATGATACATCTCGCGTAGATGTCCACTATCTTGCTATAGTGGTGCTTCCCGTGGTATTTTTTCCGGGGTGAAAAATGGTCGTACTAGCTATTGAATCCTCCTGTGATGAGACAGCGGCGGCAGTGATCGTGGGGGGTGAAAAGGCCCTTTCCAACATCGTCTCTTCCCAAACCCAAGTACATCGCAAGTACGGAGGCGTTGTTCCAGAACTGGCTTCTCGGAAGCATATCGAGGCCATCATTCCCGTCATAAACGAGGCCTTAGGCAAAGCGGGCATTACCCTGGAGCACGTGGAGGGGATCGCCGTCACAAACGGACCCGGATTAATAGGCTCCCTATTGGTGGGGCTTTCGGTTGCCAAGGCAATTGCCTATGCCCGAAACCTGCCCTTCGTTGGTGTGAACCATGTGGAGGGACATCTATCGGCGATCCTTCTGGAGAATCCGCGATTGCGATTTCCCTTCATTGGGCTCGTTGTTTCAGGAGGTCACACCTGCCTCTATCGGGTAGACCATTTAGGAAGTTACAAATG
>JAQYWG010000308.1 GCA_030145085.1 Thermodesulfobacteriota bacterium
GATATATACCGGAGCCTGTTCGGGCCATAGACAAGGATTTTTTGATGCCGATAGAGGATGTTTTTTCGATATCGGGACGAGGGACGGTGGTTACGGGTCGGGTTGAGCGAGGGATGGTGAAGGTGAGTGAGGAGGTTGAGATAGTTGGGATACGGCCGACGGTCAAGACGGTATGTACTGGGGTGGAGATGTTTCGCAAGACGTTGGATCAGGGTCAGGCAGGGGACAACATAGGGGTATTGTTACGGGGGACGAAGCGGGATGATGTGGAGCGGGGGCAGGTATTGGCGAAGCCAGGTAGTATAACGCCGCATACGCGGTTTAAGGCGGAGGCGTACATATTGACGAAGGAGGAGGGTGGGCGTCACACGCCATTTTTTAATGGGTATCGGCCGCAGTTTTATTTTCGGACGACGGATGTAACGGGGGTGGTGACGTTGCCAGAGGGGGTGGAGATGGTGATGCCTGGTGACAATGCGTCGTTATCGGTGGAGTTGATTATGCCCATCGCCATGGAGAAGGAGTTACGGTTTGCCATTCGAGAAGGGGGCAAGACCGTAGGCGCGGGGGTCATCAGCGATATCGCGAAGTAATTGAGGAGCAGATTTTTGCCATGCGGAATATCGTAACTCTCGCTTGTACTGGATGCAAAAGAAGGAATTATACCACCACGAAAAATAAACGGACCACTACGGACAAATTAGAATTAAGCAAATATTGCCGGTTTTGCCGCAAACACACCCTGCATAAGGAAACGAAATAGGAAATCATTTCCCAAATCTTAATGACTTTCATAGAAGGGAGAGGCCAGTAGCTCTAACGGATAGAGCACCGGACTCCAAATCCGGGAGTTGGGGGTTCGAATCCCTCCTGGCCTGCCAGTTTTTATGAGGTAAGCAGAAAGGCAATAGTGGGAAAGGTTCAAATAGTAAGGCAATTTTTAAAGGAGGTAAGGGTTGAGCTGAAGAAAGTAACCTGGCCTTCGAAGCGGGATGCCATCGCTGGAACGGTCGTGGTTCTCATTACGGTTTTCATCTGCGCCTTCTTCTTGGGAATTGTGGACTTTTGGCTCAGGAAACTCATCAAAATCATACTAAGCTAATTCGGGTGAGCATGGTCTATGGCTAAGAAGTGGTATGTTATTCATACGTATTCAGGGTATGAGAATAAGGCAAAGGTGAATTTAGAGGAGAGGGCCAAGAATTTGGGCATGGCCGCCTCTTTTTCGGAAATTCTCGTTCCCACTGAGACCGTCGTTGAACTGGTCAAAGGGAAGAAGAAAACGTCGCAGCGGAAGATCTTTCCGGGATACATCTTGGTCAAGATGGAACTAAACAATGAGACCTGGCATATTGTAAAAGGAACTCCGAAGGTGACGGGTTTCGCGGGTGAAGGTACGAAACCGATTCCCATTCCAGAGGAAGAGGTTGTTGAGGTCATAGCCCAAATAAAGGAAGGGGTAACCAAGGCGAAACCAAAAGTTTCCCTTGGGGTCGGAGATAATGTCAGGGTCATCGATGGTCCCTTTGTTAATTTTGTTGGCACAGTGGAAGAGGTGAAACCCGACAAGAGGAAGGTGAAGGTATTGGTCAGTATTTTCGGGAGATCAACCCCTGTGGAACTCGATTTTATTCAGGTGGAGAAGAGTTAAGCCTTAAAGGGTTGACATCACAGTAGAAAATCGGAATCAGACGGCAAAGAAAAAAGATTCAGATGCAAGGCGCGCAAATCCTGAGGAATGAGGCGTACAGAGAAGTACGCTGCAA
>JAQYWG010000309.1 GCA_030145085.1 Thermodesulfobacteriota bacterium
ATAAGATCACTGCTTGGCGGAACCGCAATCACTGCAAATAATACTATTTGATTTATAGGTTCCCAACCGTATTCTTCCCTTCTAGCCCACAACAGCCTCGCTTGAACTCCATAAAGAATCACAATTCCAGGCTACTTGAACTGCATATTGGCAAAGGCGGATTGTGTTGATTTTCCACAATTCATATGCTATCCTTTGGAAATTATTAGATTTTCTAGATTAGGCGGAGCTTATGAAACCCGTTGTGGCCATCGTGGGAAAACCCAACGTGGGGAAATCCACCCTCTTTAATCGAATCGTTGGGCGGAAGAAAGCTATCGTGGAAGACCAGCCCGGGGTTACCAGGGATAGGAATTACGCCGATATTGAATGGGGGGATAAGCCCTTTTCCCTCATCGATACCGGGGGATTCGAGCCCATCTCCCGGGAGAGAATCTTCATGCAAATGAAGGAGCAGTGCCAGTTGGCCATCGAGGAAGCGGATTTGATCCTCTTTCTCATGGACGGAAAAGATGGACTGACCCCATCGGATAAGGAGATCGCATCCATATTGAGGAAGGAGGCCAAACCCGTCCTTTACGTCGTCAACAAGATAGACGGGCCGAAACATGAGGATAAGGTGTTTGAATTCTATGGGATAGGGGTGGAAAGCATCCTTTCCATCTCAGCCCAGCATAACTACGGCGTGGACGACCTCATGACGGAGGTGCTTAAGAACCTGCCTCCTTCCGAGGAAGGAGAGGTTGAGGAAGAGGTAATCCGGATCGCGGTGGTAGGAAGGCCCAACGTGGGAAAGTCTTCCCTCATCAACCGAATCCTGGGCTACGATCGCGTGATCGTCAATGAAAGTCCGGGAACCACGAGGGATGCCATCGACAGCGTTGTGGAGATCGGGGGAAAGAAATACCTCCTCATCGACACGGCGGGGATCAGGAGGAAGAAGAAGATTAGTCTGCGTTTGGAGAAATATAGCATCGTCGAAGCCCTGAAAAGCATCGATCGATGTGATGTGGCACTCTTTCTCATCGATCCTCGAGAGAGGGTGACGGAACAGGATACGAAAATAGCTGGGTTCATCCACGAAAAAGCCAAGGGATGCGTGATCGTGGTCAACAAGTGGGACCTTATAGAGAAGAACAGCGAAACCGCCAAAGAATACACCCTCCGGATTAGAGAAGAATTGAAATTCCTCCCTTACGCACCCATCCTCTTTACCTCCTGTCTCACGGGAAAAAGGGTAATTGCCACCATCCAATTGGTGGATCAGGTAGCCGAGGAATTCGGAAAAAGGGTCTCAACCTCCCATCTCAATAACCTCCTCGAGGAATCGACAACGAAAGTACCCTTACCCCGTTATGGAAGAGGAAGGGTGAAGATCTACTATGGAACCCAAGTCTCCATTAAACCCCCGACCTTCGTGCTCTTCGCCAACTACCCCCGGCGAATACACGTCACCTATCAGAGATATTTAATCAATCGAATCCGGCAATTCCTGGGTTTCGAAAGAAGTCCCATCCGGCTTCTCCTGCGCGAGAGGGGGCCCTCACGGGGAAGATGAGGTTTCGTTTGCTGATTTTTTCTTTTAGGGTTTTCTCCCATTTAGTTGGTGGAATCGAAGGATTCAAGGGGTCAAGTAAAATGCTTAAAAATTATAAGGAGTTAAAAGTTCGGCAGAAGGCTTTGGACCCTTTTTAGCAACTTTTTTGGAGAAAAACCTTCATTTAAAACTTGACAACCCATGCCAC
>JAQYWG010000030.1 GCA_030145085.1 Thermodesulfobacteriota bacterium
ATAGAAAAAACACTGGTATCGATAGAAAAAAGGAAAAAGGGTGGCCGCTCAATTCCTGGCTCCTTCGACGAGGAAAAGGCCCGGAATTATTCCCGCTCCAAAAGAGCCAAAAAGTTGGCTCTATGGAGAGTAATCGGGAAGGTGGTACGAATGATTCTTCTACCTCTCTATGTTGTGCCCGATAAGAGCCAAGAAATGAACCAAATGAGCCAAGAATTGGTCCCCGAATTTGGTGTTGCGGTGCTGCAGTTGTGCAGTTCTGCGGTTGAAAGAACAAAGAGACAAAAAAAATCAGGGGGCAGGTTGCAACATTTGACACCTTGCTCAGTGCTCAGCGGAGACGTCAATCATCTGTAGTTCAGAATGTGCTGCAAGCAAATCGAAATCCCTGTCATTATGCAGCAATCGGCCGTTATTCTCGATACATACAGCTGCTATCATACAGTCCACAGAATTTCTGATGGTTAATCCACGCGCTCGCAGAGTCCGATAAATGCCGGCAGCCATGAGGAACGTTTCACGCGTCATGGGAAGGAAAATAAGATTTTCGAGCATGGATTCCGTCTCAGAATATTCTTTATCATCTCGAATGCCCTGCAAGACCTCGGCGAGAATCACTCCGCATATGCAAATATCCTCCCTCTGTTCTATCAACGACTCGAGCACGGTAACGTGAGGACTATCTCTCCCGGCAAAAAGATCTATCCAAACTGATGTATCAACAACCGTCATTCAAACTCTCGTCTCCTGCGCATGGATGCCAAATCGCCTTCCCAGTGGATTTTACCTTTTAGCTCCAAGATCTTCCCCTGGTTTTCTCGGCGTAATAGATCACGAAGGGCAAAGTCAACTAAGGCCTTGCGTGTCTTGAGCCCTGTTGCCTTAAGGCCGGCTTCGACCAGTTCTTCGTCAATGACAATGTTTGTCCGTTTCTTCATGCTTCACCTTATAGTGCTCGACTATACATATTTTAGACCAAAAAATGTGTATGTCAAGGTTTAGCTTCGCAAGCAGGAAAAAAATTGGAAAAGAAGGAGAGGGGTCAAGCATACTCTTGACTCTCAGTCCCCATCCTGATGGTTTGATTGGTCCTATTGGTGTTATTGGTTTAACTGGTTGGCTCGATTGGTTGAGTCGGTTGGTTTGGGGAACTCTAGATAGGAACCCCGAAAGTATTGATGGAGGCCGGTCATCATTCTTAAGAGGTCGGGATACGCTAAGCAATGGAATATCGACTGAAATACGTGTAAAACGGCCTGCATCTAAAAGGTACACATGATGAATTAATTATGGCTTGAATCTCTCTACGCGAGGCGCAGTAGAGCAGCGACAAGCTCTTCAGCGAACGCACGATCATTGATATGAGCATCAATTACCGTGAATTTCACACGGTTTGGATCAAGTTTATTCCGAAGAGCTTCACTGAACGCCAAGTTCGCCTCGGGATCGCGCCATGGACGGTCAGAAGGTCTCCCGTCGTAGGTCATTCCAGGTGGCCCTTTCTCGTGATCATACTTCGAGAAACCTTTTTGGGGGACCAATACAGCCACAGGTCCGCGAGCCTTGTTGAGTCTGTCTGCCATCAGATGAGCGAGTTCAGTCAATTCCACGGCGTTCGCCCGCATAAGGGTTGTCGTGCTGGTATGCCGATAGAAAAGACGATGTCTGAATTTAGGAGGTATGGTATGCGGCGGCCCGAAATTCACCAAATCTACAGCACCGGGGGCTACGACCTGAGGAAGGCCCTTACCGCCAACCGCGGTGAGTCGTCCTGGCCCTGAAAACCTCTGACCACCCACCACCTCATCTATGAGTGATGTTGTTGTAATATCCATTACGAGATCTATTGCCCCATCCGTGGCGAGTTCCTCCATCGAGGTGGGCCCCAGGCCACCGCCTGAGAAAATCACAACTTCATACCCCTTGGCCTCCAACAGTTCACGGGCTGTAAATACACACGGCTGCGTCACTCCATACATCGTTGCCGCGACAAGAGGCTTGGTCTCTTCTGCTCCTATGCGTGAGCTGTTGGCTCGCCACCTCCTAGCCATTGCGACAGTTGCATGTGCAGCATTGATGAACACATCTCGAAGTATACGATTCAAGCAGATGTCAACGACTGCGTTCACCACCATGATGTCCTTTGTGCGAATGTGCCAGCTCATATCGCTTGCGGCGACTCCCGAGATCATGACTTTGGGAATTCCCCTGGGGAGGGCTCTCAATACCTCGCAGCCAAGCGCAGTGCCACTCCCACCCCCGACGGCAACAATTGCATCTGCCCCACCCTCTTCGATTGTCCTCGCGATAATACGCGAGGCCCCCTTTGCCATGATCCTTGCCG
This sequence comes from Thermodesulfobacteriota bacterium, assembly GCA_030145085.1. Classification (GTDB taxonomy): domain Bacteria; phylum Desulfobacterota; class BSN033; order WVXP01. The sequence continues at coordinate 2,345 of JAQYWG010000030.1, forward strand.
CATCGGCCTTCGGGGTTGTAGCTACCTCTTGGAACTCCATATCCGCTGCCTTTGCTACAAGCTGGCAAGGGTAGGGGACCATTGCTTGATCCAATGGTTGCTTACAGCTTACGTCTACGATGATCGCTTCGGCACCACATTGTTCTATGCACTGACGAAGAAATTCGATCTCCCTTGCTTTCGTATCAAGGGTTCCCATTACTATGATTTTCACATCCATACTCTCACTGCTAGCTTGGAATTTTCTTGAAGCGCTGGACGGTCTCCTTTATTGGCGTCTCTACTGGTAGGCGTTCCGCGCTTGAACCGCCCAGAAACGCCTGTAGTTCCGGAACCGAGGATTTAACAGCTGTCAGATCCTCAGGGAAGGCAATCGGCCCGCCGTGACATCCCAGGAAGACGTCATCTCGGATCCTGCGTGACGCACTGAAGAGCTTCTTTAACCGTTCCCCGGCCTCTCTGATCTGTGACTCCCTGCTGGCGTCCTCAGCTGGCGCTGTGCCACCGAGGTGACACATAATCATGTCTACTCCGGCATTGACCATTTTCACAGCCTCTTGTTCATTTGTCACAAACGCCTCCGTGAACAGGTCCTTTGCGTGGGCCAGAGCTATCATATCCACCTCCCGCTGATATCCAAAACCAATCTCCTCCAGCCCACGCCTGAAGTTGCCGTCGACAAGAGCCAGGGTCGGGCAGTTAAGAACGCCCGAAAACCCCGCTCTGGCGATTTCGTCCAAATAGGTATGCATATCCCGGGTTGGATCGGCACCGAATACCCCTGCTATGAGAGGAACCCCTTTCAACACGGGAAGGATTTCGCGCCTCCCGAGATCAAGGACTATTTGGTTTGCATCTCCTATGGGAAGGTATCCCACCCGTGAGTATCCCATCATTCGGTATTTTGCGATGTTGTATGTTGCTATAAGATCCGCGCCACCCGCTTCTGACCACTTTGCACTTATGCCGGTTCCCACCGCTGCCTCGAAAATCACCACACCCCTGGCTGTCTCGGCCTTCAACATATCGAGTACTTCTTTTCGAGTAAACTTTCTTCCCATCAGGAATCCTCCTTTCTTAAGAAAGTACTATCTCATTATGAAATCTTCTGACGCCTGCCGTCTTTTCCTCGGTCTTTCCTCAATTGATCTTTTGCCGTCATCACCTCCATAAGAAACATCGAACCAGGTGTCCCCTTGCAATCTCCGTGAATTCAGGGACTTCCTGGCGACAGATATCCATGACCTTGGGGCAGCGAGTATTGAAATGGCAACCCCTCGGTGGGTTAATGGGACTGGGGACGTCTCCTTCCAAAATGATCTTTTTTCTCGCAAAGGACGGATCAGCAACGGGGGTCGCTGATAGTAGGGCCTCGGTATAGGGATGTCTGGGACTGTTATATATATATTCTTTCTTGGCCATTTCAACGATCCGCCCGAGGTACATCACCGCGATCCTGTCGCTTATGTGTTCCACGACGCTCAAATCATGGGATATGAAGAGAAAGGTGAGATGGAATTGTTCTTGGAGGTCTTGGAGGAGGTTGAGGATCTGCGCCTGAATGGAAACATCCAGCGCAGAGACCGGCTCATCGCATATGATCAGCTTCGGATTCAGGATAAGCGCCCTTGCGATCCCTATCCTTTGCCGCTGACCGCCACTGAATTCGTGCGCATAGCGATTGATGTGTTCCTGTCTAATCCCAACTAATTTCAGCAACTCGTGGATCCTTTCGAGCATCTCTTTTTTGTTTCCCAATTTATGAATGAGGAACGGTTCCCCGATGATGGTCCCCACCTTCTTTCGCGGGTTGAGAGAAGAATAGGGATCTTGGAAGATGATTTGCATCTCCCTCCGGATATCGCGCAATCTCTTCTGATCATATCGAAGGATTGGATGGCCTTCCATAAGGATCTCTCCGCCTGTGGGCTCTTCGAGGCGCGGAAGAAGGAGCCCTAACGTAGTCTTCCCACACCCACTTTCCCCAACCAATCCGAGGGTTTCCCCTTTCTCAATCTCCAAATCTACGCCATCTACTGCCTTGACGTACGCATACGTTCGCGAGAATATCCCCTTTTTAATGGGGAAATATTTCTTAACGTTTTTGCAAGAAAGGATTACTTTGTCTTCCAATGACTAACCCCTTCACTTACACTAATATTTCAAGCAGCGAACGAGATGGCCTTGCTCCAAGGATACCAACTCGGGCTGGTTGTGCCAACAAGGGCCTTGGGCCTCACGGCAACGTTCCGCAAAGCTGCACCCTTTTGGAAGGTCATAGAGATTGGGCACGATACCGGAAATGACGGGCAAGCGCGACTTTTTGTCCCTATGTGCACCCAGCCATGGGATGCATTTCATCATGCCCACGGTGTAAGGGTGAAGTGGGTTATCGAAAAGCCGCTTTACCCCCGCATATTCAACCGCCTTCCCGGCATACATGACCACAACTTCTTGAGCATTTTCGGCAATGACTCCCAAATCGTGGGTGATCAAAATGCTGGCGGTATTGGTTACCTCCTTCAATCGCTTCATTAAGTCCAGAACCTGGGCCTGAATGGTCACATCCAGCGCGGTGGTGGGTTCATCCGCGATCACCAAGCTGGGGTCGCACGAAACAGCGATGGCGATCATGACCCTTTGTCTCATCCCACCACTCATCTGATGAGGATAATCCTTGATTCGGATATCGGGCGATGGGATTTTCACGAGCTTGAGCACCTCGATGGCCCTTTCCATGGCTTCCTTCTTGGACACATGCTGGTGCAAGGAAATCACCTCGGCGATCTGATCTCCCACCCTGTAAACCGGATTCAGCGCGGTCATGGGTTCCTGAAATATCATCGATATCTTGTTACCCCTGATCTTTCTCATCTCGCTTTTTGTTAATTTTAAGAGATCGGTTCCATCGAAAATAACCTTCCCCGCTACAATTTTGCCCGCGGGCTTTGGAACTAACCGCATGATCGAAAGCGCGGTGACGGTTTTGCCACACCCCGACTCGCCCACTATTCCAAGGGTTGAACCGGTCCTGACGGCAAGGTCGAGGCCATCGACTGCTTTGACCGTGCCCATGTCTGTAAAGAAATAGGTCTTCATCCCATGGATCTGAAGAACAATTTCATTCCCCAAGAATTTCCCTTCCACTGACCGGCCTTTAGAATCGTGGAGCGAAATCAATCCTTTAAAATGTTTTCACCGGGTGCATGCTTTTAGATATCGTTCTCGGCAATAAGAACGCCGAGATTCGGAAGAGCCCTGATATTCGCGAATACCCAGTGGAAACAACATTCCTCAAGACGATACATGGAGACTATGTGAAACACCACAGATGTCCTCGCCACTTCGAATAATCTTAAGTGCAAAAGGATGGCGTTTCATCAAAAGGGATCTTCTCAGCGGCTTATTTTGCCAGTTCCTTATGTGCCGAGGCCGTATCCTGGAACCCGACGATCAATGCATGATCATCCATATGCCTCATACTATCAAGGGCCGCAAAACCCCATTCGCGCTAATTAGAATCTGGGATCCAACAAATCTCGAAGGCTCTCTCCGGAGAAATTGATGCTCAACGTAGTGATAAATATGGCGATACCCGGGAATGCGGCCAACCACCAACGCATAAGCATGTAAACCCTTCCTTCTCCGAGCATACCCCCCCAAGATGGAGTTGGCGGCTGGATGCCCACTCCCAGAAAGCTCAGGAATGACTCCAGGATGATCATTCGGGCCACCTCCAAGCTGGCGATCACGATGATGCTATTCGTAAGGTTCGGAAGGATGTGCAAGAATAGGATTCTCCGATCGCTGAAACCCGATCCCTTGGCTGCAAGGACGAATTCTTGCTGCTTGATACTTAAAACCTCAGCTCGGACAGGTCGGGTATACATGGGCCATCCCGTGACACCGAGGATGATCACCATGTTTTTGAAACTCGGCCCCAAAACAGCGATGGCTGCCAGTGCCAGAAGCATGAAGGGGAACGCAAGCATGATGTTCACGAGCATGCTCACCCATGTGTCCGTTAAGCCTCCGTAATAACCGGAAATTAACCCCAAGAAAACCCCAATGGTTGCGGCCATCACGACCGAAAGGGCACCTATTGCCAGGGAAACACGGGATCCATAGATCAAACGGCTCAAATTATCCCTCCCCACTGGGTCCGTTCCCAGTGGGTATTCCATAGTTCCTCCTTCCATCCAGAAAGGAGGAATCAACCGTTTCGTAACCTGCTGCAAGTAAGGATCATGAGGAGCGAAATAAGAGGGAAATATCGCGCAGGCACACAAAGTGCATAAAATCAACGCCCCAAGAGTTCCCGCTCTCAGTCTCCAGATCCAGCGCAGTGCAATGGACCATTTGGTTTTCACCGGGTTTTTCCCAAAGCTCAGGTGTACTTGATCCTGGGATCTAGGGCTGCTATCAGGATGTCGGTGAGAAGGTTCACAATGACGATCATAAGGGCAAAACTAATGATAGCCGCCTGAACCAAAGGGTAGTCACAGTTTTTGATCGCTTTTACCGTCAAACTCGCCACCCCCGGCCAGGCGAAGACCGTTTCCACGACGAGCGCGCCTCCCAATAGCCTGCCGAACTGCAAGCCGATAATGGCGACGACGGGGATAATGGCGTTTCGGAGTGCGTGCTTGAACAATATCAACAGATCATGGAGCCCTTTGGAATACGCAGTTCGGATATAATCTTGGGCCAAGACATCCAGCATCTTTGATCGAGTCAAACGCATGATTACCGGTGCAAGGAAAACCCCCAGCGTGATAGCCGGAAGGACAAGGCGCAAAACCCCGCCCCTTCCCGATGCAGGAAGGAGACGGGCATGCACCGAAAAAATGATGATCAGCATGATTCCGAGCCAGAATATAGGCATGGCCTGACCAAAGACGGCCCCCATTGTGGCTAGGTTGTCCAGGATCGAATAGCGCTTGATGGCAGAAAGGATTCCCAAAGGTATCGCTATGGTGAGTGCCAAAGCCATGCCCGCCACCGTCAGTTCTAGGGTGGCGGGCAGTCGTTCGATGACCAGCGAAAGGCTATCCTGTTCTACAAATAACGAATTGCCGAAATCACCCTTGACTGCTCCCTTGAGAAAACGCCAGTACTGCTCGTAAATCGGCCTATCCAGGCTGAGGCTCTTCCGCATGACTTCGACGTCCTCTTTTGATGCATCTACTGGCAAAAGAAGCAGGGCGGGATCCCCACCAAGGTGCATTAAGCCAAAAGCAATGATGGAGACCCCAAGGCAGACGACAATGGATTGGAGAAGTCGTCGGGCGAAGTAAGCATGCATCGGATCACTCTCTCCAGATGATGTCAAATACCCTCAGCATATCGTCGGAGGCAGCCTCATAGTTGATCCTGTTCGATACCCCCATGAGAGAATACTGAGCATACATGGGAACCATATAAGCGTTTTCGACAATATATTCTTGAAGTTCCGAGTAGAGCTTCTTTCTCTTCTCAACGTCCATGGTGGTCTTTGCTTCATCGAGAAGCTTGTTAACCTTTGGATCCCGGACATAGGAGAACCGTTCATCTTCCCGAAGGTTAGGGTAATAGTATAGATCCGCATCGAATATACCCCAGCTTCCCCAGCTGGACAGAACGGTGTCCTTCAACTTCGCGGCCCGCTGCGATTTCACAAAGAGCCCTGCATCCTCGAAATGCCGGTAATTTACCTTAACCCCGATCTTGGCCAGGTCGCCCGAGATCGCTTCCACAATTTGCTTTACACTTATGATGCTTCCACTGTAGGAACTGAGGTCTATCGTAAACCCGTCGGGATAACCAGCTTCCGCCAGGAGCTTCTTTGCCTTCTCCGGATCATAGGGATACGGTTTTATGGTTCCATCGTACCCGAAGGACATCGGATTAACCCCGGTAGGGCACCTCAATGCCATGCCCCCCAGGATGTGCTTCATGATTCCTTCTACATTGATCGCATAGTTGAAGGCTTGGCGTACCTTTCTATTTTGAAGAAGTGTGGATCCAGCCCAACCACTGGCGTCGAGCTGTAAGAAGACAACTCGGAGGCCGGAAACTTTCGAGATGCGCGCTGTTTTAGAATTCTCGATGACGGAAGCCTGGTCAGGTGGAACACGCATGATAATATCTACGCCGCCGGAGAGGAGCTCTGCGATCTGGGTGGCCATTTCCGGAATCGGCCGGAAAACTATGGTCTTGACAGCGGGTGTAAATTTCCAGTAATTCTCATTTGCTTCAAGGACCAACCTTTCACCTTTCACCCACTCAACAAACTTGTAGGGACCGGTTCCCATGGCTTTCTTGGCCAACCCCTCGTCGCCTACCTCTTTCAGGTGTTTGGGGTCAACAATTCCGAGGCTCGTAAATCGGTGCAGAAGGACAGGATTGGGCTCCTTGGTTATGATCCGTACCGTATAGTCGTCCACGATCTCCACATGGTCGATCGTCTTAATCGCTCCCCTTAGTGCCGATTTCGTTTTAGGATCCAAGATCCTATCGATAGTAAACTTGACACATTCAGCATTAAAGGGATTCCCGTTGTGGAACGTGACCCCTTTCCGTAGCTTAAATTCCCATGTCGTATCGTTGATTAATCGCCAGGATTCGGCGAGATGAGGGCCAATTTTCATCGTCTTTGGATCCCTATAAACCAAGTTATCGTTTGTGGCCCAGTTGACGTAGTAGTTATACATAACGCTATGCCTGTGAGGATCCATCGTGGCGAGGTTTGTTCCGATGGCTATGACGACTTTGCCCTTCGAGACAGTCTTGGCTCCTGCGGTTCCTCCAAAAAGAAAGATGGTTACGATCACGAAAATACCGAAAGCAAAAAGAACTGATATGTTGCACTTCTGTTTCATCTCTCATCCTCCTTTCTTAGACCTTAAAGGGTGACCACCAACAATACTACAAACCTGTTCCGAACTCGCTTTCAGAAACGTACCACCTGATTAAGCACACCTCCTTTCGAATGATTTAGTTGCTCTCAACCGGGTCGGTCTCGAGGGCTGATGGATCAAAAGAAAGAAAGGCTTTAACCTCTAGACAGCGGTCTTGGATGAGCGGTACTTCATCCAAGGCTGACCCAGTTCAAGCATGCTTAAAAAGAAAATACAGAGTTGATATAGCATAGGAGGATTTGAGTGTCAAGTATTAATCAACACCTAAAATTAGACATAGAAGCTGGTATAATTGTTGTCCAGCCTTAGTACAATATTGGGGTCACAATATTGGGGTCAGACTTTAATATTGAGTTTTTTCCCCAAATCCACGTCCCCTGCCACCACAAAGAACGACAAGGCATGAGGTCATGTCTTCATTCTTGACACTTACAGATCAATTGGCTCTGTTAGGTTGGGTTGGTCAGTTGGTTGGGGGGACTTGTCTAGTTCAGCGAACGAGCAACATCGCCTCTTTCCCCTTATGTTTTTGGGTCCTTACGCCATTCCCAGGGTGGTATAGGACAACAGTCCGCCCAAAGACCCTGTTTGGCATTCCGGGCCTCATCTTCCAATGCCTTTAAAATCCAGTCATTCGGGGCGTATTTCCGATACCACCATGCCAAGCCAGCCCGGACAAGTTCCTGATTCAGACTTGTACCGTCTGGGAGAATGACCTCACCGACAATTCTCCCATTCCCGTCGTAGGTCTGGACCTGAACCTTGACCTCTTTGCCAAATGCCAAATCTGATGTAAACCCCTTGGCTCGCGTTCCAAAAGGTTGCTTTTTCTCCGGGCAATCTATGCCGGCTAGGCGGACTTTCACAGCTCGGCCCTCACGCATGACTGAGATAGTGTCACCGTGAGCTACCTCTACTACTGTGCCCTTGAACGTAGCTCCGTCAACAACACATTTGACCCGGGCGGTTTGGAAATCAGCAGCTTGAGAAGATGAGGGGATGGATATGAATAAAAGGACAAAAAGAGGTAGGAAAGTCCTCTGTTTAGACCACCTCATGGGTCTATAGTATCAGAGTAGAACAATGTGAACAAGTTTAGAATTATGCTCCCACCATCTCCCTGGCAATTCTCCCTATCAACGTCACGGGCAGGAGAACGGGCTTCCCCGTCACTTCCCTGAAGAGGGCCCTCGTTTTCCGGGTGAAACCGATGCAGTCCAAAACCATGAGATCGACATTCGACGCCTTGATCTTATGCGCAATCTCCCTCAGCTCCTCATCGGTGCCCGTATAGGGGGAGACCCCTTCCGCGACAATGTCGAGGCCCGTCCTTTCCCACCTTCTCCCCAGCGAGGGAATCTGATCGGGGGACGGCACGACGACGCCCAACCTCCCCGCCCGCAACAGGCTCTGGACGACGTGGACCATAACCCGATCGGGTCGCAGCAAGAACTTTCCCGATTCGATCTCGGGAAAATCGCCGGTGCAGATGAGGATGATGATCTCAACCGGCTCCGCCTGGAATTCCCCGATACACCGTTTCATGCGCTCTATGACGTGTTTCTTCGCGATTTTGACCTCGGTTCCATCCCTCATTTGAGTGACGAGGATGTAGTCGTCCGGCCCCGGGGAAAACCTCCTCACCTCCTCCAGGTTCAATCCGTCCAGGGCCCCCTTCTCAATGATCTCCACCTCCGGACCCAGGACATCTCGTATTCCGGGGATAACATCAACCCTCGGAGATTGCCCGATTGTCAAGGTTCCAACTTTCATCGATTCTTTCCCTTTCTGTATATGCACGACAGGTGCTCCCTGCAGCGAATGCTCCTCCTGTCGCACTCCTCCATGCTCCCCTCCTCGCCGCTCGTCCCGGCGCCCTTTATGGCATCCACGATCTCGAGGAGCTTGTTCACCTCCGCATCTTCCCCCTCCACGTCCATCACCGTTGATCCTTCTGCTCCATCGATCCCTCCCCTTCCAATCACCGTACATCTGACATCGGAGATAATTTCCGCCGCATCTTTTTCGGTGACAACCTTCCCGATCAAGGGAATTAAACCAACCGCCATTCCATAGGATAAATCCTTATCTCTGCCAGCGGCTTTAACTGCCTCCTGAATGAATCCGGGGATGAGTTTTTCCAGGCCTATTGGAATGATGAGATGTGCTCCCTGGGCCAGCATCGCCGAGATAGCACCTCCGGGATTCCCACCTCCCGGAGATCCAGCCATCATCGCCGCATTTCCATTCACGTCGATGGCATTTCCACTGATTATCACAACGTCTCCCCTGCCCAGTCCTTGTGAGACTTCTATTATGGTTTCATCGATATTCTTCACCGTGCCCTTTTCAATGAGCACACTGTGCGCATGTTCCCGCGATGAGTCCTTTGCAGTGACGGTTCCTCTTCCTGTAATCCTTCCACTAATCCGCAGAGGCATGCCGACCATCTCCTCACAGATAGCGGAAACGGTGGTTCCCCCTTTGAGGATAATCTTGCCATGTTCAAGGGCCTCCTTGACCTCGGGCAGAGAGACGACTGCTTTTGCGATGAGCCTCTTCGATTCGCTTACCGTTAGTGAAATCTGTACCTCCATTCTAGATCTCTCCCAGCGTTTGCAGACCACTCATGCGTCCGTAGAGTTTAACAATCCTCTTGAATTCTTCTTCATCGTAAAACCGGCACTTATTCTCCGTAAACGCTTTGGCAACCTCAAGACAGTATATCCCCGCTTCCTTGATATCGACCTCATGGTTGGCGCCGGTTCCACATCCTGGCACTGCTGTCTCTGCGGTCACTGCCACCCCGACAACAGGGGAATCGGTGGCCGTGCACGGCTGCATGATACTGTTCATGTGGAAGAGTCCGTTCCCATACGGTGTGATATCTTGCGTTGTTATGGGGGCTACCCGCGGTGGTTTTCCCGTTGTCCATGCCAGGTGGTCCAATAAATCCTCGCTGATTCTGAGTATATAGCCTTCTTTCACCGTAGGGGTAATTGCAATGCCCCTGTGATTGATGATTCTGTTTCCCTTGGTCGCATCGACCGATAGTATTGCGTCCATCTCGGGATCGACCTCGTATTTGTTCATTTCCTGGATATCTACAGGAGACCCCATGAACGGAACCGGTTTGTGAGGTTGGGTCGGCGCGTCCGGGCAGATGTGGGTCGCAATAATTACGTCACCCTTCAGTATATCTCCCTTGTTCCTCATGTCTGCAAGTTTCAGGGCACAGGATATGGCTGTGATAGCACCATCTGCATCGGAAACGATACCGATGCGTTCGGGTCTGGCCCCTATCCCACCAAGCCTCCCGATGATACCTAATGTCGGTGCATTACCCTCGCTCTTCTTTCCCTCCACTCCAGGGATGACGGTCTTTATGAAATCCGTGGACCCGCCTTTTCCGTTTATGGTTTTTACATCGATTCTTTCCAATCCCCTGGATTTGAGGAGCTCTGCCACCTTTGGACCATTAATGTACGCATCATCGAGAAGGTCATATACTTCCATGACTTGTTTCAGCATTTTATTACCTCCTTATGGAGCCCCACAGGCAAGCCTGTAGTACCTCTTGTTACGCTCAGACGGGCGGACATCCTGAGCAAAGAGCATTCACCCACGGCTAAAGCCGTGGTGCTCTGCATCTAAGGATAGAGCAATGGTCCAGATCGAGGCGACTATCCTTCAATTCTTAACTACTCTATACTATCTCCCCCTGGTAAGATGCCACGCGAATAGCCCCGCTGCCTCGACAGCATCAATGACGGGAATACCCACAGCCCTCTCAAGATCCCTGGCAACCCCTATGGTGGCATAACCAGTACAGGCGAGGGCTATGACCACAGCTCCAGTTTTTCGCAGGTATTCGACTGCACTGAGCGCGTTTTTCTTTCCCTCACCTGTCATGAGATCCAATGTGGTTTTGACGCCTTCTGGCCTCGTTTCCGCAACCAGATGCTCACCCAATATATCCTTCATGACCCGTGGGGCGCCTTCTCTGATCCCCAGGGTTCCGATTCTGCTTCCACGGGAAAGGGCGAGACAGGCACAAGAACTCCCTGCCCCGATGACGGGGATTTTAACGATATTTCTCAGCCCCTCGACGCCTGGATCATCTGCGCAGCTCACAATGATAGCCTTCATGCGCTCTCGTTCCATCTCCTCCCCCAATTTGAGTATTTTAGGGAGGGCAATGGCAGAAGTTTTTTTGTCGTAAATCCCCTTTGGCTGATCATCGATGCATCTGCTTTCCACTTTTAATTCAGGGAAACGGCTTTCCACCAGCCGACCATGGGCTTCAAGCAGATTCTCGTCCTTTGTTGTAAGGACCCTTATCAACCCGACCTTTGTCTTCATTTCAATCCCTTTCTCCCACGGGTATTTGTGTTTCGAGGTCGCTGCTCCGGAATTGATCAGCGCTGACCCTGCGGCCCGAATACAGATGGGCCTCTCAATCGTCCTTCCGTATTCCCTAAGCAGTATAGTCCTGGTTGCAAGGGCTACGGGGGGACCACCCGGGTATTGGGTATTCGATCAACAATCCCCTCGCGAAGGGAATGCTCGTTTGTCGTGCAGGCCTTTGGTTCCATCCTTTCCTACCGTTTTATCCGTTTCAGCTTGGGGTTCAGCGCGTCGTTGAGACCATCCCCGATGAGACTCAGGGACAGCACCGTGAGGAATATGGCGGATCCCGGGAAGATGGCGAGCCACCATGCCGTCCTGAGAAACCTCTGTGCGTTGTACAGCATTCGACCCCAGCTCATGAGATTGGGGTCTCCGGCCCCGAGAAAGCTCAACCCGGCCTCAGTTATGATGGCGGCCCCAACCTCAAGGGAGGCGGTTACGAGAACAACGTGCATGGCGTTGGGCAGTATATGTCGAAAGATTATGCGTGCGCTGCTCATCCCTATGCCCTTCGCCGCCATGACGAATTCTGACTCCCTTAAATGTAAGAACTCAGACCGGACCAATCTCCCTGTGCGCGGCCAGCTGAGTATGCCGATCACCACGACGACGTTCCATATGGTATTGCCGAAGAAAACAACGATAACGAGCGCGAAGAGGAATCTGGGCATGGACTGAAACAGCTCGCAGAACTTCATCAGCAGATCGTCGGTCATGCCGCCGAAATACCCCGATATCGATCCGATGATAACGCCGATCAGAGCGGCCGTGAGCGCCGCGGTGAAGCCGACCATCAGCGAGACTCGGGCGCCGTGCACCACGCCGCTGAAGATATCCCTCGCCAGGTCGTCCGTCCCCATGAGGTAGCGGCCGCTCGGCGCTTGCAGGGGGCGTCCTATCCCCGTATCCATGGGCCCGAATTCCGTTATCCAGTCAGCCGAAACGGCGATCAGAACGAGAATAATCAGGAAGAAGAGGCCGAAAACGGCCCCCTTGTTCCTGCGGTATCCCCTCCAGAAATCCCACAACTTCTCCGCCAGGCCTTCGGCTGCTCTATCGGGTGAAAGAGGCATTGAACTCCCAAACCACTATGGGCTATTCGTATACGACCCGAGGGTCGAGATAGGCGTATATGAGGTCAGTGATCAGATTGACCACTACCACGCCGACGGACATCACGATGAGCAATCCCATCAGCACCGGGTAGTCCCGTCGGAATACCGATTCGAACATCATTCTCCCGAGGCCGGGCCAGCTGAACACCGTCTCTATGATCATCGCACCCGTCAACTGAAAGGCAAAGTTGACGCTTATTACCGTCACGACCGGAAGCACCGCGTTGCGGAGCGCGTGCCTGAAGACTACCGTGTTCTCCTTCAAGCCCTTGGCACGGGCACTATCGATGTAGTCCATGCCCAGAATCTCCAGCATGTTTGCGCGGGTTATCCGGGCCGTCAGGGCGAGCTGAATGACCCCCAGGCTGATGACGGGGAGAACGAGATGGCGCACCCAGTCCAGGAAGCTCCCCCCTCCCATGGCACGGCTGGGTATACCGCCCGTGGGGAGGATGTTCAGGTATATCGAAAAGGCCAGAATCAAAAGCTGGCCAAACCAAAATATGGGTATTGCGTAGCCGAAAACCGCGACGACGGTGTTTACACGATCGACGAGGGAATAGGGATTTTTCCCCGCGAAGACCCCCAGGATAATCCCCGCCGTTGCGGCGAGAATGGTGGACAAGACGACGAGCAAAAGGGTGATGGGAATCCTTTCGGCAATGATATCGATGACCGGCCGCTGGTAGAAGTGGGAAAACCCCAGATTCCCGCGAAAGACGTTCGTGATAAAGATCAGGAGCTGCTCCCCGAGGGGTCTATCGAGGCCCAGCATCTCCCTCACCTGCGCCACGTACTCCTCCGTGGCTCCCCCCCCGCCCTGAATGAAGAGGAAAACGGGATCCCCCGGCGCCACGTGGAGAATCACGAAATTCATGACGAGGACCAACACAATGAGCGGAATCGCCTCGAGTATTCTCCTCGCTATGTAGGCATACATGGACCTTACCGTGTCACGTGCATGGCGCCAAACGTCTACTCCCCAGAGCACCTCGGAGCCCTGGGGAGCAGACGTCGGCCTTCAAACATCATCCCTCAAGCATCAAACCGCTACTTGGCCGGTTTTATCCTGTTGAGGTGCATCCAGAGATACCCCAGGACCCAGACGCCCTTGGGTTCCTCGGTAAAGAGGCCTTCCTTGGTGCCGGTACCGTTCTTGCTGTGCACGAGGAAGGTACCCGGGTTTTCCTCCGACAGGAGTTCCTGCATCCGGTTGGTGATCTTCAGCCGTTTCTTCGCGTCGGTTTCGCTGATCATCAGGTCGAAGAGCGCATCGTACTCGGCGTTGCTGAACCCCGTGCAGTTCGCCCAGCTTATCCGCTTGATATTCTCCGTGTGGTACCGCTTGAGGGTCGGAGGGGTCGGGCCGCCGCAGAACGGAGTGATGCTCACATCGAAGTCCCAGTTCTTGAAAACATGTTCATGCCAGGCGGCGTGGTCGAGGCTCGTGATCTGAACGTCAACCCCGATTTTCTTGAGGTCGTCCTTGATGAGCTCCGCCATCTTCAGGTGCTCGCTGTAGCCGGTCGTGTGCTTGAGATTCATGCGGAACCTCCACCCATCCCCCTTCACCGGGTGGCCGGCTCGATCCAAGATCTTGGCGGCCACCTGGGGGTTATACTCGATCTGCCTGGCATCGCGGTTGTGCCACCATGCGGAAAACGGGGTGAGCGGGATGTGCCCGATGCCCGGATCACCGCCTCCGAAGTAGACGAGGTCAACGATTTTCTGCTTGTCTATCCCGGCAGTGATAGCCTTTCTCACCGCCTTGTCCTTGAACGGATCCTTCCGCATGTTGAAGAGAAGGGTCGGTATCGTTCCACACGGGGAACCGTGGAAGAGAACCTTGTTGCCCGGGAGCTTATCCAACCTGGCTACCTCGCTGCGGGGCATCTCGAAGGGAATCCACTGAACCTCGCCCTTCTCATAGGCCATTGCCCGTGCGATAGGGTCGCCGATAATCCGAAACACGATTTTCTTGATGGCAGGCTTTTCGCCGTGATAGCCCTCATACCTTTCGAATACGATATGGCTGCCCCTGACCCACTCGACGAACTTGAACGGACCGGAACCAACCGGTTTGAAATTGTGGGGGTTGTTGATCACGTCAGTCCCCTCGTAGAGCGCCTTCTTAACACATGCCGAGCAATGCGGGCCAAGACCGTCATAGGGATTCAGTATTTCGGGGTATGCCGCCTTCAGGCGAACTACCAGGGTGTGTTTGTCAGGGGTCTCAATCGATTTAATGACTGTCCCGAGACCACGGGCGCAGATGCTCCCGTGTTTCACGGCTATCTCCTCGATGCTGAATTTCACGTCCTCGGAGGTTATGGGACTCCCGTCGTGAAAGGTTGCATTGCGCTTTAGATGGAACGTATAGGTCAGGTGATCAGAAGAAACATCCCACGATTCGGCGAGATCGGGGACGGGTTTGAAGTCTGTATCTGCCTGAAAGAGGGAACTGTAAGCACGGTACCCCACCACCCAGTCATGGAATGTGCTCGCGGATACCGGGCTGATATTCCTCGGATCAGCCGTGATGGCGATGGCAAGGGTATCCTTTTCGGCTGCAGCGGACATTGACGCTCCCAAGCCTATCAGTGTCCCCAACACAAGGACTATGAGCACCGAAGTTCCTCGCTTTCTACTAAATATGCTTCTCATAATACACCCCCTTTGTTTTGTTGGAACCTGCTTCTTACGGAACATACTTCTTCTCAACTACACCTCCTCATTTCGTTTTTGTAGAAATAGTTCTCTCCCGGTTATCACCTCCTTCCTTGAGAAACTACCCATGAAATTTAAGTCCATTCTCTCACATCCCGATAGCACAGAAATGCCAGGATGTCAAGATAATTACGCTTCAAAAACGGAGACCATAGGTAGATACTAAAATAGGGTTTGATCAATCCACAGAATCTATTGATCACGGCCTGAAATATGTACACCTGTGAACCCACATCACCATGAGCTTGCCCTCGTCCCTTTGAATTTTTTTGGAATCGAAAAACCAAAATCCAATGCCCCACTTAACTCAAAAACGGATTTTGGGAACTATTATGAACCCTTGACAAATCTATTGTCGCCAATTAAGATTGCCGTGGGTCAGGAGGTCGAAGATCATTTTCACAAGGGGATGGATTCTATGGAGATCAAGGTCGTCATTCCTGTCAGCACTGACAAGTGGAACAACGGTGTGAAGGCTGACTATGAGCGGTTTAAGGAGCCTGAAACCGTCATTGATGTCATCCACTTGCAACATGGACCAGAAGCCATTCAATCTGAATACGACGAGGCCAATGCAGCCCGCCACGTGCTTAAAGAGGTCGCAGCGATCCGATCAGAGGACTACGATGCGATCATCATCTACTGCTTTTCCGACCCGGCCCTCCCGGGAGCCAGGGAAATTTCAATCATTCCGGTTCTGGGGATTGGAGAATCCGCGCAACTGTTTGCCATGGGCTTGGCGGACAAGTGCGGAATTATCACCACCTTAGAACAATCCGTCGCCAGGATCACGCGTAAAGTATGTGCCAGAGGAATCTCAGGTCGATTTCCATCGATCCGGCCTCTCAACATCCCGGTCCTCGAGTACGATCGGCAAGAAAAAGTGACGGAGAGGGCTCTGGGTGTCGCTCGAATCATGGTGGAGCAGGATGGAGTTGAGGCCCTGATATTGGGATGCGGTTCCCTTCTTGGTATTAAGGAGCGGATACAGGATGCATTTGGGATCCCTGTGGTGGAACCGGGAATAGTGACCTTGAAGCATGCCGAAATGCTCGTCGGTTTGGGGCTCACCCACAGCAAAAGGTCCTACATGATTCCATTACCAGTGAAAGAGCATTAGTAAATGATACCACGGGAAAAGATCGAAAACGCCGTTATCCAGGTTTTCAAGGTCAACATGGCGGTAAAGCCCGGGGAGAAGATCCTCATTCTCTCCGATATACCGACGAGAAAGGACTGGAAGAACAAGGATTCGGATGAAATTGAAAAGAGGCTCGCAACTACCTTTCTGGGGAAGGCGGTAGCCGACATAGCTCGGGATGTCTTCAATGAATGCGTGGCGGATTTCTATCCCTATTTCAGCATTGGAAGGTCAGGAGCTGAACCTACCAAAAAGATGGCTCAGGTCATGACGGAGTATGACGTGATCCTGGCCATTAACTGCTTCTCAATCACCCACACCGAGGCACGCGAGAGCGCATCAAAAGCGGGGGCCAGGGTCGCTACCATGAGGGGAACTATTCCAGAAATGTTTTATCCCGACGGCTCCATTTCCGTGGATTATTCGGCGGTCCAAAGGGAGACAAAGCTTTACGCGGGCTTCCTCACCGACGCAAGTGAAGCCCGTGTGGTCTCGGACGCTGGGACGGACCTCACCTTCAGCCTGAGGGGACGAAAGGCAAGGGAAGACAACGGAATGTATGTGGAACCGGGCCGGTGGGGAAATCTCCCGGCTGGTGAAGCCTATATTGCACCGGTGGAAGGGACCGGTGAGGGGGATTTGGTCGTCAGGAGGGGATGGCATCCGGGTTTGGAAGAAGAAATGGTACTCACTTTCAAGGGAGGAGAGGTCCGGGAAATCCGAGGTGGGGGCGAGGTGAATCGCATGCTCAGCAAGCTTCTCGGGCTTGGCCCCGGGGCCCCGAGAAAGAGATCCCGATGCAACCTGGCGGAACTGGGGATTGGGACGAATCCGAAAGCACGGCGAATCGATATCACCATTGAGGCTGAAAAGATCAAGGGAACCATCCACATAGGGATTGGGGACAGCTCCCACATGGGGGGAAAGGTCACCGCTGATTACCATCAGGATTTTGTGGTTAATGAACCGGATCTCTTATTGGATCATGAAAAGGTCATGGAAAAAGGGGGCTGGATCAAAAAGTGAAGGAGAAGTAGATGGATATAGCAATAGGAACCGAAATGAGGGACGAATACTTAAGTTGGGAGGTCGAAGCTGGTGCTCGAAAACTGGTTGAAGATATAATACTCACCAAGGAGGGCGAACACGTCGTGATCACGGCCGATACGTCCAGCGATATGAGGATCGTGCAGGCCACGGCTAGGGCTACCTTTGCTGCCGGGGCCGTACCCACCGTGGTACTCCATCCCACCCAAAAGGAGGCGTTTATGGAGCCGCCTCCTCCCTTAGCGGGGGCCGTTCACAAAGCGGACGTCTGGATCGAGTATGCAGTAGCCATGGTATTTCTCACAGAAGCCTGGAGGCAGGCTCTGAAGAATGGGGTCCGCTATATCTGCCTGACGGGGATGGACGCCATGATGATGGTCAATACCATCCAAAGGGTTCGCTATGACAAGCTTCTGGCCCTGGGGAATCTTCTTCGTGATACTATCCAGGAGGCGGACAAGGTGGAAATTTACTGCCCCGGGGGAACCGAGCTCGTTGCCTTTAATCGGGGACGAAGGGCCCGCCAGTCTGGTAAACTGGCCGACACCAAGGGAGAAGCTATAATGCTGGGAGGACAGGTCTCATGGTGTCCGATGGAGGAGACGATCAATGGAAGATTGGTCTTCGATGGCGCTCTCTACCCCCCCCACCGAATTGGGGAAACTCAATGAGAGCGTTGAACTGACCTTGAAAGAAGGGGTGGTGACCGATATCCGTGGAGGAGCTGAAGCCAAGATTTTTGAAAGGTGGCTGGCCAGTCTCAACGATCCCAACATGTACCGGTTGGCCCACTACTCCCTTGGATTCAATCCTGGTGTGACTAAACCCTCAGGGAGAATCGTCGAAGATGAACGAATCTTCGGGATCGTAGAAATGGGGATCGGAAGCCAGGGGCCCCAGATTATGGGCAAGACCTGGCCGGCGGCAGCGCACACCGATGGGGTGGTAATGAATCCTACCGTTGTGCTGGATGGCGTAGAGATGGAAAAAGATAGGGTTTACCAGCTTGAGAGCCTGGTCGAAGCCTGCAGGGAACTCTCTATACCCGGCTATTGAGGAGAATCGGTAAACACCTTCACCTCATAACATAACTAAACTCCTTTGGGCATGCAAGCCCGTCAATAGTCTATCGTTTCCAACCGTTATCCCGTCAACGAATCTGATAAAAGCCCTCTCCCACACCATTATGGGTGAAATGGATCATTGGCGCACCACGGTCTTTCCCCTTTTCTTCCTTGGTCGAAAAGCGAGTTCCTATCGCGGATTATCCCGCCCGAATCGGCTGCAGCTTCAGCGTGTCGGCAAAGTGACAGGCGACGAAGTGCTCATCGCCCACGTCTCGATAGGCGGGAGGCTCCGACTTGCAGATCTCTAATAGGCGTTTATGAGAGTCGCGCAGCGCATTCTCATAAACGGCGTGAAGGACTAAGCCGCGGGGTTATTTGGGGTTGGCCCGGTTTTTGGTTATGGGGATCCAATTGGGGCTAGGTATGTGAATGGAGTAGTTTTGTGATGATGGGAGGCCTGATTGAGC
>JAQYWG010000310.1 GCA_030145085.1 Thermodesulfobacteriota bacterium
TACCTTGCTGGTGATCAGGAATACTCCATAACCTGCTGATTTCAGTTTTAATACCTAAATTAGACGGTGGATTTTGGATTGCTTCGGGGTTTATTACCCCCTCAGCAGGTTGAGGTTAAGAGGTTGGAGAATGAGAGATTGTGCTCGGGGACAACGGAGTACTGCCATGGACCTGGAGAGATACGACGAACTCCCTTCCAAGCCTTTTACAAAAGAGGGGACAGAATGGTGCATGAGGGCATATTAACCCCCTTAATATGAAAGTTTTGCATAATACATGACATTTTTTGTCACATTTTCCCAGCCCCCTCCCCCGATGGAACCTCCGTACCTTTGACTTGCAAATCGGACGACAATGTAGTAAGTATTCAATACTTCTTAGGCGGAAATCGAGTACCTGATCGAGAAACTGCTTGAAATTATGGCCACATAACGGAGGGGAGGAAGATGTTTGGGCTCGGACTACCCGAGATGATCGTCATCGGGATTATCATCTTGTTAATCTTCGGCGCGAAAAGGCTTCCGGAGATCGGAAAGGGCCTGGGGAAAACGGCAAAGGAGATCAAGGGGATATCGAGGGATATGAAGGAGGCCGAAGAGAAAAAGCAGAAGCAAGGAGATGAAGCAACCCAACCCCCTGAGAAGGACGAGGGGAAGGGAACCCTGCTCGATGACATCGAACCCGTGGCGAAAGATATTAGGGAGATCAAGGAGAAGGCCGATAAGCTCAGAAAGTGGGGCCGATTGCTGAGGTGAACCCCTATCGATACTTCTTGACGACCTTTGCCATGTATTCCGCGCCCCGCTCAATGGCATAGTCAACGGTATCATTAGCTGCCGTGGAGCTCGCATTGACGTCCTGGTTCAAAACCACGGTACCCTTTTTACCATCTATGAACTTGCACGCGAATTGAACTGAAGCACTCCCCATGTGTCCCCCCACTCCGGGAATGAAACTCCTTCCAACTCGCCTCCCGGCCGAAGGCGGAGCGTATGAAAGGATCTCCGCGTCGAGGACCACGACCCCGGCCTTCGAAGAGGGCATTTTCGTCGTTATCTTCTTAAACCATTTATACTTGGCATTGTAGCGCTGCAGCTGTCTCAGTATTGCATCCTTGAGGTTGGACGCATACCTCTCCGGTATCCCGGCATCGGGCTTGACGGTCACATTACTGACCACGAGGGTATCGTAGCCCTTCAACTGTTTCTTTGCCAATGCCTCTCCATAAAAACAGAATACAGCCATAATTGCCATGAAAACTATAAGACGTCCAAACCGATTTACCATGAGAAATACCTCCTTGACTTGATAATGAAATCGGGCCTTCCCCATCATTTCCCAAGGGAACGATTTAGCAAATATTAAGCCAAATCCTTAGCCCTGTCAATGATTTTATGGGCCGATTAGCCGAACCAGAGGGGATCATCACACAATGTGTCACCGGTAGTCCACTCCTAGGATAGTTCATCGCCCCATTGCTCCCCAGGCTCGCCTTGAAAGCCATGGCACCCCTATGCTACTATTCCGAGAAATGCACTGAGGGATTATTGTTATGGAAACGCTACCTTCGTACAGGGGTTGTTTTGCTTGCGGCAAGGAAAACAGTCACGGGCTGCGCCTCCAATTATTCGCCGACCAACATGTCGTGAGGGGGACTTTCAAGCCTCGGAATTTTCTCTGTGGATTCCCGGGAATAATCCAT
>JAQYWG010000311.1 GCA_030145085.1 Thermodesulfobacteriota bacterium
CTACATGGTGAGTAATTCAATCGGAAATCGACACTTTTTGGGTCCCTTCCGGCGCACGATTGCATCTTGAAATCTTGTATTAACGAAATGCATCAGAAGAAGAAGCCGAGGCGAATTCGTCTATTCTCCACGCCGGCGTTCGTCCTCTTCTTACAGGGTCTTGCAATCAATGCATAAGGTCGCGACACGACGGGCCAACAGCCTGGTGAGGGAAAGTTGGAAACTCAGGAAACTTCAGTAAGAATTCGGAACTGCATTTTTCCCTTGACAGGTTCCTGCTTTTGTGTTAATTAATCGCGCTAGTGGGTTAAGGGAGAGATCTCACCCGAGATTCGTTTTCTGCGGGTGGGGCGCCGAAGGTGAAACCCCGATAAACGGGGGAAACTCTCAGGCAAAAGGATCGTAACCCATTGAATCCCCCTGGAGAGAGCCTTTTTTTGAGGCCACCGAAGGGGAAAGCCCGAAGCCTCTGGGCGGAGGGTAATCTCTCAGGTAAAAGGACAGGGGAGCTTCGGGATTATTCCGAAGCTTCCCTTTTTTTTCTTTCGAGGTCCTGTCATCGTTCTGGAGTTGGGTCGCATACCCATCGAGGAAATTAAGTGGGGTCGAAAGACCGTTATTGAAGGAAGAGTGCTTCACATTGACCGGGAAGAGCTCATCCAAAAGACCCTTGGAGATGATCCCCGCATCACCTCCATCCAGGCCGAGATTGTAAGCCGGCCCAAGTGGATCGATTCGAGGTGCGTGGGCCTTGCGGGCCGAGCGGGAGCGAGCCCGATCTCCCCAAAGTGGCCTATGTCCATATGCTGTTGAGCCAGGGTTTGCTTCATGATAGCTATCTGTAGGGGCGGGATGTGAAGGCCATCCTTCCCACCCTCATTATGGTCACTGAGGTCATGGACGGGGCCATCGTCAGCGGGAATTGCGTCTCGGCGTGTGACAAGAAAGTAAGAAGTGCGTATATAAGGATCGCGTGATTTTTAAACCGGTACCCCTTGGAAAGAGGAGGATGGGACATTAAAATTCAGGAGCCCCTGGCTGGTGACTTAAGGGTTAAAGCATCGGAGATAATATCAAATGCTGCAGATTGTGGGTAAACGTGTCTTTCATACGATGATCGTGCTGGTGGTCGTGGCTGTCATAACTTTTGCGCTCATGCGCCTTATTCCTGGCGATCCTGTTTTGATCATGCTCGGGGGTGAATACTCTCCGAAGGTCTACGCAAAACTCAAACACGATCTGGGTTTTGATAGATCGGTGGTTTACCAGTTCTTTATCTGGGCAAAGAACATGCTGAAAGGCAATCTGGGATATTCCTACATTGCTCATGAGAAAGTGAGCAAAATTCTCTCCGATACCCTTCCTGTTACCATTCAATTGAGTCTTTGCTCTCTAGTGGTTGCTATTGTGATCGGCATACCGGCAGGCATTATGTCCGCCCTGGGTAGAAATTCGTGGATGGACTATTTGGGCATGGTTTTCGCGATTTTCGGACAATCCCTTCCCAGTTTCTGGCTGGGTATCCTTCTAATATGGATATTCGGCGTCACATTACTAATGTTTCCCACCATGGGATATGTGTCGATTCTTGGGGAATTTTGGAAGGGATTATACCATATGGTGTTGCCCAGTATTACATTGGGCTCTTTTTATGCAGGAATGATTGCC
>JAQYWG010000312.1 GCA_030145085.1 Thermodesulfobacteriota bacterium
TCAGCTCTTTACAAACTCGTTTATAGCTCAGCTCAACTGAAAAGAGATCCGAGAGCCCAAGAACAACTGAAACGAGCGGAGGGAGTGAAGGCCTTCTTCTTGAATGATGTCTCCCGGGCTTTGAATGAAGTTAGAGACCTGAGAGAAGTGGATCGGGACCTTTCGGGAACAATAGATCAAAATGAGCTTCTCACGATACGGTCTCAAGAAGTAAAATTGGGTAAGGCTGAAAAGATGATGGAGATTTTCACTACCCATCCCAATATGCTCAAGAGAATCAAGCGTCTAGCCACTTTAGCTTAAAAAATTCTCCAAAAAGGATCCTGCTCTGGTCTTAGGGGGCGTCGTTGAAAAGTATCACTTTAGAAGACTACGGGGTTGTCACAGGAAAAAGGGGCACGTCGTTTCTGAAGCAACTTAGGATAGGCTCTTTATCTCTGAAGATATAATATCTCTTTTGATATTCTCTATTTTCGAGATCGGCCAACTCGAAAAGGACCTCATTGCCTGCCAGTAAGTCTTTTACTTCTCGCACAAACTCATTACCCCCCCAAGAGTGTTCTGTTCCCACCTTTCCCGTAATAGCTCAATCCCATTGAGGATCGCTCCGCCATACTTCCATTTCCGAAATATTTTCATATTGGTACGCAAGAATTATCCAGATTTTATTACAATTATCAGCAAGACATTTGGATTTTATAATGATTTCAATTGATTACAAATATAAACACTATTGGCATAAGATATGCACAACCATCCGAAAGTAACAAAAGTAAACCAAAGGCCAAACCATCGGTGAGGGTGGGGGGGAGAGGATATCCCAAGGCTTTCGAGTTGCGGCATTATACCAGAGAGGCGGGCTGCCGAAGTGAATAAGAGACTCGGCTTTTTGTAAACGCTATCAAATAGATTAGACAATACAAATGGCGCTGGGAATAAAACAACGTCATTTTATAAGTCCAAAGAACAATTTATCGTGGGGGTTTGATATGATTTTTTTCGGGATATCATTGGTTTTTTTTGTGGCGCTGGTTGTGATAGCGGCGTGGGCATTCTGTGAAATCCACAGTAGCAAATTTCCTCATAACCGGAGCAGAAAAGTTTCTTCAATGGGTTAAGGGTTACGTCTTGCATTATAACATTTTTGCATTTGTCGTAGGTCTAATAGCAAATGCGGGCTATCAGCTTCGAAGGCTGCTGAATTGTGGCGTTGAGTAGCGGCCCATAAGGCGTTTGATAAAAGATCGTTTTTTTTGACATGTGCATTAATGTTGCATATATGTTTTGGATCATAAGGGGACAGCAAACAATATCTAAAGGCTAAGAAAAAATAACGTCCGTGAAATTGTTGATTTCTCCCGGAGACTTCCGTAATTCCTGGGCATCATACCTATTTTGATATTTTCTCAACCGAAATAGCGGAACCGGTCTCGAGAGAGCGGATGAGTGCCTCAGTTATGCGGACTAATCGCAGTCCATCATCGCCAGTTGCAGCTGATGTTCGGGAACCAGCCAGTTCTTCGGCGAACAGCTCGATTTCACGGAGATACAGATTGTCCGCAGGATAGTCGTGCTCTTGACATCCATCGGGTGTCCTCACGATCAATTGGTGCTTATCAACCCATCTCAATG
>JAQYWG010000313.1 GCA_030145085.1 Thermodesulfobacteriota bacterium
ATTCCTCAGGATTTGCGCGCCTTGCATCTGGATCTTTTTTCTTTGCCGTCTTATTTCGACTTTTTACAATGACGTCAATCTTTGTGTTAGAAAAGACCCGCTAAAGGCTTTGTATGTATGTTAATCACCCCTTCTGATAGACTCCTCCGATAGGCGTTTTTGGACTTTAATGCTCTCAAGCGTGTCAAGCCGGCCCTCCACCAGCCAGAGAACCTCGTACTTCTTCAATCCTTTCTTCTTTGCCTTTGAGCAGAAGTGGAAAGCCGTGTAAACTAGTTCGCTCATTCCTTCATCTGCTACAAGCTCCGCAGCCGAAGTTCTTAAACGAAACCGTTCACCCCTTGAGGACGTCGTGTGTACCCTCGGGTAGGGCAACCTCATTCCGCAACTTCCTTCAGTTTGTATGCCCACCTGTAAACAGCCTCATACTGAATTTTCCTCCATCTCCCGTTTGAACTTTTTCATGCATTGCCTGCTACAGAAGTAGTAGTCCCTTCCAGCAATGCGGGCCCGAATAGCGGAGTTTTTGGGGATGTAGGTTTGACAATGAGGGTCCTTCACCATCTCGCTCTCCAATTCCCATTCCCCTTCATTGCGGTCCGTCTGTCTTGACTTCGATGGAGATATCCACCCCTTGACCAGGTAGTAGAGGAGAATCAATAAACCCAAAAAAATGAGCAGTCTCATACCGTTTAACCCTTGCGAAGGAAAACTGGGGGGTGTTTATACCTTTTCGATTCCCCCTCCATTCCCCAAGTCGGTTACCAATTGAGCAATGGATTTTTTCAGGAGAGGGTGGACATAGTCCCCCGCGATCTCACATAAAGGGATTAGGACGAATGCACGATCTTGTACCTCGGGATGGGGTATCGTCAACCCTTCGCATCGGATGATCTCATCGTTGAAGAAAAGGATATCCAGATCGATGATGCGAGGGCCCCATTTAAGGATCCTTTCCCGGCCCATGGATATTTCGATATCCTCAAGGACATTGAGGAGCTGATAGGCCGTAAAGCTCGTTTTGATCTCGATCACGCAATTGATAAACCAATCCTGTTGGGTGTAGCCGATGGGTTCCGTCTTATAGAGGGAGGATTGAGCGACGAGATGGTTCTCCTTACATTGGCCTATTTCGGTGATTGCTCGCCTGCAGTTCTCTATCTTGTCCCCAACGTTGGAACCGATTCCGATAAAAGCGACATTTTCCATGATGGAGGTGTTTATCCATGCAAGGGTGATTACAGAGAAGGTGAGGAGTGAAAAAATGAGGCTATCCGGGGACGTTGTCTGTGGAGCCCTTGTTCAGAGGCTAATCCTCCATTTTGGTCTTTTCCTCGTCCGTTTCAGGTGTTACATCTATCTCATCGGGGCCCTTGGTCGCCTTTTTGAAGTTGCGTATTCCCTTTCCAATGCCCTCTCCAATCTGTGGCAGTTTGCCTGCCCCGAATATGACGAGGATGATGACCAAGATAACAAGCAACTCGGGCATTCCAATGCCAAACATATATTCCCCCTCTTTCTTTTAAACCAACTTCGGTAGGTCCCCCGGATCGGAGGCCTTGAAGTCATTTTGGCGGAAGTGCATGGGAATCGAACCCACCGCGGACGTTTTTAGCGCCCGCCACTGGATTT
>JAQYWG010000314.1 GCA_030145085.1 Thermodesulfobacteriota bacterium
TGGAAGCGGAAGAGGTAAGTCATACCCCGAAAGGGACAGAGGAGATAGCACCGGATAAGCAGCCCAAACCGAAGAGGAGGGCTGTGAGGAAGATCGATATCTTCAAGGCATGGTGCAAGGGTTGCGGGATATGCGTCGCCTTTTGCCCCAGGGAGGTTTTGGTCATCGATGAGGAGGGCTATCCCTTCGTGAAGGACTTGGATGCCTGTACGGGATGCGGGTGGTGCGAGATGCGATGCCCGGATTTCGCCATCACGGCGGAGACCAGAAGGAAAAGGAGGGGAATGAAGAGGGAAGATGAAAGAGAGACAGACTAGGGAATTCCTGATGCAGGGGAACGAAGCCGTAGTGGAAGGGGCATTGGCTGCTGGATGCCGTTTTTTTGCGGGATACCCCATCACCCCGGCCACGGAGATTTCCGAGATCATGTCCGCCAAGCTCCCTCTCGTAGATGGAACCTTTATCCAGATGGAGGACGAAATTGCGAGCATGGGGGCAATCATAGGGGCCTCGCTGGCGGGAGCCAAATCGATGACGGCCACCAGCGGCCCGGGTTTTTCCCTCATGCAAGAAAATCTGGGATTTGCGTGTATGGCCGAAGTACCATGTGTTGTCGTGGACGTTATGAGGGGAGGCCCCAGCACGGGCATTCCCACTTACCCCTCCCAGGGAGATGTGATGCAGGCCAGGTGGGGGACCCATGGTGACCACCCCATTATCGTTCTGGCCCCCTCCACCGTCAGAGAGTGTTTCGATCTCACCGTAAAGGCATTCAATTTTTCCGAGAAATACCGGAATCCGGTTATCATCGTCTTTGACGAGGTCGTTGGGCATATGCGGGAGAAGGTCGCCCTTCCTCGCCCGGAGGAGGTAGAGGTGATCGACAGGATCAGGCCCACCATGCCACCGGAATGGTACATCCCTTATGAGGATACCACCCAAGGTGTTCCCCCCATGGCCGTTTTTGGGGATGGCTATCGATTTCACGTGACGGGCCTCACCCATGATATCCGGGGATTTCCCACGTTGAGGCCCGACGAAATTGGCCCCTTCATGGATCGCATTCATCGCAAGATTACCCTTGGCCTCCCGGAGATCCACATGGGAGAGTTCTTTCAGCTGGAAGATGCCGATATCGCCGTCATCGCCTATGGTTCCGTTGCCAGATCAGCCCGGAGGGCGGTAATCGATGCCAGGGAAAAGGGAGTGAAGGTGGGATTGCTCAAGATGATCACCCTCTGGCCATTTATGAGGGGGGCCATCGAGAGAGTCATCCAAAGCGCAAAGTCACTCATCGTTCCGGAGATCAACATGGGTCAGATCTCGCGAGAAGTGAAGAGGGTGAATGAGGGAAAGGCAAAGGTGAGCACCATAAACAGGGTTGATGGATTGACGATTACGCCAGGGCAGATATTGAAAAGAATCAGGGAGGTGTCCTAGTGCAGGAGGTTACCAAGCTCATTTACAAGTATCTCCGTCATGACAAGAAGTTTCCTCATGTCTGGTGCCCCGGTTGTGGAACGGGAATTATACTGGGCGC
>JAQYWG010000315.1 GCA_030145085.1 Thermodesulfobacteriota bacterium
TGGAAGCGGAAGAGGTAAGTCATACCCCGAAAGGGACAGAGGAGATAGCACCGGATAAGCAGCCCAAACCGAAGAGGGGGGCTGTGAGGAAGATCGATATCTTCAAGGCATGGTGTAAGGCCTGTGGGATATGCGTCGCCTTTTGCCCCAGGGAGGTTTTGGCCATCGATGAGGAGGGCTATCCCTTTGTGAAGGACTTAGATGCCTGTACGGAATGCGGGTGGTGCGAGATTCGATGCCCGGATTTCGCCATTACGGTGGAGACCAGAGGGAAAAGGAGGGCAATTAAAAGGGGAGATGAAAAAGAGGCAGGCTAAAGAATTTCTGATGCAGGGGAATGAAGCCGTAGTGGAAGGGGCATTAGCTGCCGGGTGTCGTTTTTTTGCGGGATATCCCATCACCCCAGCCACGGAGATCTCCGAGATCATGTCCGTCAAGCTGCCTCTCGTGGATGGAACCTTTATCCAGATGGAGGACGAAATTGCCAGCATGGGGGCGATCATAGGGGCCTCGCTGGCGGGAGTCAAGTCGATGACGGCGACCAGCGGTCCCGGTTTTTCCCTCATGCAAGAGAACTTGGGATTTGCGTGTATGGCCGAAGTGCCGTGTGTTGTCGTGGACGTGATGAGGGGAGGCCCCAGCACGGGAATTCCCACCTTTCCCTCCCAGGGAGATGTGATGCAGGCCAGGTGGGGGACCCATGGTGACCATCCCATCATCGTCCTGGCCCCCTCCACTGTCAGGGAGTGTCTTGATCTCACCGCAAAGGCCTTCAATTTTTCCGAGAAATATCGGAATCCGGTTATCGTCGTCTTCGACGAGGTCGTTGGGCATATGCGGGAGAAGATCACCCTTCCTCGCCCAAAGGAGGTGGAGGTGATCGATAGGATCAGGCCCACCGTGCCGCCGGAATGGTACATCCCTTATGAGGATACTACCCAAGGTGTTCCCCCCATGGCCGTTTTTGGGGATGGCTATCGGTTTCACGTGACAGGCCTTACCCATGATATCCGGGGATTTCCCACGTTGAGGCCCGACGAAGTCGGACCCTTCATGGATCGCATTCATCGCAAGATTACCCTTGGCCTCCCGGAGATCCAGATGGGCGAGTTCTTTCAGCTGGAAGATGCCGATATCGCCGTCATCGCCTATGGCTCCGTGGCCAGATCCGCCCGGAGAGCAGTAATCGATGCCAGGGAGAAGGGAGTGAAGGTGGGATTGCTCAAGATTATGACCCTCTGGCCATTTATGAGGGGGGCCATCGAGAGAATCATCCAAAGGGCAAAGTCACTCATTGTTCCGGAGATTAACATGGGCCAGATCTCGCGTGAGGTGAAGAGGGTTAATGAGGGAAGGGCAAAGGTGAGCACGATAAACAGGGTTGATGGATTGACGATTACCCCAGGGCAGATATTGAGAAGAATCAGGGAGGTGGCCTAGTGCAAGAGGTTACCAAGCTCATCTACAAGTATCTCCGTCATGACAAGAAGTTTCCTCATGTCTGGTGCCCCGGTTGTGGAACGGGAATTATACTGGGCGC
>JAQYWG010000316.1 GCA_030145085.1 Thermodesulfobacteriota bacterium
TTCCTCAAGATTCGCAAGCCTTGCATTTGGAACTTTTTACTTTGCCGTCCCATTTCTGACTTTTTACGAGGTTATCAGAATTGTTTCTCGTTCCGTATCAGGATGAAGTGCCAATTTCCCTGTTGCTCCCGGCTGCCTGATGGAGCCTACACCGGCGTTGCTGGTCTGCCTGCCTATCTTCGCGCCGGTCGTGAACTAGATCTGATCATCGGCTTGATTATCGTGACGTATCTCCCTTGGCTGTCTGTTTGGCTGCCGAAACTCCTCATGCCGTATTGATCGAGATATGCCACCAACCGTAAGGTCAACGATAACGGGCACTGTCGGGTAGGTAACAGGTTCCGTTAACAAAAAGGAAACCAAGAAATGTAAAACAGGGGTACAGGAACGGAGATTTGTTTCAGCAGCTTAACCATCAAAGCGAACTTGATATTCCCCCTGTTTTAAGCGCCATCCACAGGCTGGTTTGATTACTCGATACCACTGGCTTTCCAATATCGCGAGATAGAGGCTCGATTATCTCAAATGTCCTGAAGTTTGTGCAGCTGATAAAGAGGCCGTCGACATTTGGTTTCTCCCTTACGACTTCAAGCCCCAATTTATACGCATCCGATGGATCACATCTCCCTATCTGGAGGTTGTCGGCAATATTCAGCCCCCTGATGATTTCCACGGTAAAACCATAGTCGGAAAAGAACTTGGCTTCCTTCTCGTTAATCTCATCAATATACGGGGTTGCGACAGCTAACTTTTGCACCTCCTTGACTTTGAGAGCTTCGAGCACTGCGTGGGAGGTCGTAACGGCAGGCACCCCAGCAACCTTTTCAATGCGAGCTTCAAGCTCCCGATCATACCCTTTGCCCATCAGGAAACTGCCAGAGGTGCAGCCAAAAACAACCACATCCACCCTCGCCGTTTTCAATAACTTTACACAGCCATCCAATTCCTCCGGCATCTTCGAGAGCTCCTCCGGAACTGCATTTATGATGGTTATCCTCGCAGTATGTAACGAGACTCCCTGGGGTAGGTGTTGGTAAAATTCCGGCTCCATGGTCGTATTGGAAGAAGGAATGATCAAACCGATTCTCAATCTCCATCCGTACATAAGATTTCACCTCCATTTTTCAGTTTATGTGTAAATTCTGAAGAAGCTTCCCCTTACCACGTAACGTCTTCCGAAGGACTATTCGCTGGACACCCGTTCCCATACTCCCCAAATCCCCTTCGGGAAGTACGTTACAAAGATGAGTATCACCGCACCAACGGCAATTAGATTATACACCACGCCGACAAATCGCATTGCAAGGTAGACACCATAGAGCATAATTGCTCCATACATAGTGATCTTACCCTGGATTGGGGACATTTTCCCGAATCCAATCGAGAATATTCCTTCGCTCCAACCTGGCCTGATGGACCCCAACCAGATCAGAGTCGTTCACCCACATAGTTATATCATAACTTAACCCGCAACTCCTTTGCCCTTAGATATTCTTTGAC
>JAQYWG010000317.1 GCA_030145085.1 Thermodesulfobacteriota bacterium
TCCTCCCCTATGGTTCTTGAGTTTTCAGCTCATATCCGATTGCCCATCGAACTGACGGAAACTTCCTTTTGGGTGACGCTACTATAGGAGATATGCGCTTGTGTGTCAATGGAAAAGGCACCTGGAGTTTTCTGGGGACTCCCTTGTTCCTGAGCGTAATATGCTGGAAAAGTGGGATACCCATCGAGGCGAGGGTGAGCAGGCCTCGGCGTGAGTCTTCGACCCTGAGCCTTTCGGCAGTGAGCTCAAGGCCGAACTGCTCAGACCGAAGGGCTCGGCCGAACGGCTTCGTCGTGAGTCTTCGACCATGAGCTCCGAATGGACTGCCAACGGATTTGCTATTCTTCAATGAATTCTCCATTCTCAATATCTCTTGATACCAGGGTCTTGCCCCCATCGAATTCCATCTTCACATGGATCAAGTTTCTGCAGCGACTGCCGATAATTTCCTTGCTCAATGAGTAAGTTACACCTCCCCGTTCATCAAAATTCTGGGCAAGATCCGTCGATTTATTAATGAAAAGGTTGAACACCTCGCCGCAACTGTTACAGCGAACATTCAGAAAGAAACCCTCTGACGATTGCACCGAGGAAGCTTCACCAAAGAGCTTCTTTGCGAGTTTTTTGAGCATATCATACCCTCCTCCGGAGTTGGAATTCCGCGAATCGATTTGCCAATCCATCCACCTTTAAACGATCCGAAACCTCCTGACGATCTTACCATGGAATTCCTCTCTCAAAAAATCCTCTATTTCAAGGCTGACATCGACTGTTCCTCGGGTAAGCGGTATCCCTACCGCGCCGTCCCTTCTTGAAAATGTCAAAATTCCACGGACATCCCCTACCCTTATATGTTCTTATGTCCTCAGAATTTTTCATGTGTAAAAAAATTGTGCATAACAATCAGAAAAAGGCTGCCCGCCACAAGGACAACGGTGTTCTGAATGGCTTTTTCTTCGCGGATTTCCGGCACTATGTCCGTAACCGCTATATGGAGCCCCACAGGCAAGCCTGTGGTACCTCTTGTTACGCTCAGACGGGCGACATCCTGAGCAAAGAGTATTCACCCACGGCTAAAGCCGTGGTGCTCTGCGTCGAAGGATAGGGGAACGAACCTACCACAAGCCCCCAGAATAAAACGAAGCCTTTGGCTGTAGCGCAAGGAAGACCGTTACCATGGCTTGGTAAGCAAAATACCCAATATCGTGACCAGGCAGGCCCGCCAGCCCGCTGAAGCGGATGGTCTGCCACATTTGGTTTTAAAGTTGCCGTGTTAACCCAGGATTTGCTACCAGAGGATTTCAAAATGGTAATACACTTCCTTACAAATCGTTATACTATTTATATTGATATTTCAATATGTTAATCAATTTATCCTCTATTTATTTTTAAGTTTTTGAGAGAGTTTTTCTATCATGTCCTTTGTCATAGATTCGAGGTCATATTCCGGTTGCCATCCCCACTGTTCGCG
>JAQYWG010000318.1 GCA_030145085.1 Thermodesulfobacteriota bacterium
CGGGGGTTGACCATCCTGGTTTCACCTCGCAAAGGGGCAAGTGAGGCTTCCTACTTCGTCAAGAGCGTGGAGGAGGCGTACCAATTCCTGGGGATGTTTTCAGCTATCCCTTAATATTTTCGATATCATCGGGTTTCCCCAGGGCGATGAGGATGTCGCTGTCCTTTACGGTAAACGATCCGCCCGGGTTCATGGTTATCGACTCGGGAACCAGACCCCTTACCGCAAGGATACTGATGTTATATTTATTCCTCAACCTGAGTTCGGCCAGGGTTTTTCCGATAAAATCCTTGGGCGGGGCAATTTCTGCGATATCGTATTCCCCAGTGAGGGGAAGGTAATCAATGACGTTGGGGGATGAAAGGGTTTGTGCCACCTTCTTTGCCAAATCCCTTTCCGGGAAGATGACCTCCGTTGCTCCGATCTTTTCCAGAACCCTTCCGTGGTCCTCGCTTATGATCTTGACTTGCACATTTTGAACATCGAGATCCTTTAGGTAAAGGGTAACCAGGACACTTGCGCTGATATTGTCCCCAAGGCTGACCATCACCGTATCACCCTTTTCGACGCCGATGGATTCCAAAATTGATTTGTCCGTTGCATCCCCCACGAGCGCATAGGAACAGAACTCCTGTGCTTTTTGTACCCTCTCCTTATTACGATCCACCGCGATGACCTCTTTCCCCACTTCAGAGAGGCTCTTAGCCAGGTAGGTACCGAAGTTTCCCAGGCCGAGAACGACGAATTTTCCCATCTTCGCTCCTTTCTATCCGACGATGATATTTTCCTCGGCGTATTGGAATGGCACCTTTTGCGTCCTGCGAGCCATGGCAAAGGCCAGGGTTAGAGGTCCCAATCGTCCGAGGAGCATCATGACGATAAGGATAAGCTTTCCCGCCGAACTAAGTTTGTCCGCTACACCCATCGAGAGCCCAACGGTTCCGAAGGCCGATATGGTTTCGAACAGATACTCCAGGAACAGGCCCCTGCTCTCGGTATGACTTAGATCGCCCAGTTGGGTTACGAGGAGCAGGATCGTTATGATGGTCACGGCTAAGATAGATGCCAGGATAATGGAGACGGAGCGGGCAACGGTCTCATGGGGAATGGTCCGCTTGAACAGGTTTGCCTGTTCTCTCCCCTTGTATCGATTGAACGCCAGGGAGAACAGCATGGCCAGATTGGTGGTTTTAATCCCGCCCCCGCATGAGCCGGGAGAGGCACCGATGAACATGAGGATGATGAGAATGAAGAGAGTGGCGTTGCTGAGGCTCACTATGGGAATGGTATTGAACCCCGCCGTTCGACTGGTGACCGATTGAAAATAGGAGATGAGGATCTGTTCGCCCAAGGGAGATTTCAGGAGGCTGTTATTCCGTTCGATGAAGAATATGAAAAGGGTGCCCAGTACGAT
>JAQYWG010000319.1 GCA_030145085.1 Thermodesulfobacteriota bacterium
CTATTCCCATGGCCCGATCCAACCGAGCCCAGGCAATGTTATAATCGCTCAGGGCATTAAAGTAGTTGCTCCTGGCCTGGGTGAGTAAGGTCTGGGCATCCAAGACATCGGTAGAAGTGGCCACCTGTTCCTTAAACCTCTCCTGGTTCATCCTAAAGTTCTCTTCGGCTTGCTCGATGGCCACCTCAGCTACACCGATCTTATCCTGGGCTTCCCGCAGCCTCAGGTAAGCGTCCTTTACCTCCAGGGAGACACTATCCTCAACTTGGACCCTCGCATCCTCTGCCTGGACTAGCCTCGTCTCCTTCTCCCGTACCAACTGTCTCTTCTTTCCCCATTGCCAAAAGGTGTACCGAGCGGTTGCCATGAAGGTCCAGCCATCCTCATCCTCAAATCGACTTCCCGAAACCCCTGGATCATCCCCAACCCTTTCGTAGTTGAAAGACAAGTTTACGCTGGGGAAATACTCACTTCTGGCAAGCAGGACCTCCTTTTCCGCGCTCTTCACGTTCAGTTCGGTCTCCCTCAGTTCGGAGCGGCTCTTTCGGGCCTTCTCCAGGCATTCCTCAAAGGGGACCTCCATGGGACGATACGCCAAGATGTCCTCTATCCTCACCTCCATTCCCACATCCCTCCTTAAGAGGGTGTTGAAGGAGGCCTTCGCAATGGCCAACTCGACCTCAGCACTGGTCAGGTTTTGCCGTGCCTGGGCCATTTGCACCTGGGTCTGGAGCAGGTCATTTTTGGGGATGATGCCCACATCGTAAAAGGCCCGTGAAACCTTCAGTTGGGATTCCAGTTGTTGAACCGCCTGCACGGCGACTTGCCGTATCTTCTCGGCCTTGAGGATCGTGAAGTAGGCCCCCTTCACCTGGAGGACTAAATCCTGCCTGACGAGCTCCAAGAAGACCCTGGAGAGGTCGACCCCGAATTGGGCCAAACGGTAGGACCAATAGAGAGCGCCCCCCTTGAAAAGGGTTTGATCAAGACCGGTCGTCCAACTGTAGTTGGACCGTGTGCCAATCGTCCTTTTTCCCTCAAGGGGCCCGGTTCGGAAAAAAGGGGCTTCATCCAGGCGGGTGTAATCGTACTCGGTACGAAGGGTTGGAAGAAAATCAGTCAAGGCGGCCCTCCTCAAATAGTCGGCTCCCTTCATGCCCTCCCGGGCGGAATGTACAGAGGCACTCCTCTTGAGGGCCATCTCCACCGCCTCCTTTAAGCTCAGTACCCTCTCTTCTTCACCTCCCAACGCCGGTCCACCTATCATTGAAAGCAACAGACAAATGGCCATGATTTTCCTCAGCATAAGGCTACCTCCTCGTTTTTGGACTTCGAACACCATCAAAGAAGATGTTCATG
>JAQYWG010000031.1 GCA_030145085.1 Thermodesulfobacteriota bacterium
CGTGGGGAAGGTGGGCCTATAGTTCAGCGGCTCGGGCACCTCCTCGGCGAAGACATCTCTCGGTATCTCAACGAGGACCGGGCGCGGACGTCCATTCTTAACCTGCGTGAATGCACGGCGCATCGCATCCGGGATAACGGGGGCGAGGATCACCTGTTCGACCCACTTGGTGACGTGCCGATAGTTGATAGACGAATTGAAGTTTGGCGGAATATTGGTGAGGTGGCGAGCATAACCTCCCGCCAAAACCAGGATGGGAACTGATTCCCCATAGGCCTGGGCGACGCCGCTAAAAGCGTTCTCAGCTCCTGGACCCCACTGCATTACAAACACGCCGATACGCTGGCCGGAGGAAATGCGGCTGAAGCCATCGGCCATGTGTAATCCCGGACGCTCCTGCCTGGCGATGATGGTCCGAATATCAGCCTGCGCGGCAGCCTCAAGAATGGGATTGATGGGATATGCAGTCAAGAACTCCACCCCTTCTCGTTTCAGAATCTCAGCGATAGCGGCGGCACCATTCATGGATATCCTCCTCTGATTTTGTGTTATATTGTTATATAGGGGTTGGTGCAAGTAATGCCAAGTTACAAATAACCGATCTAACAAAATTTTTCAAGAAGCACAGGGATTAACAAGAGCTCTCGGATTTCGGACCGCGTGGCGAAAATCTCTATTTTGCCGGGGTGATGCACAAAGAATAGACCTAAGGTCTTATTCCTTACAGGAGAAGGATGGTATAATGCCAAACGGAAACCGAAGAGTGGAGGAACCTTACCATGGGAAAGCCCAAGATTGTTATCGTTGGAGGTGTTGCTGGAGGCGCATCTGCTGCGGCAAAGGCCCGTCGATGTTCTGAGGACGCTGAAATCGTCATGTTTGAGAAGGGACCGAATATCGCATATGCCAACTGCGGCCTTCCTTACTACCTATCAGGCGTGATCGAAAACCGGGACAACCTTCTCATCGTTACTGAAAAGCGTTTCCAACAGCGGTTTCGGGTGGATGTCCAGACCCACAGGGAGGTCTCCAGGATCGATCGGTCACGGAAAGTGGTAGTCGTTCGCAATCTGAAGACGGGGAGCATGGAAGAGGAATCCTACGATCGCCTCATCCTCTCTCCCGGTTCATCACCGGTCATTCCTCCCCTTCCCGGTGTCGATCTTCCCTTTGTCTTCACCTTCAAGACCCTCGAGGATATGGATTGCATTTACCAATTCATGCGTGAGAAACGTCCACGTAAAGCCGTTATCGTAGGGGGCGGCCTGATAGGGATGGAAGTGATGGAAAACCTTGGGCTCACGGGGTTGAAGGTCTCTATCGTAGAGAGATTAGGTCAGATCCTCCCGTTCCTGGATTGGGATATGGCGGAGCTCGTTCGCCAGCATGCGGAAACAAAAGGGGCGAGCTTCCTCCTCTCCCAGGGCTTGAAGCTCATTGAGAATCGAAACGGTTCCGGGGTTGTACACACGGAGGCAGGGAAAACCGTGAAGGCAGATCTCGTGATCCTCTCCCTGGGGATAAAGCCCAAAGTGGCCTTGGCAAAGGAAGCGGGTCTGGAAATCGGCGAAACGGGCGGGCTCAAGGTCAATGAGTATATGCAGACCAGCGATCCCGTCATCTTCGCCGCGGGGGACTGTGTGGAATCGATCCACCGGGTAACGGGAAAACCTTTCCTGACACCAATGGGGTCCGCCGCCAATAAACAGGGCAGGGCCGCCGGAGCCAACGCTCTCGGGAGAAAGATTGCGGTTAAAGGCTTCTTGGGAACGGTGATCCTCAAGGTTTTCGACTTGACCATTGCGAAGACCGGACTTTCAGAGGTGGAGGCCCAGCAAGCGGGTTTCGATTCCCTCGTGACATTCATCCATCCGGGCCACATCGCCGAATACTACCCCGGGTCAAAACCCCTACACATGAAGACGATCACCGATAAAACCTCGGGGCAGCTTCTCGGAGGCCAGGTCATCGGGGAGGAGGGGGTTGACAAAAGGATCGATGTGCTGGCAACTGCGATATATCATCGGATGCCCTTGGAAGAGCTCCTTCAACTGGACCTTGCCTATGCACCCCCTTATTCGGCTGCTCGGGACCCAGTGGTGATCGCCGGGGCTATCGGGCAGAATTTCTTTGAAGGGGACTGGATTCCCATCACGCCCACGGCACTCCACGAGAAAATTGAAAGTCGAGGGAATCTGACACTGATCGATGTTCGATCCAGAAAGGAATGTCTCAAAGAAGGAATGATCCCTGGGGCGATCCATATCCCCCTACATCACCTCCGGGATCGTATCGACCAGCTCGATAAGGATAGGGAAACAGTGGTATATTGCCGTACAGGCCTCCGCTCTTATCTGGCAACACGGATCTTGATGCAGAAGGGGTTTACCCGGGTGAAAAACTTGACCGGGGGTATCATGAGCTGGGTCTACCCCGTGAAAAAAGGAGGTCTGAGATAGGATTCGAATTCCCTACATCGCCTTGTAGATCATAAAGGCCCCTAAAAAGGCGAGAACAATAAACATGACCCTCTTATACCACTGCTCTCCTATCATTCCGTAAAAATAGGAGCCAACATACGTTCCCAAAATCAAAAGGATTAACGAAACTCCATAAAATCGGAGGACAGCCACCGTAGTCAGCCCGCTTATGGCATGGGCAAAAACAACCATGAGGCCGGAGAAAATAAAAAACCCCTGTAAGGTAACCTTTATCCTATCCTTGCTCCACGATTGGAGGGAGGTATACACGATTACCGGCGGCCCGGACGCACTAAGTGCACCTCCGAGACAGCCCCCGAATAAACCGAAAAGATAAGCCCATCCCTCCCTTATCCCCCCTTTTGATGATCTGAAAAAAAGGCCGTACATGGAATATGAAACGAGGATTATGCCCAGGATCCAGTGGATGATATCCCTATTGAGCCTTTTGAGAAAGAAGACCCCAATAGGTACGCCCAGAGCAGCCCCCACAAGGAGGGGATAAATCTTCTTCCACTCCAGATGCTTCCAGAGCTGGATCAGAAGCAGGAAGGTTATGGAGACGCCGTATAATGCCACAAGGGGGATAACCGTCTTGATATCCAGGAAAATGCCCAGCAACGGAAGGGCCAGCAAGATAGATCCGAAACCGGACAGCCCTTGGGTAAAGGCGGCAAAAAACACGATTACACACACCCAGAGGTACGTTCCCATTTCGTTCTCACAAAGGAATTCCGTTTATCCAATGTATACCATTTTTTTCCCTCCTGCGGCCAGCCTGTTATTATTCCTTCAGCGTGCCGAGTGGTATTTAAGAGGACTTTTCTATAAAATATAAGGCAATGGTTCTACGGCGCTTAATCCCATTTTTTTCATGCCTCAGGCCGACCCTTAAATGCCCCATAGCAATTCACTGGTTTGTCATTTATCCTGCTCTCCGGGGGGATCTACGATGAAGAGAAATACGTTGGGCAACACGGGAATAGAGGTTAGCGAGCTCTCCTATGGCACGCTCATCTTTGCAGAGATGCAGGCTAATCTGACCCTAAAAGAAGGTGGCCGATCGGTGAAGAAGGCCTTGGACTCGGGAATCAATTTTTTCGACACCGGGCGAACCTATGGAACCGAGGGCCATTTACGTGAGGGGCTCAGGGGCGTCGGCGATAAAGCCATCATTTCCACCAAAACACATGCGAGTTCACCGGATCTCGCCCAGGAGGATTTCGAGGCCTCCCTCAAGGAGTTGGATCGGGAGTATATCGACATCTACCATCTTCACCTTGTCCATAGTACTCAAGATTTGGCGGATCGCCGTGGCGTCCTTGATCTCTTCCTTGATCTCAAGGAACGTGGTCTGATCAGGGCCATTGGCGCATCAGTCCACAAGGTGGAGGGGGCCCGGGCCGTAGTGGCAGAGCGGGATATTGATGTCTTATTCCCCGTGCTCAATTCCCAGGGACTCGGGATCATCGACGGATCAATTGATGATATGATCGAGGTGTGCAGGCGAGCTGATGCCCGTGAAATGGGCATCTATGCCATGAAACCATTAGCCGGCGGACATTTGAGGGAATCCCCCAAAGAGCCTTTCCAGTATCTCCGGAATTTGGGCTTTGTCGATTCCATCTGTGTTGGCATGAAGTCGCCCGCCGAAGTAGAGATGAACGTGAGCATCTTCGAGGGACGGGAGGTCTCAGAGGAAACGTTATCTCAAATAGAAACCGCCTCGCGAACCCTTACAATTTACGACCGCTGTGTGGGTTGCGGAGCCTGTGTGGAGGCCTGTGCTCAGGGGGCCCTCCACTTGGACATTTCTCAAACCGACGAATCCAAGGGCAAGAAAGGCCAGTCCATTGTCGACATGGGAAAATGCATATTATGCGGATACTGTGCTGCGGCTTGTCCTGAATTCGTAATCAGGATCATCTGAACCTGCATTGGCCGATGCATTTGCACCTGGTCCGGGGATTTTCCCCATATTGATGCGCATTGGCCTAAAGCAGAATGTCTCTGCTGATCTCCGTGGGATTCTTCACCCCTATCATGGTCATGGTCCTCTGTAATTCAGACGTCATCTGTTCCAACACTTCACGGACCCCATCCTTTCCGTTGGCTGCCAACCCATAGAGTATGGGCCTTACAACACCTACGGCCTGAGCCCCGAAGGCCAGACCTTTTAGAACGTCCGTTCCGCGCCGAAAACCTCCATCGACCATAATGGGTATCTTCCCGTCGATGACTTTCACGATCTCGTCCATCACCTCAAGAGGGTTCCGCAAAAAACACTTTCATTGGCCGGAAATATCCTTTATCATAGACGGTAATAAATGTTAAGATTAAACTCTGACTGGAGTCTCCGGACTTTCTGGAAGACTCCCCTGGTCCTGAGCGTATTTTTGTCCTTCAAACCGCAACACTGCAACACCGCATGACTGCAACGCTACAAAACCTCAACAAGGGGAGCACTGGTGAACTTCAACGCCCTGTTCAAACCGAAAACCTTAGCCGTCATCGGGGTTTCCCTGAATAACGACCGGCATCCGGCCAACGTCATCTACTACAAGAATAACCTTCGATTCCAGGCCGAGGTTTTTCCGGTTAATGACCGGGGGGGTATCCTCCAGGGAGATACGGTCTATGCACGCGTCTCGGATATTCCCCAAAAGGTCGATCTGGCGGTCATCGCCGTCCGCGCCCAAATGGTTCCCGATATCATGGCCGAATGTATTGAAGCCAAAGTTGGTGGAGCGGTGGTCATTTCGGGGGGATTTGCTGAAATCGGCCGAAAGGACTTACAGGAACGCATGGTATCCCTGGCAAGTGAAGCGGGCTTTCCATTTATAGGACCCAACTGCCTGGGGATTTATTCCCCTCCCCATATGGACACCTTTTTTCTTCCCAGCGAACGAATGGTAAGTCCGAATAAGGGGAGGGTTGCCCTGGTCAGTCAAAGCGGGGGAACCCTTGTGGATCAGATGACCAAGTTTGCCAATGAAGGCATTGGACTTTCCCTGGCGGTGAGTATTGGGAATAAGGCCTTAATCCGAGAACTGGACCTGCTCAGATACTTTGCCCATGACCCCGGGACTGATGTTATCGCTTTCTACGTGGAGGGTTTCGAGAAAAACGAGGGGAGGGAGTTCGTCCTGGCAACTGGTCGATGCCCAAAGCCCGTGATTGTTTTAAAATCGGGCAAGAGTCCCGGGGGAGGTCGAGCCATTTCCAGCCACACGGCCTCAATGGCCGGAGACTACGAGGTCTTCTCCGCGGTGGCCTCTCAGTATGGTGTGGTGGAGGCCAGAAATGAATTTGAGCTGGTCTCCTTCTGCGAAGCCTTGAGCTGTTACAATCAGCCCATTGAAGGCAGGATCGGTATCATCACCACAAGTGGGGGTCACGGGGCCCTGGCTGTCGATGCCTGTTTCTCCCATGGCCTTTCCGTGCCGACCTTATCGGAGCAGCATCAAGCGGAAATCAGGGAACAAGTTTCACCGAGGGTGCAGGCAATCGCCTCCTTTAGCAATCCCATCGATTTAACGGGTAGCGCCGTGGATGATGACTTCATCGCCGCCGCTAAATTCCTGAGCAGCATGGAGGAAGTTGACTGTGTCTTGATACTGCTTCTGCCCTACACGCCTGGGGTAACATCGGATTTGGCAGCCCGATTGAGCCAGATCTATCGGCAAGCGGACAAACCGCTCATGGCCTACGTGCCCCATGTGGAAAAATATCGTATATTCATCGAGGGGTTTGAGTTCAACCGGATACCAGTGGCCCACTCCATTGAGGGGGCGGTGCACATGGCTGAGGCCATGAGGAGGTGTCAACCTTGTTAAAGAAAGGGATAAGGGACATACTTTCCGCTTCGAAGGATATGGGTTGGGTCCTAGAACCTCAGGCCAAGCACCTCTTTTCGCTGGCAGGCCTGGAAGTTCCTCGATTCACCTGGGCGACTACGGAAGGGGAGGCAGTTCGGTTTGCCCAAGAGATCGGTTATCCCGTCGTTGCGAAGGTGGTCTCTCCCCGGATTGTCCATAAATCAGACAGGGACGGGGTGGTCCTTGGTATCGATAGTGATGCGGAGTTGGCCGAAACTTTTAGCCGGTTCAGCCAGGTTGAGAACTTTGCCGGTGTGCTGGTTGAGGAGATGATGTCGGGCTTAGAATTGATAGCGGGCGCCAAGATCGATTACCAATTTGGGCCGGTGATCCTCCTGGGGATTGGTGGAACGGGGGTGGAGATTTATCGAGATATTACCTTGAGGATGGCCCCTCTTCGCGAGAGGGATGTTGAATCGATGATAAAGGACCTGAAGGCAGGCCGGCTTCTCGAGGGTTACCGGGGCTCAGAACCGATCAATCGAAGCGAATTGATCAGGCTTCTCATAACCTTCTCCGGTTTGGTTATGGAGCTTGAGGAGTTCATCGAATCGATCGACCTCAACCCGGTCATCTGCTCATCAACCTCATGTGTTGTGGCGGATGCCAGAATCATGCTCAAGGAAACGGGAGGGAACCCGCAGAGTCAATGGCACGGGTAAGATTTCGTCACATCGCCGGGTCCGCCCTCATCCTCAC
Organism: Thermodesulfobacteriota bacterium; assembly: GCA_030145085.1. Taxonomy (GTDB): domain Bacteria; phylum Desulfobacterota; class BSN033; order WVXP01. Next base: position 7,058 of record JAQYWG010000031.1, read on the forward strand.
CGCACTTCTCTGTTCGTTTCCCCCCCTTCTCCCAGCAACGGAAGAATACGCTACCCAAACGGGTAAGGACTGTGAAGCCTGCCATAAAACCCCTTGGGGTGGGCCGGATTTAACTCCCTATGGGAAAGCCTTTCAAAGGGGAGGCCACCGATATCCCATCCCAGCAGAAGCTTTCAAGACACTTTCCCGTTTTAAACGGATCGTCCGTTTCTTCATTGGATATCTCCATATTGCCGCAGGTATCATCTGGTTCGGAACTATCTTCTACGTGCACATATTCATCACGCCCAAAGCCCTCACCCGAGGACTCCCCAGGTCGGAGTTATTTCTGGGATGGACCTGTATAACCATCGTCGGTGTCACAGGAATCCTTTTGACCATGGCGAGGATGAGCGCCTTCTCGCACCTCTATACCACCAGATTCGGAATCATCCTGTTCGTTAAGATCGCCCTCTACCTTTTAATGGTGGGTATCGCGCTCTTCACTACTGTCGTGATCCGGAGAAGACTCAGAGGGGAGATCGGCCCCCAAGGGACAAAAGAGGCGACCGGAGGCGTTTTTACCCACACGGATTTACTCTCCTTCGATGCAACCGGAGGGAAGCCGACCTACGTCGCCGTGGGAGGAGATATATACGATCTTTCCCCAAGCTCCTCATGGCGGGACGGGCGACACATGGGACAGCACTTTGCGGGGAGGGATCTCACCGATGACCTCTCAGCAGCCCCTCATGGCCCGGAAGTCCTCGAGAAATTCCGCATAGTCGGGCAACTCTGGAAAGGACCAAGGGAAATCACCCCCGCGAGGGGTGCCTCCAGAAAAACCTTCATCTTTCTGGCCAACTCCGCCCTCGTAATTACCTTCTTGATCCTTTTCTGTATCGCCCTGTGGAGATGGGGATGAAGAGACATTTCCGGCCGAACTACCTCCTAGAGAGCCTATATAGGGCATATATGGGATGAAAGTTACCATTCTCCTCTTAATGCCGGTTTTCCTCTGTGGATGTGGCGGGTGGTCAACTCTACCCATTAAAACCCATCGCGAGTACAGGGAAATCATCGTGGAGGCCATCGATTCGGGATGGGTTGGCAGTAAGTATCCCGATGAGGTTCTCATCGAAGATTGGCCGGAGCTCTATGTGGTTAAATATGGAGACCGGGAGATGAGAAGTTACGTGAAGTTTCCAATCCCTATTTTTGAAAAGGGAGAAAGGGTGGAATCCGTGAGTCTCAACGCCAGACTGAACAGCGTCGCGGGAACCGTTTACCCTATTTGGATAGGTATTCACAGAACAACGAACGAATGGAAGGGGAACGAACTTACGTGGAATAATCAACCGGGATTCGAGGATGAGTTGTTGGGTATCACGCCTTATTATGCCGGCGAACCAGGGCCCTGGGCGTATTGGGAACTGGACATCAAGAAACGGGACTTCAACGAAGAGCACCTGTCCATTATTATCGTTTTAGAGGAAGAGGTTACTTCTGAAATTTCCTTTACGATGAATCCCTTTTTGATTTTTATCACCTACCGATGATTTTCTCCGCCTATTAACACTACGATGAATGTCCTCAACCTCGCGTAGAACTCTTCAACCTCGTCGATCATGATCCAGTGTCCGAAATCGAAGCTCTCGTTGCGAATGTGATGCCTCCTGACAAATTCCCGTGTCTCTCTGGCGAGGCTCTTTCTCCCCCAGAAGAATCTCTTTGGGCACCGAATCTTGAGAAATTCTGCCCCAAGACTCCCCACGTTCTCGGCGATTGAACGCGCGCTCTCGAGAAATATGTCCGGATCAGCCATGTTGAGACTGACGAAGTAACGGCGGAAAGCGACAGATTTCCTTCCAATCTGATAAATCTCTTCCTTGAATTCGTCAAACCATTTTGTAAAGGAAACTGAATTCACCGCACGATGAGATATGAATAGATCATGGGGCGTAAGGTCTCCTTCAACACTCACAAAAGCAGTAACTCCGAGACTCCTATTTGAAAGGAAATTCCCGATGTCCCCACCAAAGGAATGACCGACAACGACAACGCGTTTTGCAGTTAGGTACTTATTGATGAGATTCTCCAAACAGTGAACATAACCGTCAAGCCCTCCATCGAAATCTCCCCTTGGGCTCCTGCCATATCCAGGAAGATCGATGGCGAGGAGATGCCAGTCCGATACCAACTCGGAAAAGGCTTCCTTCCAACAGAAGGAAGATTCTCCAAGACCGTGAATAAAGAGGACTGCCACGTCAGACTCAGAAGACCTCTCGACCATGTACATCCCCTCGATAATGTTCTGTTCCATCTTTTTCTCACCAGGCTCCCGTGCTTTCAAGGAACTTCTGACTAGTAACGTAGTGCAGGGATCCGGAATATCTTATCAATCGGTGGTGAGTGTTGAGAGGAATCTATCAAAGGTGACATCCTGTGTAAAGCCTTACGTATTCTTGGGTCTCCCCTACCCTCCTGTCTTACACACATTTCTGATAAACGGTACTGCGTGACGTGCGCCGCCGTTGAGGAAGATGGTATACTATTTTTATGGCCTTTCCCCCACGGAATTTTTGCGGGATAATCGCTCTTGGCACGCTTTCCTCCCGTTGTATTTCAATGAGAGAATGGGAAAACTAGCCAAAGGCTTGTTTGGAAGGAGAATCTTCGGTGATCGGCCTTTCCACATCGTGGCTAACTGAAAGAGAAGGCATAACGGCTAAGCATATGCTTGGGGAGATGGTGGATCTCGGGTTCAGGGGGGTGGAGATGGAGTATCGCGTCACGGAGACAATGTACCGGGAGATGCGGCCCCTGATCCTCAAGGGAAAGCTAAACGTGATGAGCATTCATAACTTTTTCCCCCTTCCCGATGACATTCCCCTCTCAAGAGCCAGCGGGGATCGGTTCCTTTTATCTTCTCCGGAGAAAGAGGCGAGAAGTTTGGCTATCCGCATGACTACCCGCACCATCGAATGTGCAGAGGATTGTGGCGCAACAGCTGTGGTCCTGCATTTGGGAAAGGTGGACATGGAACGGGAACATAAGAGGTTGGAAGATCTCTTTAACCATCAGAGGCTGGGCTCCCCCGAGGGACGTCACTTCCTCGAGGGGAAACTCAAGGAAAGAAGGGAAACGAGGGGCCCCTACCTTGAAAGTATCTTCTTCAGCCTCGATCGCTTGAATCGTGAGGCTGAAAAGCGCGGTATTCTCTTGGGGGTTGAAAATCGGTACTATTATGACCAAATTCCCGACTTTGAGGAAATCGGACTCATTATGGAGCGTTTTTCCGGGGGATCCATCGGCTATTGGCACGATGTCGGCCATGCCCATGCCTTGGAAAAGCTTGGTTTTCTTGAACCGGGATCGCTCCTTCGATCATATGCCCCCTTTTCTATTGGTGTCCACATCCACGATGCCATCGGCATGGATGATCACCGAGCTCCGGGTACGGGAGAAATTGATTTTATGAGCCTCACAGATGGGCTGCGGTGCGCCCCAATCAAGATTCTGGAGGTACACAAAAAATCCGATCGGCTCCAGTTGATGAGGGGAAAGGATATGTTAAAAAAGATCGGTATAGTTTGAGACGAGAATATCCGACCATCAAGCCTGACTTGATCTAACGGTTTGGTATGGTGGGAAATGCTTGACTGAATTCGTTACGGCGATTGATTTGTGGAAGAGACACAAGGGTATTGGTAACCGAAGTGCCGAGGTTAGCTCCCATAATTATGGGAATGGCCGATGTAGTTTCCAGGACGCAGCCAGCCACCATCCCCACGACGATAGACGTAATCTAACGCATAGACTGCACTATCTGGCTACCCTGGATGGCTTTCCAAGCCTGCACCACATGCTCCCGCCGGGTCTGGGTCTGGCCTATGCTGAGGCGGAGACAAAAATTGTCTCCCAACCGGGTGTGGGTCATGTAGATCCTCCCCGAACGGTTGACCTCATCGAGCAAGGCCTTGTTTAATCTCTCCAGTTCCTCCGGGGAAAAATTCTGACCAGAGCTCTTTCCCGGCTGGAACCGAAAGCAGATAGTATTGAGGGGGACCGGGGCCAGGAGTTCAAAGTCTCGGCTTTCCTCAATCCATTCCTTGAACTCTTGGGCCAAGGCCAGATGTTCCCTGAGCATTTCCTGGAGTCCTTCAACGCCGTAATAGCGCAGCACGAACCAGAGCTTGAGGGCACGGAAACGGCGGCCCAGCTGGATGCCCCAGTCGCGGAAGTTTGTCACCTGGCGGTCTATGTCGGTCTTGAGATATTCAGGAAGGATGGAAAATGTGGCAGTCAAGACCTCGGGATATCGGCAGAAGAATGCCGAGCAGTCGAAATTGGTAAAAAGCCATTTGTGGGGGTTAAACACCAAGGAGTCGGCCAACTCGATTCCATCGAGGATCCAACGCTTCTCCGGCAGGATAGCCGCGCTCCCGGCGAGGGCGGCATCCACATGAAACCATAGGCCGTGGCGCTGAGCGATCTCGCCGATGGGCCTCAAGGGATCGAGGGCCGTAGAGGATGTGGTCCCTACCGTGGCAGTGACACAACAGGGATTGAAACCTTGCTCTCGATCCTCCTGGATCCGCTTTTCCAGATCTTGAGGGTCCATGCCATAGTTTTCGTCCACCGAGACCAAGACCAGATTCCCTGCACCAAAGCCAGCGATCTTCAGCCCCTTTTCCACGGAAGAGTGGGCTTCGCGGGAAGCGTAGACGCGCAGTGGGCCCTGTTCGGACCAGGCGGAAAATCCATGAGCATTAATCTGGAACCCGGATAGCCGCTCCCGGGCGCACAGCAGGGCGCAGAGCGTGGCCGTGGAGGCAGTATCCTGGATCACCCCGCGGAAGCTTGAGGGAAGGTTCAACATCTGGCGCAACCAGTCCATGACCAGTTCCTCAAGCTCCGTGGCTGCTGGCGATGTCTGCCAGAGCATGGCATTGACGCCGAGACCGGCGGAGAGGAGTTCGGCCAGGATCGAGGGTCCGCTGTTGTTGGCTGGGAAATACGCAAAAAAGCGGGGATGGTTCCAGTGGGTGATTCCGGGCAGGATGATATTCTGAAAGTCGCCGAGAACGGCCTCCATAGTTTCCCCCACAGGGGGAGGGCTTGAAGGGAGCTGCTCACGCACCTCTCCGGGAGAGACGGGAGAAAGGACAGGGTAGTGCTCCACTTCCTGGAGGTAGTTGGCAACCCAATCGACCACCTCGTGTCCAAAACGGCGAAAGGTCTCAGCATCCATGGTATGCTCCTCTCCTCTTAAGGCTATCTACAAGATAAAGGAGGAAAATGCGCTTGTAAAGGAATAAGTTTTGAAAACAACATGATCTAGAATATCTAAAAAGGGATGAGGAAATTCGCCATGGCACGATATAGTAAGCGATCTCAATTGGAAACTTATGAGGTTCTTCGAAGGGCCGATGATTTTTCGGATTCGGAGGACTGGCCTTGAAGCTGATCAAACGTAATAAATGCTGCTTGAGCTTCGAGGGCGGAGGAGGAGTGTAACTGTAGCGGCAGCCCGCTGAAAGCCGGACCACACGCATCTTGACATTGAGACCCGTGATTGGGATTACCACCCGAGTGCGAATGTTTGGGCACAGTTATTGCAGTCCAAAACGATTATGCTTCAGGGGCGGATTCAATCCAGGAATCCATGAGGTGTCAGCATGCTGAAAAGAAGCTATTTCCTTAAAACCACTTCTTATCTCTCAGGGCTACTCATAACGATTTTTTTCTTCTGCCCCGGTCCAATTTTTTCAAGAGATTTCAAAAACGGGAGTGAGTTTCTTCACGTGGTTTCACCAGGGGAGTCCCTTTCCAAGATTGCACGCCTCTATCTTCCGCTGACAAAAGCCCATACTATTGGAGACTTGATCCGGAAAATTCAAGAACAAAATGGCATCAATGGAACGTTGATCTACCCCAATCAGCGCCTCCTGATTCCCTTGGTTCGATCGGCTCCTACGGTTTCCAAGACTATTCCTAAGAGGAGAGATTTCGAGGCCAAGGGGATCTATGTCAATCGATATTCCATGGGTTGTCGAAAAATGACCCGGCTACTCAATACGTTGATCGCCCTTGAGGGTAACACGGTCATTCTCGATGGTAAGGATATGTCGGGGAGGCTCTCATATCCGTCAAGGGTAAATCTTGCCAGGGAAATCGGTGCCAGTGCTAATCCCATCGTTAAAGATCCGGCCAAGCTCTTTCACTATTTGCACGAAAAGGGACTCCACGTTGGCATCCGTCTCGTTCTTTTCTACGATCCCCTCCTGGCGGCAAAGAGACCAGAGCTGGCCGTTCGCTCCGTTTCCACCGGAGAACCATGGATGGAAAAAGGCAAACGAGCATGGGTCGACCCGTCTCATCCAACCGTTCAGAGGTATAATCTGGACATTGCCAGGGAATTGGCGGAGATGGGGGTAGATGAAATTCAGTTTGACTACATCCGCTTCCCCGCCATGGGAGACACCCGGGATGCCGCATATAGCTTTGATCAACAGGAGATTCCCAAATTCCAGGTCATCACTTCCTTTCTCGCTCAAGCACGTGAGGAATTAGCCCCCTATAAACTCCTCTTGTCCGTTGATGTTTTTGGGGTCATGGGATGGGAACATTCGGAGGATATCCAGACGACAGGCCAAAAAATAGGGGACCTAGCAAAATACTGTGATGTAATGAGCCCTATGATTTATCCTTCCCATTTTTATGCTCCTTTTCAAAACATTGCCAATCCAGGTGATGAACCCTTCACCGTAGTCTCCGAAACGTGCCAACGATTCTCCGCACTTCTCGAGGGGGAGGAGGTAACCCTTCGGCCCTGGATTCAAGCTTTTCCATTCGGTACCAGGACATTTAGTGAGGAATATATTTTGGAGGAACTCCGCGCTTTAACCCAATCAAAAGCCACCGGATGGCTTTTCTGGAGTGCGGGGAACGCATATGATGTTGCCTGGAGGGCCTTGGCCCAATTGAATAATACGGCCTTGGAAGGGGAAACCATAAAAGCCCAGATGTCTCAGCTGGATGAACACTTCATAGAATAACGCATCAGGTGTCCTTGCAGAACGCGTTCTTCCTTTTTTCGGCGGCTGCGGATATCAAGTTAAGATAAAGTTATTCAACATATTCAACAACCTGCCCCACATCCCTTCTGACTTTGCGATGCCTCAACCCCATAACGATCGAGCTAAGCCCCGGGCAAACAACGCAGCTATATGCCAGTCAGCTTCATTAGAGGGGCTAAATTGCTGTCGCCTTTGTTTGCTGTAACGGTCTGTTTCTTCAACTGTTTACGTGCACGACGCTGTGCTTTCTTTTTCTCCTGTGCTTTGTAAAGTTGCTTAATGCTTTTTACTCCATCCGGTCGTGTCCTTCCAAAACGCTTGAAATAAAGGTCTTCGATGAAGATTGGTAGCGGCGCTTTCCAAGGCTCTTGCTTGTGATTTGCAATTTTGCCGAACTTCTTTGGATTCATACCGAGTTCTCTTGCCATCTGGATGTGAGCATGAGAAAGACGGTATTTTTTGCGAACATCAATCCAAACCTGATACCTCTCAGGGATCTTCTTCTTTTTCGCCATCCGAAGATATCTCCCTCTTGCGATCTGACTTCAGGCATCAGCCGCTCGCCTTAGTGCGTCGCCTACATGCTCCGGTTTGGTCGCGCAAAGCTTCCAGTCTATGAACCAATTTGTCCTCGCTTGCAGTGTCAACGTATCGGGGCTACCTTGACAAAGGTAAGGAATCCCTCCTTGGGGTATTTTTCCTTCTCTCTCAGTGCGCTTTCAAAACTATACCACTTTCCAACAACATGCTTCGCTAACATATCTTTTTCAGAAATCGTCATGATCTGACCTATGACGTACCTAACGGCGGCTCCTCTCTTTAGGGCAAGAAGAGAGGTTCATCTTTGATGGCTGCCAAGCATTCATCATGGGATAATTCCGTATAAATCTCCCACCACTGCCCAGTGTGTCTCATGTAGGAGAGATTAAAACAACCATTGCCGACGTATTCCAGACGAGCGAACTTCGCTTCAAAAAATGGCGATATGGCATTCGGGCCAGGGCAGCGATACTTCGCACAAAAGTAAAAGTAGTTGCGGTACCACTTTGTGTAAATGTCCACGATGTAGTTGAAGCGCTCATTTTTAAGCGCAGGCTTGATGTGGTTCGGCTTTAGAACGGACTCAATCAACTCGCTCGCCCTTGCTTCCACCTCCATCTTAACAGTATCTGGTACTCTAGGCTTGGGCCGTCTGGGGGGGTATAGATCCACCTTTTTTGTCTTTTTGCCATGCTACCACCTCGTTCCCATGAAATCATCCCATTTACTCTTATGTCCCCGAGTTTGCGGCTTGAACCACAGGGTCTAAAACCCTTCCATGATTCGTCCTCCGGCAAGGCTGTCGAGAATTTCGAGAAGCCGCCTCTTCCGGGCGTTGGCCTCCCGAAGTTGAGCAAGATAACCCTGCCACTCCTTCTCTTTGCCGAGTTTTTTCAGCATACGATGGGCCTTACGCAGGTAACCAGCGGCGGCCCCATAAGCTCTGGGCTTGGCCAGGGCGATCTCGGCTTCGGCAAGCTTTTTCCAGATGCCAAGGGCCCGGTCAGGATAACGATCCACTACCGCCTCTGCAACTTTATCATCCTGGAAGCCACGCTCCCACCAACCTATTCCCTTTGGTTTGCGCTTGTCATACCAGCCGATTACATCATCGGGCTGTTCTTCGGCGATGGCGATGTCGATAAGCGTGTCGGTCAGGGGAAATTTCCTCTCTGGGCCCTCGACTGACTCTATCAAACCAGTCTCGGGCAATGGCCATGAGGAACTGGTCCGAGGAAGTTTACCGGTTTCCAGGTAATGCATGGCGGCTGCCCTGACCCCTGACCACACTTCGGCCCGTTCTGCCGCTTTCTGCAACTCCTGAAAGGAGTTGAGTGCCGGCTCTCGGAAAAAATCTTCGGCCCGAAAGGCAGCGACGCGGAGCCAATCGCCTTCCTTTTCCCGAATCTCTCGTAAGGCAGTACGCAGCCCGCTGGCGATGCCGGGCCACCGGCTCTGAGTGGCCTTGATCCCTTTGCGTATCCATCGGTCTGCCTCTTCCCAACGCTTGGCCTCCTTGAGGAAATTGACCAGCCGCACGTAACTTCCCGTCTTCTCTGCCTCTCGCTCACAGAGGGGAATGATCTCCTCATGCCGACCAGCGTTTTCCAGAGCGCGGACGGCCCAGTCACTCAGGCGGTCCCGGCGGTAATCCCGTGAGAAACTGTCCTCGCCTTCCGCCGATTGAAAGTGACTCAGCCGTTCCAGGAGCTTCTCGGCCACGACATTCCACGCTTCAGTCGTCTGCCCCCGTTCCCAGAAGAATTTTGCCCCGTAGCAGAGTTCACGTTCATCTTCCAATTGCGCATCCACCGCCCAAAGGATCTGTTCGGCAGCAGGTAGCGAAGATTGAGGAAGCGCCTGAAAGACCACATCCAGGCAGGAGGAGATCTCCGCTGCTGTTTCTCCCTCATCGTGGCTCATCTCCGCCTGGTTCTTTCCCACCTCTAACAGCTCCTTTCCCAGGGAAACCATTTCATCCGCGTGCCCTTCGGCCAGAAGAGCTTCGAGCCGATCCCTTACCCCTGAGTAATCGGGGATGAACCCCTCCCCACTCCAGTGGTTTCTCCAGCCAGGCTCGGCGCTGAGTTCGTGGATCTCTCTCCGCAGGGCGGTCACGATTCTCTTCACGGTTCCTCTCGATAGGTCGTGCAGATCCTCCAAGGTTTCGCGGACGGTTGGATGACGTCCGGCAAGATCTTCTATCAGGGCCACGAGCTCTGCCTTGGTCTGCTGCTTCAGAAAGGCCTGGAGGGATTTGGCAGCGCCTTTCTCAGGCCGCCGGGGTGCGAATTGGCCGGCATCTTTCATCCCCTCCTCTTCCTCTTCGTCCCATGTTTCCTCTTCCAAAGACCCCTCGAACAGCCCCATACGACTGTCCTGCTCGCTAACTTCGGGGACTTCGATATCCCTCTTCAGATGATCGAGGTATTCGAGCACCACTGCCACGGCATGTTTGCAGGTAGCTCCATAGGGACAACTACAGGCTGAGGCCAGCGCTCCCTCTTCAAAATCGACCCATGTCGTGTATCTCTTGGCCCCATGTACCCACGCGATAACGCCTCCGCTGGGCGTTCGAGCCAGCCCTTCCACCTGGGAGTTGCGTTGGTAGTTTCGCCCCCGAGAAACAATGGTATCACCAGCCCATTCTCGGAGGTCGTCCCAGGTTAATTCCCTGAATAGGTCGGTTTTTAAGCTCTTACGGGCCATGTTTTTCCCTCGATGGATAAAATGCGTCAGCCCGGTGAAAGGGGAATTTAAATTTGAATTTCCATATCGAAATTTATTCGCCGTTTGATCATGGATTCTTTTTAGCCCGCCTGCGATAAGCGACACGGCCTTCTTTGACCTGAAAACCAATTTTCCTTCTGGGCTGTTCAGGGGGTGTCATCAAGGCTCGAATCGCGTCAAAGATAACTTTAAATTGCTCATCATATTTCTTTTCTAATGCGGCCAGCTTATGTGCAAGATCCGTCTGTGTGGCCAACATTTGCCGTAATCGAACGAACGCACGCATAATCTCAACATTGACATCAATAGCTCGGTTGCTGTTAAGTACGCTTGAAAGCATAGCGACACCCTGTTTGGTGAAAGCGCAGGGTAAAGCTGAGGAATGTTTGAGCCTCTGGAATCGGTCACATTTTGTGACCAGTTCATCTTTCTCTTTTTTATCCATAATTGTTTCTTCGCCTTCTTATTTCTTCCATTGGATGTATTCCTTATCGCAAAGCAAAAAAACTCCTCTCGGGCGTCCCCTTGGCTAGCGACGTCGATAATACCTTTGAAATAGTCGGTTAGTATTGCTTTAGTTTTCATCCAGCCTCGTTTAGGGGCATTACGTCCAGCAAGCATTTATGGTCGGTACAGGTCAGCGGGCCAGGCTGGGCGCGTCGGATAGATACGGTCCGTGTTACAATTACCCCATTATACAAATTGTTCATTAAAGTTCAACGCAAATCTAAGGCCAAAGCTTATGCGAATGGGTGGTGATGCAGATGCAGTCTAATCTGAGGGAAACTGGGATGGCAATGCTAACCCTCATATTGGAGACCTTTCGATCTCCTTTTCCTTAATGGGGCACCTTTCTCTTTGCCTCGACTCCTTTTTCCATCTTGCCCGTTCCGTCGAAAAGCCCTTTCACTTTCCTCTATCTTTTGGTATTCATTTCCTATCTGCCATCTCAACTCGTTGAAGCAAAGGGGAAGGAGAGTATGACGGTCCTCAAAAAAAAACTTCCCAAGTCCAATCTCTTTTACGGCTGGTATATTTTAGCCGCCTCATTCGTTATTCTCTTCTTCAACTCAGGGGCTCGATTTTCCTTCGGGGTAATGTTCAAACCGATGATTGCGGAATTCGGGTGGAATAGGAGCTCAATCTCTCTGGCCTTCTTCCTCAACATGACCCTTTACGCCCTATCCCTCACTATCGTGGGCAGGTTTTATGACCGATATGGCCCCAAATGGGTGATCGTTATCTCAACCATCCTTCTCTCGGCCGGATACACTCTCATCTCCCTTATTGACTCCCTCTGGCAATTCTTCGTCTACTACGGGATCTTAGCAGCCATTGGTTTGGGTGGAACGTCCGTTCCCTTGATCGCGGCCCTGGTGAGCAAGTGGTTTGAAAAGTGGCGCGGCCTTGCCATTAGCTTGGCCCTATCCGGTAATTCCCTGGGGCATTTTGCACTCATTCCGCTCTTCACCATCTTTGCCTTACGCTATGGCTGGAGGGCCTCATACTTCTACATTGGCTTAATCATGTTGGTGGTCAATATAACCCTGGTACTGCTCGTGATTAAAGGAGACCCAGATAATCTTGGCCAGAGGCCTTTTGGCTATCAAGGTAGGGGGGAAATAAATGGAGAAGAGGGTCAAATCTCTCCCATTGAGAATCCTCGAGATCTGAGTTTAAGGGAGGCCATGCGCACCCACTCTTTCTGGTTCTTTCTCATCGTTATGTTCATCTGTGGTACCGGCGATTTTCTCGTTACAACCCACTTGATCCCCCTCGTTACCGATTATGGTGTTTCACCCACCACGGCGGGCAACATGTTGGCCTGGTATGGATTGATGAGTTTAGCCGGGATAATGGCTGCCGGACCCGCCTCTGACATGATCGGAAATAAGATTCCCATTGCCCTCACCTTTCTGCTCCGTTTCCTGTCATTCCTTCTGATCTTGAAATATCAGAATCTGACCTCCTTCTATGTCTTTGCCTTGACTTTCGGCTTTACCCATCTTATTACAGCCCCTCTCACACCCACCCTGACTGGCAGACTCTACGGATTGTCTCATGTCGGTCTTATTTCTGGCTTCATTACCACCGTTCATCACTCAGCCGGGGGTTTTTGGGCCTATATGGGAGGATTGATTTTCGATCAGACAGGGAGTTATCGACTGGTTTTTATCCTTTCGGCTATTATGGCCCTTGCCGCCATTTTCAGCAGCATTCTCATAATCGAGAGAAGACATCAGGCCATTCAATAGATGTCACTGGCATCATGCAGGTGGGATTTTAACGCCGGATACCGACGGAGGCACGCCGGAGAATAAACGAAATCCTTTCACATTCCCTATCCGGAGCAATCGGTATTATCGACCCCAGGTCGTAACATCCGAGAATAATAGCCCCCCACAGTATAGAGGGCCGCGGCCGGGTTGTGGCCGAGGACCCGATCCTTTACGATTAGGACTGTGGTGAGAGCCTTGGTGTATTTGAAAAAGAGGGAGTCATGGCCCACGCAGAGGCCCACCAGGATATTGAAGTTGGTCTTCTCCTCGTTGAGAATGGCGGCCTGTACGATGGGACTGCACATTACCTCGAACTGCCCGATCCGTATCTTCTCCTCTTGCCGAATCCCGATGGTTTCCTTCGCGGTGCACCCAACACGGCAAATAACGGAAACCACCTCGAATCCCTGAGCCTCAAGGATTTTCGTCAGGGCTTTTGTCTCGGAACTTAGGCCACCGCAGAAGGCTATGCCGAGCTTTCGGTAGCCCATCTTCTTGGCAAACTCGCAAACCTCCTGGACTCGGGGTTTGACAGGATGTCTCACAAACGGCCGGATGTGCCGGTTGCTGTAACACTCGGCTTCCTGGATCGAGGCCATCCTCGCAAATTCCCTGATCTCAGGTTTTTCGTACTCCTTCAAGGCTTTCTCAATAGTTTCTCTATAGTTCTTCGTCGGACAGGCCTTGGGCCCTTTTCCGTCCTCCACCCGGCAGACCGGATCCTTCACAGAACATGTGGCACATGCGGGGTTTCCTTTCATAACAAAACCTCCTTGTTAAAAAGTTTGCCTGCCCTCCCACGTTCAACACGGTGCACACTGATCACCAAATCGCCATCCCGGGAAAACCTAATTCCGGATCTGCATGGGCGAGAATACCCAAGCCCGAATCTTATTGCCCTCCTCCACCCATATCTTCAAGCCTGGAAATCCGCTCGATAGGTGGCGGGTGTGAGTAGTAGAACCAGGCATAGAACGGATGGGGCACCAAATTCGCTAGGTTTTCAGTGGCCAATCGTCTGAGGGCCTCGCACATCGGTTTGGCCGTCCCCATGAGGGTAACGGCGACAGCATCCGCCTCTCGTTCGAACTTTCGGGAAATAGCCGATCCCAAGGGACGAATAAAATATCCAAGGGGG
>JAQYWG010000320.1 GCA_030145085.1 Thermodesulfobacteriota bacterium
CCTGAATCCGGCTGAAGTTGGGACGTCACAAACCGATCTATATAAGCTGGTAATAGTCCTGACAGGCTTAACGATACATCGCTTAACCGCCGGATAGCCTTAATCACCGTAAGTTGTAGGTCTTTCTTGGTCGATACAGAGGAGTTTTCCGTGTAACCCCTGGTCAACAAGATTCGCCTCTTCTTCTAAAGCCATCTTAAACGCTTGAACAACCAGATCAGCCCTACAGCGATTGATAACAGAAATAGGCTGACGATCGCAAAGGCCCATTCGTTCTCTCCACCCGGTATACCGCCGACATTTATGCCAAGGAGGCCGGTAAGAAGTCCCAATGGCAGGAATATTGCCGCTATGATCGAGAGTACATACATGGCCTTGTTCATCTGTTCTGACAGACGGTTGTTCAGCTCCTCCTGGGTAATTGCGGCTCGGTCGCGGGCAGAGTCGATATCTTCAACAAAACGGGCCGTGCGCTCAGCGATCTCCCTGATATGAACTTTATCGATATCTTTTAACCATGGTATGCGTTCATTCTGCAACCGCGCAAGGACATCGCGCTGAGGGGCGATGTATCGACGCAGGCTTATTGTCTGCCGTCGCAGCCTGGCAAGTTTTGGGCGAAGCTCATAACTCTCTGCGTGGAGCACTGTATCCTCAAGTTCATCCACGCTGTCATCCATCTCCGCTACCACATCGCCCATGCGGTCAGCCAGGCGTTTAGACAACATAACGAGGAAATCTCCAGAGGAAGTCGGGCCCTTTCCGGATTCAATTGAATTGTGGATATCTTCGATAGCCATGACTCGCCTGTGCCTCATGGTAATGATGCGATGTTCATCAAACCACATACGGATAGATACCATATCCTCGGGGTCAGCCCCGGGGTTACAATTGACGCCGCGGAGTATTAACAGTAGCCCTTCGTTGGATGAGACAATTCGAGGCCGGGTTTCTTCTTCAAGCAGCGCTTCACCTATTATCGGGCTGAGGCGGCTTTCTCCCGCCAGCCACTTTTTCACTCTTTCGCTGCTGTAATCAAAGTGCAGCCAGATCGTACCCCGGTCAGGGGACCATTGCCTGAGCTTTTTCCAATCAATACCCTGCCCCCCACCATTTCCATCGAGGACATACCCAAAGACTAACCCATCATTTTCCTTCATAATTCCCTCCGTGCCGCGTTATGTTTTGCCTTTGACACTGGCAGATGAGGCCAAATTCGCACACACAAATAAGCCCGATCGTCTATTGGCGCCCAAGCATGCGTTTCAGATCCAGGTGTTGGGATAGCCAAATCAGCGGCAGTCCACAGCATATCACCCGCCAGGACCTCAAGGCC
>JAQYWG010000321.1 GCA_030145085.1 Thermodesulfobacteriota bacterium
CCTCCTGGGGTATGAAGAGGAAGGACTCTTGAATGGTACCGGCGAAATAGAATAGGTCGACGTTTTGACAGATCAGGGCGCCATCTACCCCTTGTTCCCTCAACGAGTCCTGGAATCTTTGAATTCTGGATCTCAATTCTCTTTCAGGGGTATACTCCATCTTATTAACTCCAACGATTGAACCGAAAAAGGATCATGGGCTTTTCCCCTTTGGCAGAGAAGTTGGGGAGAAGATCAATGGCCCATCGCACGCAGGACATCTTCATCATCCCCTCTCCTTTGGGGGAAAGTGATGAAAGGTTCCCTGCTATCCCCCTTGCGCGTTTTCCCTTATCCTCTTGTATTTCCAGAGTGCGGATAGCGACTTTGCAGCCTCTTCCGGTGTAGCGTAGTTTGTGATGCCTCCCTTCTCAACCAGGGATGCTATTTCTTCCTCCCAAATCCCCGGGGGGGAGGAAAAACAACATACAATAGGCTTCTTCCTGCCCCATTGGGTGAGCAAACCGGATAATGCCCTGATTGAGCCCTCGTTGGCTGAGGCAAACATGATGCATAAAAGGATGGCATCAATGGCCGTATCACGAAGGACGGACTCGACAATCCCTCGGATTGCCTGTGAATCATACCAGGCAGGACCCATATCAACGGGGTTTGTCCTTATAGCCATGGGAGGAAGAAGGTTGTCTATTCTTTTCTGGGTTTCCTCTGAGAATGGAATAATGCGCAATCCCTCTTTCTCGCAGATGTCACAGGCGGCCATTGCTGGCCCCGCCTGACCTGAGAGGACGGCAACGGTGCAGCCTTCGGGCAGCGGACTCGAGGATAGGACTTTAGCCGTATCGAGGAGCTCCAATGTACTTTCCACAGTGAGAATTCCGGCCTGTTTGAAGGACCCCTCGTATATCTCATGACGGCCAGCCAGTGAACCCGTATGGGATTTGGATGCCAAATCGCTGACGGCCGAAAGTCCTACCTTATACGCTATAATCGGTTTCTTATCCCTAAAGCCTTTGGCCACCTCAAACAGGCGGCGTGGGTTATTGACGCCCTCCACGTACAGGGCAATCACCCGAGTGTAGGAGTCTCTCATCAGATAGGGAATCATGTCTGCAAAATCGATATTACATCGGTTGCCCAGGCCCACAATCTTGCTGAAGCCGAAATCGTCCCTCATGGAAAGGAACCCCATCAGGTGGGACATACCACCACTCTGGCTTAAGAGGCTAATCCCCCCTTTTCTAATATCGGAAAACTCTGGAGTGAAGGAGGCATTCAGGCGGGCGTGAAGGTTGACAATTCCAAAAGTATTCGGTCCGATCACCGGGATACC
>JAQYWG010000322.1 GCA_030145085.1 Thermodesulfobacteriota bacterium
CGGAAATGAAATTTCATTTTTAATTGTGCCCCTTGACCCCGCCTACAAGGCGGGGCTTGCGGGGCACTTGCCGGTCACCTACTTTGAGCATGCTGAAATCGAAAAGGGAGCTTTTCATTTGGCCTGCAGCCTAGAGGTACCAAAGATTGAGGCGGAGTTCGTCAATGAGCAGGTATAAAAAGATATCTCTCTGGGTAATAGGAGGTATAGGAATCTTCTTGGTTCTCCTGTTGCTCTTCATTCTTCTTTCACCTAAATTAATTAACCTCGAACCCATCAGGGAAAAGATCCTGGCCACCGTTTCTCAGAAAGTGGGAGGCGATGTCGAATTTCAGAAGGTTGACCTCTCATTCTTTCCTCGGCCCCGTATGGTGATCCATCAGGGGAGCTTATCCATCCCCGGAAAAGTAACTGGAACTTTGGAGTCCTTGACAATGTATCCTGAAATTTTGCCCCTTCTCACGGGCAAGGTGCAGATCGCCATGCTCCAAGTTGAAGCTCCTGACTTCAAAATGAATCTCCCAGAAAGGCCAGAGAAAAAAAAGGAGAGATTGAAGGCTCTCTCTTTTGCAACCATTGAGGAAAAAGTGGCTCCCGTTTTATCCCTTATCGCGTTGAAATCCCAAGGCCTTGTCGTCCTGGTGGAAAAAGGCAGGCTAAATCTCTCTGATAAGAATACGTCCGTTTTCAGATTCCAGGATATTCATGCACGTATCGGTTTGCCCCCGGACAGGCTCGAAATCGACCTCACGTGTAATTCCAACCTCTGGAAAAGTTTTTCGGTGGAGGCGTGGTTAAACTCGAAGGATTTCAAGGGCAGTGGCCGTATTAATCTGACTCACTTCCAACCTCAAGCGCTCACCGACTACCTTTTCCCCCTCACCGATCAACGTGTTTCAGATACGAAAGTGAATCTGAATTTCAGTTTTAAGACAGATGGACTCAAGGTTTTAGAGGCAGAGGTGCGAGGTTCTATACCCTCCATGACTTTGCATCGGGCACATAAGAAATTGGTCATAAAAGGCAAAAGCCTGAGGGGAGCTTTGCATGTCGATGGGGATAGAACAACGGTTTCCCTTGCCGAACTCAATCTCGATTTTCCCCAACTCAGTATCTCTGGAAAATTTCTCATAGATCAGGCTTCTCCGTTGGTCAGTTTGGAATTGAAGGGAAGAGACGTGGACGTGTATTCGACGCGGGAAGCTGCACTCGCTCTGATGGGAGAGTCCCGGATTACTCAAAAGATTTTTGACGTCGTGAAAGGGGGCAAAGTACCCCTGATCACGCTCAATGCTCAAGGAAGGTCGGTGACCGACTTGAG
>JAQYWG010000323.1 GCA_030145085.1 Thermodesulfobacteriota bacterium
CCTCCTGGGGTATGAAGAGGAAGGACTCTTGAATGGTACCGGCGAAATAGAATAGGTCGACGTTTTGACAGATCAGGACGCCATCTACCCCTTGTTCCCTCAACGAGCCCTGGAATCGTTGAATTCTGGATTTCAATTCCCCTTCAGGGGTATACTCCATCTCGTGACCTCCAACAAATGAACCGAAGAAAGATCAAGGGCTTCTCCCCTTGGGCAGAGAATTTCTCGACAAGAGGGAACAATGATTAGGGGTTCCCCATTATCCCCCTTGTGCACTTTCCCTTATCCTCTTGTATTTCCAGAGTGCGGATAGCGACTTTGCAGCCTTTTCCGGTGTAGCGTAGTTTACGATGCTTCCCTTCTCAACCAGGGATTTTACCTCTTCCCCCCAAATCCCCGGGGGGGAGGAAAAACAGCACACAATGGGCTTCTTCCTGCCCCATTGCGTGAGCAAACCGGATAATGCCCTGATTGAACCCTCGTTGGCCGAAGCAAACATGACGCATAAGAGGATGGCATCAATGGCCTTATCCTGAAGGACGGACTCGACAATTCCTCGAATTGCCCTTGAATCATACCAGGCAGGACCCATATCAACGGGGTTTATCCTTATGGCCATAGGAGGAAGAAGGTTGTCGATCCTTTTCTGGGTTTTTTCTGAGAATGGAATAATGCGCAATCCCTCTTTCTCGCAGATGTCACAGGCGGCCATTGCAGGCCCCGCCTGACCTGAGAGGACGGCTACCGCGCAACCCTCGGGCAACGGACTCGAGGATAGGGCCTTGGCCGTATCGAGAAGCTCCAATGAACTTTCCACGGTGAGAATCCCGGCCTGCTTGAAGGCCCCCTCGTATATCTCTCGACGTCCAGCCAGTGAACCCGTATGGGATTTGGACGCCAAATCGCTGATGGCCGAAAGGCCTACCTTATACGCGATGATCGGCTTCTTCCCCATAAAGCCTCTGGCCACCTCAAACAGACGGCGTGGGTTGTCGATGCCCTCCACGTACAGGGCAATCACCTGAGTGTCGGGGTCTCTCATCAAATAGGGGATCATGTCTGTAAAATCTATATTACATCGGTTGCCCAGGCCCACAATCTTGCTGAAACCAAAATCGTCCCTCATGGAAAGGAACCCCATCAGGTGGGACATGCCACCACTCTGGCTTAAGAGGCTAATCCCCCCTTTTCTAATATCGGAAAATTCTGGAGTGAAGGAGGCATTCAGGCGGGCGTGAAGGTTGACAATTCCAAAAGTATTCGGTCCGATCACCGGGATACC
>JAQYWG010000324.1 GCA_030145085.1 Thermodesulfobacteriota bacterium
ATATCTGAAGGCCTCAGTGAGCCGAAAAAAATGGAGGTCATCGAGGGCGGTGACCACAGACTTACCCTTCCAGATCATCGGGAAAAGGCCATTGAGATGAGCCTGGAGTGGTTTGAGAGGTACTTATGAAACTACTGAAAAATTGGGGAAAGGAGCTCTTAGTGCGAATCAAGGATTTTTTCGCTAACCATTCTTAGTGAAGCGTTTTTATATGTGATATAAATATATTCGTATTAAGAAAGATTCCAGGAAAATTTTAAATACGAATTTCGAAACTCTAAACAAATTCAAATGACCGAAGCTCAAAGCACAAGACAGTATATTATAATTATTTGGATTTATATATTGTTTAGTATTTCTTGCTTAGGATTTAGGATTTAATCCTTGTTTTGAATTATGAGTAACTATTTAAGACGCTCCATTCAGGGGGGGAACCATGAAAGTATGCCACCGGTGTGGAAAGGAGCTCAATATTACCGATCGGGTTTCGAGAACCGCTACATGCCCTCACTGCGGCACCTACCTCCATTCCTGCCTCAACTGTTCCTTTCACGACCCCCATGCCCACAATCAGTGCCGCGAACCCCAGAGTGAGTACGTCTCGGACCGGGAAAAGGCCAACTTCTGCGACCTCTTCACCTTCAGGGAATCGGAGCCCAGCGGAAAGAGGGAAGAAAAAGTTGCCAAGGCGAGGAAAACCTGGGAGGAATTGTTTAAGAAATGATCTTGGTTTAGAACCAACGTTATATATGAAGGTATCAAAGGGTCCCCGATTCCGCATCCCCTAAGTCATAGAAAGAACGTCCCCTAAGTCCCCAATTTTTAACTGAACTATGGATTTTCCGTCAGTCCGCATCCGGTGCATGTTTCTACCGCTAATCGATAGATTTGGACAGAGGGGCACGGTTTCGAGTTCATCTTGTATTCTTGGCCAGGTAAAGAAAAAAGGCAGGGCGATTGTTGACCCTGCCTTCAGCTTCAATCACACCGAAGAAGTCTTTCTATTCCAAAGGTCTTACCCTGAAAATCCTTAGTCACATTCATAAAGGTTGTTGAAGAAGTCTAGGTCCTCCCAATATCCAGCCGCCACCCTTTTGTCAGCTTTGTTATCTTTATCGAATTGGGTATCGGGACCTACACCGGAGTTTGTCTCCATATCACACATCCACGCCTCAGGGTCGTCTATTTCCGGAATGCCAGTGGCATT
>JAQYWG010000325.1 GCA_030145085.1 Thermodesulfobacteriota bacterium
AGGTTTGCAGTGAAGCGAACTTTAGAGTGGTCAAAAATTCTTTTCAGAGAGCGAAAGGGAGTTTGGGCAACAAGCCCTTGAGATCTACCCCCTACCCTTTTTTATCTTCCCCTCAGAACATTCAAAATGTTACCCGGGGGCGCACTGTTATGACCGGGCACGAGAAGAGAATCCACTTGGTCGCTTTGGCCGACATATGCATTTGAGATCCAACCTCTTCGCATTTAGGTGAGCCGGGCTCGCTTTGTCCGCATCATCCGTAAGATCAATAACCAGAAAAAAATGAGCGTTCATTGTGAGGGTTCACGCCTTAGAAAGAGAAGTCTTATTATGATATGGATCTTCAGAGGTGCAAATTTTAGTTCCTCGCCCCATTTGCGTCATGATTACTTGGCGTTCACAAACTTCTTATACATCCTCTCAACCTTCTTTTGTGTCACGTGGGGCTTGTGGGTTCGAAAACCACCTCCAAACGAATGAGAAATATGCATCAATTCATGGATGAGTACCTTGGTCTGTTCTTCTTTCCTGAGTTGATCAAATCTTTCAGAAACAACCTCGATAACATAATGTGGCTTCTCATTGAGGGCTAGCTGCATAATTCTGGAAAGTCCGTGACAACGCGCGATTACCCTTTTACTTTTTGAACCTTTACTCCTTACGCAAGCCACTCTGGGCCCATGTACATGGGCCATTTGAAGTTTTTGAAGGATACCTTTAATCTCCGTACAAACGTCCTCGGCCAACTCATACCGAATCATAGGAAACAGATAACCATAATTGAGGGACAAAATCAATCAAGAGAATGTAAGGAATCACCCTCCATTCAAGTCGATCGCAGGGCTTCAGCTGGAGAGATACGGATGGATGGTTGGATGAAAATTCGAACCGAAGGCACGGTTGACGTCATTGTAAAAAATCGAAATCAGACGGCAAAGAAAAAAGATCCAGATGCAAGGCGCGCAAATCCTGGACAATGCAGAATGTCCCCTATTTCTCTATTTCTCTTCATCATCGGCAGCGTTTAAGAAACTCCTCCCGAATTCTCACCATGCCCAGGGTATCCTGCCGGCAGTACTCTAGAAGGTCCCTTCGAATCCTTTCTTTCTCATCGACTGGAGTGTCAGGGGCGATCATGCGGAGATACTCCACGCCGGCCTGACCTCCTTCCTGAATGGGAAGGTTTTCGTAGGACAT
>JAQYWG010000326.1 GCA_030145085.1 Thermodesulfobacteriota bacterium
CAGCCTCACCAGGGGAGGGACCTCGCCCTCAATTACGCCAACTACTTCACGCACCCCGGTGCCCAGGGTCTCTTTACGGATTTGGCCCCCCAAATCGATCGGTATGCTGAGGAGTACGGGACAATCGTCGATGCCCATTGGCAGGAACTTTGTGCGGAGGAGAAAGAATTAGAAGCAGAGGGAAAACATGCATGAAGGTTACCTTTCCGCACCTGGGAACGATGCACATATTCTGCAAGGCGATTGCGGAAACCGCGGGTATCGATTATATCGTCCCACCAAAAACGAGCAAGAGGACCCTCACCCTCGGCGTTAAACATTCCAACGAATGCATCTGTCTCCCCTTTAAGATTATCCTGGGAAATTTCATCGAGGCCCTGGAACTGGGCGCCGATACTATCGTAATGGTGGGCAGTGGTCCTCCCTGCCGGCTTGGCCTCTATGACCTGGTTCAAAAGGTCATCCTTGAGGATTTAGGCTTCCACTACAGATGGTTGACCATTCCCCCAAGATTGGACTGGCCGGCATTGCTCAAGAATAGGGACGAGACCAGGGAACTGAAGAAGGAGTTGAGCTTAAAAAATATCACGACTTTTCCATACGCCCTCTGGATCGGCTGGAAAAAGATGATGGCATGCGAAAGGTTAGAAAAACTGGCCTTGGGGACACGGGCCAGAGAAGTCATTACGGGAAGAACGGAGAAGATGTTACAGAAGGCCTTGGCCGGTTTGGATAAGGCGAAAACGGGCAGAGCCATCGAAAGGGCCGTCATCGAAGGGGAGAAGATCCTCGGTTCCGTTGATCAAGATCGAGGGCGACAGCCCCTGAGGGTGGCCATCGTGGGGGAACTCTATACGGTGATGGATCCCCAGATCAACAGAGGGGTTGAGCGAAAATTGGGGGAAATGGGGGTCGAGGTCACCCGGACATCTTGGTTCTCCTCCCACATCCTGAGAAGCCTGGGCGTGGGGAGGAAGAATCGAAGGGAGCGGCTCCGCTATTATCGAGCTTCCCTCCAATACTTGGGGTACGATGTGGGGGCTGAATGCAATGTCTCCATAGGGGAGACCATATTGCGGGCAAAAGACGGTTACGATGGGGTCGTCCACTTGATGCCCTTCGCCTGTATGCCAGAAACCACTGCCTCGGGAAT
>JAQYWG010000327.1 GCA_030145085.1 Thermodesulfobacteriota bacterium
AGTTGGATGCCAGGGCTTTCAGGGATACACTGCCGGTTTTCGCAACCACGCAGGTCCAGTCCCTGGAGAAGTGGAAGCGTTTTGCGGATTTCGCCTTTGCGAGAGGCCTCGTTCAAAAAAGGCCGGAGCCCGAAACGTTGTTCCAAAATGTGGTGAAGTAATCATTGCCGGCTCCCTCAATAGGGATGATCAACGGGGGAAGAACCAAAATACGTTGACAAAGGGATTAATAAGTTATTTAATTGCTTGAATTTATTCCGTTGTTGGTAGAGGAATTCCGCTACCGGGGCTGATTAAATGTTAGAAGTGAAGTTTTTGGAGAAGAACTTCGGCGGTCTCAGGGCCGTGGATGATTGTAGTCTTGAGGTCCGTAAGGGATCCATTACCGGGCTTATAGGACCAAATGGGGCTGGTAAGACTACCCTCTTTAATCTGGTGACGGGCTTCCACAAACCCGATGGCGGAGAGATCCTCTTCAAGGGGGAACGAATCGATGGCCTTCCGCCTCACAAGATCTTCCGAAGGAAGATCTGCCGGACATTCCAGATTACCCGGGAGTTTAGCCATATGAACGTGCTGGAAAACTTGATGCTGGTACCGGAGGACCAGCGAGGGGAGCGGATCTGGAATACCTGGTTTCGCCCCGGGTTTGTAAGAGAGCAGGAACGGGAGATAAGGGATAAGGCTTTGGAAGTATTGGAATTTGTGGAGTTGATCGATCTGAAGGATGAGTATGCGGGTACCCTTTCGGGGGGGCAGAAGAAGTTGCTCGAATTGGCCAAGACCATGATGGCGGACCCCGATCTGATCCTCCTGGATGAGCCCGGTGCAGGAGTGAATCGAACGCTGATGAGGAAATTGGTCGATAATATCAGGAAGCTCTGTTCGGAGAAGGGATTCACCTTTTTGATTGTCGAGCACGACATGGACCTGGTCATGAGCCTCTGCAACCCCGTCATCGTGATGAGCGAGGGGCAGAAGCTTGCAGAGGGAACCCCGGAGGAGATCCGGTCGAATAAACGGGTCCTGGAGGCCTATCTCGGAGGTCAATATCGATGAGGGTTTTGGAGGCCAGAAACCTGACTTCCGGTTACGGTGAGACGGATATCCTCCACGATGTCTCCATAAAATTGGATGAGAAGGAGATCGTCT
>JAQYWG010000328.1 GCA_030145085.1 Thermodesulfobacteriota bacterium
TCAACCCATTCTTCTCCATCGTAATACCTGAAGTTGAGTCCATCGATCCCTTCTGCCAGTTCAAGGGTTATTCCCCCTTCCTCGAGTGTTCCATCGACATTCCAGTCCTCCCTCCTGAAGAGGAAGGATTTTTCCATATCCTGCTCCCTCTCGAGGTAGTATCCAATTTCACAGAGTTCGGATTCCCTGCTATCCTTCACCCATCGAACATGGGAGAGGGAGGTGAAATGGAGTGAATCGAAGGGGAGACTATCCTCCTCTTTGTCCTCCCCCAAAAGGCCAGTATTGGGGTTGGCATCTGACCAATAGATACTGCCGATCTCCTCCGCCATTCTGTTCAATACGACCCTTGTCTGGCCATAGGCATCTCCCCGGGTTTCCATTGCGCTAAAAACTTTCATACTTGAGTTGAAGGTGCTATAGATGATGGTCAGGATCACCACGAGGATTCCAACGGAGACTACAATCTCCAAGAGGGTGAACCCAGCCGTGGTCGATAGAAGGGAGCCGCTTGCTGGAGGATCGCTCAGTCCCTTCTGCGGTAAGGGGTAAGAATACATATCTATTCCATTTTGGTGTTGGTGATATAGGCGATCACGTCGACCCTTCTTTCCCTGATTCCCTCCTTCCATATGATGGACAGGTCGACCCTCCTCGCTTCCTCAAAGGGGGTCATGGAGACCGTCTTTTGCCAGGTAAATCCGGGGAATTTATCCTCGAAATCCCCTTCTTCACCTCCCAATTCGGGAAATTCCGCCAATTCAATTTCACCCATCTTTTGGCGGGCAAGGATAGTGGCAACAGTCATACCCCTTGAGAGGTGGTAGAGGCGAATACTCTGGTTTTGAGCCCTGAGGCAGGTTATCAAAACGATGGCAATGATCGCCAGGGAGATGAGTACCTCCAGGAGCGTGAACCCCCGGGGGATCGCCCCGTCATCTCTTCTCCGTAAACTCAACGTACCGGTCATAGATCCTGACCTTTCCCGTAAGGGGCATGACCAAGAGGGAATAGTGCCGCTCCCTTGTATCCCCCAAATGGATGATGGTCTCCTCGGCCCAACCATTGGGAAAGAATTGGGTGAAGCTCTTCCCCTCGTAAACCTTTCCGCGATGTTGGGTCACGATGTCCTCGAAATGGAT
>JAQYWG010000329.1 GCA_030145085.1 Thermodesulfobacteriota bacterium
ATAGTTGGCCGTGGGCTCCAAACCCAAAACCACCTTCTCAAGGCCATGTTGAACCCGCATTGCCTCTGCCTGCAGAATCAGCCGCTCAAAACCCTCCCGGTCATTCCCAAAGACCAGCCGCCTGAAAAGGGTCTTTCCCGTGGCCGTGCCGAAAAAGGCCTTGTGCCTCTCCTTGGCCACATCGATCCCCACGATCAGGTGCTCCTTCGAACCTCGGATCTCTTTTTGCAGTTGACGGAACTCCTTCAGTCTGGTACAATCTTTCTCATTCATTTGAAACCTCCTCGTTAAGGGATTTTGTTTGTTGTTCACCTTATTTCTTAACAGGAGGTTTCTTTTTTTGGTAGACTGGTAATATTTTTTTTCTGTTTTACCCTCTGGGGTATAACCTTTCGACACCCATATATATAACGTTGTTGACTATGTTGAATTACATTAACGGCTTGGTTCGTTTTGATCGTTGGGATCGTTAGTATCGTTTAACAGAAGACACATGGTGTCACCTAGCGTTAGGCTGGAGGACCGCTGCGCTTGAGGCGGAAAGCAAAAATAATACCAAGAAGTCGGAATTCAAAAGCCAGAAGGCAAACATTTAATTGTAGGAAGCCAGTGTTCGTTAGGATCGTTCAGTGCGTTTTGAGCGTTGCGGTCGTTCATAACGATAGGATTCTAAATTAGTCAACGGCCACTTATTAGTTTGACATCTTAAGCTTATTTTATTATCTTAACAGAGAAGACCTGGGAGGAAAGTAAAATGCGAGAATACCGCTTCACGGTCTTCTTCGAGCCCCTTGAGGAAGGGGGGTACAATGTAATTGTTCCAGCAATCCCGGAGATTTGTACCTCTGGTAAAACTCTCGATGAGGCACGGGATATGGCGAGAGATGCTATCCGCTGCTTTATCGAAAGCGCTTGGGAAACTGGCGAGCTCATTCCAAAGGATATTGAACCCACAAAGGAACAGATTGTGGTGAATTTTTGATCGATGTCTCCCCCTCTCCCTATTCTCAAACCAAGACAGGTCTTGCGAGCACTTGAGCGTGCTGGTTACTATATTCATCATCAAACTGGTAGCCATGCTAGACTCTTCCATAAAAATCGGCCAGAATTACGAGTGACTATCCCTACC
>JAQYWG010000032.1 GCA_030145085.1 Thermodesulfobacteriota bacterium
GGGGTTTACCGAGCTACCCCAGTCACCCGGGGTACTGGTGAGCTCTTACCTCGCCTTTTCACCCTTACCCCCAACGTACTGTGGGGGGCGGTTTCCTTTCTGTGGCACTTTCCTTCGGGTCACCCCGAGTCGCCGTTAGCGACCACCCTGCCCTATGGAGTTCGGACTTTCCTCCCCTCCTCGAATCGGAGGAGCAATCACCTCGCCTGCTTCAGCCCCTTCTCCTTTCCACCGTCAATGGCCTCGTTGGCCAAGCGATCGGCCTCTCTATTATTCTCCCTTCTAATTGATATTACTTCGCTCCTATGGAATTTATCCAATAGCTTAACGGCTTCTCGGTACAATCTCCTCAACCGTTTATTCTTTACAGTATATATGCCCTTCATCTGCTTTGCAACCAGCTCCGAATCGGTATAAATCTCGATTGAGGTTCCCCCAATCCCCAGTGTCTCCCGAAGCCCCAGGATGAGGGCCTGATATTCGGCGGCATTGTTTGTCATGCTCCCCAAGAACCGCATCCCCCTGAGAATCTCATTTCCCTCTTCGTCCACGAGGTAAAAGCCAGCCCCTGCCTCTCCCGGGTTCCCCCTGGAAGCCCCATCGACATAAAGTTTCAAAATCCCCTTTCCCATTACCGCTACAGAACGAACCGCTCCATTAATCGATCTCGAATGCTATCCGGGGAAAGACAAAAAGATTTCCCCGGGCTCCCATCCGATCCCCTGGGCCCTCAGCTCACCGATAATCAATCCTATCCTCCCAATAGAGGATGCGATTACAACTGGGACAAACGATGATGGCCTCATTTCTTTGGACTTCATTAAACATCTGAGGAGGAATCCTCACGTTACATCCCTGACACGCTCCAAACCGTGTCGGAACCACTGCCGTCCGCCTTTTCTCCTTGAGAGTCCGATAAAGGCCCATCAGTTCGGGAGAGAGCTTTTTCGTTATCATCGTCCGTTTCCTCTTCTTGGTGGCCAATGCGCCGTCCGCTTTCCCAAGGCTTTCCTCGAGCTGTCTCTTCTCCGCTCCGATCCTCTCCTCCATTTCCAGCAATGCTTTTTCTACTCCCCCATATTCCTTCTTCAACTCATCGATTTCATCCATTATTTCCAGAATCTCTATCTCCCGTTGGCTGTCAACCTCCTTCAGGGTCTCTATCTCCGTAAGCAGGGCCTGATATTCCTTGTTGGTTTTGATGTCGTAAAGCTTCGATTGCGCCCTCTTTATCCTCTCCTGCTCCAACTCCAAATCCCCTTCCTTTTGCCTGCGCTCCTTTTCCAAAAGCTCGATTTTCTCCTTCTTCTTCTTGGATATATCTTTTTCCGAGGCCAATTTTTCGTCCAGGTTCTTCATCTCCATGGGATAGCGTTCTTTATCCGCCTCAATGGCCTTGAGTTGAAGATCGACGTCTTGCAAGTCCCTTAGTAAGCGAAGCTGTTCGTTCAACGAAAAACCTCCCAAATGTTCTTCTATTGCACAAAAAAAGTGCACCATCGTGGGTGCACTTTCTTGACTCCGTTAGGGCCCTTTCTTTTGCGAGCCGAGTGAATCCCTTTATTTCGACCATGAAAAATCCCCTCATCCGTTGAATGGGCCCACCTGGGTTCGAACCAGGGACCTACCGGTTATGAGCCGGTGGCTCTTCCAACTGAGCTATGGGCCCTCAATGATCTCAATAGTATTCAATAGTACAGAAAATTCCCCTTGGCTGTCAAGCTGCTTAAGATTCGATGAAGCTCTTCAATCTCTTACTCCGGCTGGGATGACGAAGTTTCCTCAAGGCCTTTGCCTCGATCTGCCTAATCCTCTCCCTCGTGACATCGAAGTCCTGCCCCACCTCTTCCAACGTATGGTCATATTTTTCGCCGATACCAAACCTCATCCTCAAAACCTTCTCCTCCCTTCGACTTAACGTGGCCAGGACTTTCCGTATCTGTTCCACAAGATTGGTGCTGATCATCGATTCCGCTGGGGAAACCCCCTGTTTATCCTCTATAAAGTCCCCAAGATGGCTATCCTCTTCCTCCCCAATGGGAGTCTCCAAGGATATTGGCTCTTTTGCGATCTTCAAGACCCTCCGCACCTTATCCAACGGCATGTTCATCTTTTGGGCAATCTCCTCCGGTATTGGTTCCCTCCCAATCTCCTGAACTAAATATCGGGAGGTACGAATAAGTTTGTTGATGGTCTCAATCATGTGCACCGGAATACGAATCGTCCTGGCCTGGTCGGCTATGGCGCGGGTTATGGCCTGACGGATCCACCACGTAGCATAGGTGCTGAATTTGTATCCCCGTTGATATTCGAATTTGTCCACGGCCTTCATCAACCCGATGTTACCCTCTTGGATTAAATCCAGGAATTGGAGGCCTCGATTCGTGTACTTCTTAACGATGCTCACCACCAATCTTAAATTCGCCTTCACCAGTTCACTCTTGGCCTTATTGGCCTTCTCTCTCCCTGCTTCAACGGCCCTCATTGCCTTTGTGAGGTTATCGGCGGAAAGGCCAGACTCCATCTCGACCCGGCTCATCTTTCTCTGGGTATTCTTCAGCAGCCTCTCCATTTCCAGGGAATCTTCCCCTCTCAGGCCCGTTCTTGCCTGAAGCCCATCCTCCTTGATTATCCCCCTTCTTATCATCCTTAAATACCTTTTGGCGTCTTGGACGGGAATCCCCTTCTTATTAGCATGGTTGACCAGTTCCCTTTCTGCCCTTTCGATACGGCCCAACAAATTCTTCAATATTTGGACGATCCTATTCACCTGTTTCTTTCTGAGGTTAATCCCCTTCACGGTCAGAACCAGCTCCCTTTTTTTCCCTTGTATCTCTTTCCCTGCCCTCCTCTGATCCTCACCTTTGTCTCCTTGGGATAATTCCTGATATAATCCCTTAACCTCCTTGTCTATCCGGCTCGCCCGATCGATCAACTCCAAAACCCTCTTCCGTTGAACCTCTTCCTCCGCAATATTGACCTCATCCTCATCGATATTTCGGGTGATATCCTTAACCCCTATCTTCCCCTCCTCCAAGCCCTTTCCAAGGTTAATCAACTCCCTCACCGCAATAGGGCAATTGAGGACCACTTGGAGAATTTGCTGTTTCCCTTCCTCTATCCTTTTCGCGATCTCCACTTCCCCATCCCTGGTGAGTAAGGATACAGACCCCATCTCCCTCAAATACATTCTGACGGGATCGCTGGTTCTCCCATATGGATAGAACTCCAACGCCTCGGGCTCCTCCTCTTCCTCTAACTTACCGATCTCCTTATCCTGGCTCACCTTTGACGCATTATCGACTACCTCAATATCCATCTCGTCGAACATCATCAATACTTCATCGATCTGGTCTGATGAAATCATATCTTCGGGCAAATGATCGTTCACTTCATCGAAAGTCAAGAATCCCTTCTCCTTTCCGAGGGAAATTAACCTTTCAAATCCGTTCGATTTTCCTCCCTTGCCCATTGGAATATCTCCTTTAAGAAATTCACCGTGGAAAGCCTCAGGTGAGGAGCCTCAATTCTTGTACGTCTCAACCAAATTCCTTTCCCTTGTCAGCAAATGCTGTCTTTTTGCCAAAAGCTCCCTCAAGAGATCTTGTCGGTCCTCCTTTTCAACCTCCCTGATCCTGCTCAAGAGGGTCTTCTCGTCCCTCTTTAACTTGCCCATCTTAACCTTCCGAAAACAATCCTTCAGTGTCTTCTCAAGGGAAGCCTCCTCAAAGATTCCATCCAGAAAGGCCCATTTGGAAATCTTATTCCTCAGCCCATCATCCTCAACATAGGCAAGGACATCCGGGATGACTAGGGCGCCCTTCTCAAAATAGATTTCCTTGAGCGTCTTGGCTACCATCTTCAATTGTTGATTCTCAAAATCCTCGAGCACCCCATCCTCGGCTATTTGGGGGATCAGACGATTAAAACGGAGCATAATCTCCAGTATCGTCTCCTCAGTTTTCGGATACATCTTCATGTGAATTACCTGCTGCAGCTCTTCTCGTTTCCTTTCCCCCCTACGGGGAGGCCTCTTCATTGCATCCAAGATCACCTCCTCCTTCAAGACTAACCTCTCGCCCAGCTTCTTGACATAGGATTCACGAACGATCCGATTTCGGATCCTCTCAACCATGGGGAGAATTTCATCTATCGCCCTTGCCTTGCCATCGGCCGAGGCCAGATCAGATTCGGAAAGGACTTCATCAATGAAAAAGTCGAAGATGGGAATGGCTTGGAAGAGCATCTCCTGGAACTCATCCCTATGCCCTCCTTGGAGGAAGCTATCGGGGTCATGTTTCCCGGGAAGGCGGACCACTTTGCATGAAATCTCCTCATCCAAGAACAGCGGCAGGGCCCGAATGGTTGCGGCAGCTCCGGACTTATCGGAATCAAAAATAGTAATGAAATGATCTGAGAATCTTTTTAAGAGGCGCATATGGCTTTCGGTCATTGCTGTTCCCAGGGTTGCAATGACATGTTTAAACCCAAATTGGTGTAATGTCAACAGATCCAGATAGCCCTCGACGATCAGGGCCAATCCCTCTTCCCGAATGAAACCCTTGGCCACATGCAATCCATAAAGGCTCTGACCTTTATGGTATAGCGTGGACTCCGGGGAATTGAGGTATTTAGGTGGATTTTCACCTAAAGCCCTCCCTCCAAACCCCAAGACCTTTCCGGTGAGATCAAAAATGGGAAAGATAATCCTCCCCCTAAAATGATCATACCATCCCCCCGTCTTCTTGGGTATGACCAGCCCTAGCTCCTCGGCCAGGTTAAGGGGAACCTTTTTGCTGAGGAGATGATTGACCAGCCTGTTCCAGCTATGAGGGGCATACCCCAACCTTTGTTCTTCAATCACCGCCTTTCCTATCCCCCTTTTCCTCAAATATTCTCGGGCCTCGGTTCCATCCCTATGGAACAATAGGTCGTGATAATAGTCCATAGATAGCTGGTTGACCTTAAATAACTGCTCCTTCCTATCAATTTTCCTTTTCACGGATGCTGAAACCCTTCTTTGGGGGATAGGCACACCGAATTTTTTCGCCAGCACCTTAGCCGCCTGAGGGAAGGAGAGGTTTTCGGACTTCATGACGAATCCAAAAATATCGCCACCTATGCCACATCCAAAGCAATGAAATACTTGTTTCGCGCTGCTGACCATGAAGGAAGGGGTCTTCTCGGGGTGAAAGGGGCAGAGGGCACGGTAATTCCTCCCGGCCTTTTTCAAGGGAAGATATTCGGAGATCAGCTCGACGATATCGGCCTTTCTCCTAACCTCCGCTATCACCTCATCGGGAATATATTCCTCCAAACCAACCTCCTTTACGAACGATTAGCATGTTTAGCAAAATTCCACAACAGTCACCCCCGATTTCATAACATCTTTGGGTCCAAACCGCTTCACATTTCGATTGTGTTTCAAGTGTTTTCCGATGGCCTCTCGCAATCTCCCTGTCCCGAGGCCGTGAATAATATCCACCTCCTCCAGGCCGCCCAAGAGAGCGCCATCGATGAATTTGTCGACGACGGGAAGCGCTTCTTCCACGGTAAGACCAACGACGTTGACCTCCGATCGAACCTCCCCCTCGACCACGGCCTCGTATCTCACCCCCCTATGTTCTGTGCCATCCTGGAGGAGGTGGGGCTCGCTTCTTTCCAGATCACGGAGGGAAACTCTAACCTTCATGGTTTCGACCTGAACATCCGCTTTCTTCGCCTCGCCGTAAACCTTCCTAACGATCCCAACCCGATTCAAGCCCAATACCCTCACCCAATCCCCTACCTTCAATCCCTCAACCTTTCCCCCTTTCCTGGACCTGCTCCTGAATTGGAGAAAAAAACGTTCGCGTACCTTCTTCAACTCTCCCTTCGGCATCTTCGCCCTGTCGTCTCCCCCTTTGGCCACCTCTTCGACGATCCTTTTCAATTCTATTTCGGTCTGTTGCAGAATAGCCCTCCCCCTATTCTCAACCTCCTGCAAGATCTGTTGTCTCCTTTCCCTAATCCGCCCAGCTACTTCACGGAGGCGTTCTCTATGCCCTTGAATCTCTTTCTTTAGGGTCCCTATTTCCTCCCGCTCTTTCCTGAGATCCTCTTGCAATCCTTCGATATCGCGAATGAATCGCAATGTCCCGCTTCCCTGGTCGCCGTGGTACCTCGCGGCCAAATCGAGAACCGCTTTTGGGAAACCCAATTTTTCGGCAACTACAAAGGCATTGCTCGAGCCCGAATTTCCGTATATCAATTCATATCGGGGCTCCAGGGTTTCTGAGTCGAAGGCGACGGAAACATTTATTGCCCCCTTATTGAGGTAGCCGTATGCCTTGAGCTCATCTAAATGGGTGGTCACCACCACCGTTGCCCCCCTATCAATGAGATAATCCAATACCCCTATACCGATAGCAGAACCCTCTACTGAATTAGTACCCACACCTAATTCGTCGAGAAGGACAAGGGAGAATTTGTCCAATTTCTCCAAGATACGAATCAAGGAGAGGATATGAGCCGAAAATGTGCTCAAATTCTCCCGGATATTTTGCTCATCCCCGATATCGGCAAAGATGGAATGATATAACGGGATTTCACTTCCCTCCATGGCGGGGATGTGTATTCCCGATTGTGCCATCAATGACAAAAGGCCAAGGGTTTTCAGGGCCACGGTCTTTCCCCCGGCGTTTGCCCCACTGATAATGAGAGCTTTGGAATACCCGTTCAGATAGACGTCAATGGGAACGGTGCGATCACACTCACTCAAATAGAGCAATGGATGCCTGGCCCCTAAAAGACGTACCATCCCATTTCTGTTAATGACCGGATTAACCCCACCCAATTTTTGACTCAATTTGACCTTGGCATAGAGAAGGTCGACTTCCCCCAATAGTTCCAAATCCCGCACGAGCTCCTGATGAGATTCCCCTATTCTCCGTGTCAACGTGGAGAGTATCCTCCTTTCCTCCTGCCTCTCGTCTTCCAGTAACATGCTGAGTTCATTATTATGATCAACGACCTCCAGAGGCTCGAGGAAGATGGTCATCTTACTGTGAGAATGATCGTGTACAATTCCCTCCATATGGCTTTTAAACTCCGATTTGATGGGCAAGACATATCTTCCGTTACGGATAGTTATCAGTTTTTCCTGGAAGAGGGGCTGAAGGTCCTCACGTCTCATCATCTCTTCCAAAGACCTTTTGATCCTGTTTCGATAATCCGCGATATCGAATCTGATTTGTCTTAAAGCCGAGCTGGCATGATCGAAAATCTTGCCCCGTCGATCGATGGTCCGAACGATCTCCGACTCAAGCCCCCTGAGGTCCGAGAACCGGGAGATTAAATCCCCGAATAAAGAAAAATCCCCTTTCAACTTCTTGAAAGAGGATTTCAATCCATCGGAAACCCTAATATTTCCCAATATATCGAGAATCTCCTCGGGGCTCAGAACAGTTCCTTCGATTTGAGCCCTCGCTATGGCTTCTCGGACATCACTAACCCCGCCCAAGGGAATGTCGCCATAAACCTCCACTATGTTCTTTAATTCGTCGACCTCAGCCAGTCGCTTCTTTATCCAAGATAACTTCCTCTGAGGCTTTAAACTTCTACAGAGCGCTTTCCCAATGGGTGAGACAGCCAATCCCTTGAGAAGGTCCAAAATTTGGTCAAACTCAAGGGACTTGAATGGTTGGTTATCCATTGAGCAGCTTTATGTTGAAAAGGTTAAATAAGGCAGGTACGGTGTATATCAAATCCCCGCATTGAGGATAGGTTATCTCCTTAACGGGAAAGTTTCTCCCTGACCATTTGATTGACTATCTTTCCATCGGCGCGTCCCGAAATCTTTGGCATAAGCCACTTCATGACCTTACCCAAATCCTTCATCTCGAGGGCATTGGTCTCCTTTATGGTTTCATCCACTAACGCGAATATTTCGTCCTTGGAAAGTTGTTGGGGTAAAAAGGACCTAAGAATTCCCAGTTCCTTTTCCTGTTTCTCGATGAGCTCGATGCGATTTGCTTGTTGAAAATGGACCAAGGATTCCTCCCCTTTTTTAACCAAGCCACTTATCACCTTGACGATGGTGTTATCATCGAGCTTCTCCCTTTCCAGGATTTCCTTATTTTTTACAGCTGCGCGGGCCATCCTAATCACTGACAGCCTCAACGTATCCCTGGACCTCAGGGCGGATCTCATCTCATCCGCCAATCTTTCTTCCAATGACATAAGGCCTCATCCTCTTTCCATCATCTTTCTCATCCTTTTCAACGTCCTCTTCCTTGCTGCCAGTGCCTTTCTCTTCCGCTTGACGCTGGGCTTCTCATAGTGTTCCCGCCTCCTAATCTCGGAGATGATACCTGTCTTCTCGCATTGCTTCTTAAACCTCCTCAGGGCGTTCTCAAAGGATTCATTCTCCCTAACCCTAATGCTGGACATCCATATTCTCCCTCCCCTCATTAAACGATCGTAAATTATTAATTATATCAAAAATTTCCCGCTTGTCAATTCAGTTCCGGCTGGAGTGTGTTCCGGTTTTGGTTCCGGCTGGACTTTTTGCTGATTTTAAGGAATCCGTTGCCCCTGGGCTTAACCGACCCGAGAACTGGTCTCGCCCTTTTGGTCTTCGGGACAACGGACAGAAGGGGTCCGACTGTTTCATTGAAATTCCTTGAAAATTCCGGCTTTATCTTTTATCATGTAGGGAAAGTTATGGCTTCATTTGAAGGGATTCAAGCATCCAATCAGAAGGAGGATATGATGGCAATCGATAAATGGGATCCCCTTTTATGCGGCCCTTTTAGGGAATTATCGGCGATGCAGGACCGAATGAACAGGCTCTTTGAGGATGCTCTGTCCCGGACCAGGGTGGTTAAGGAAGGGGAGGGGCCAGGGGTTTGGACCCCTCCTGTCGATATCTATGAGACAGCGGAGGATTTAGTGATCAAGGCCGAGCTCCCCGGACTCTCCACGGAGGATGTGAGCGTCAGGGTAGAGGATAACGTTTTGACCCTAAAGGGTGAGCGAAAACGAGGAGAAGGGGTTGATAGGGAGAACTACCATCTCGTAGAGCGGTCTTATGGACATTTTCGAAGATCCTTTGTTTTGCCCAGCAATGTGGATCAGGGAAAGGTTCAGGCCAAGGTTAAAGATGGGATATTATTCATCGCCATCCCCAAGTTCAAGAGTATAAGGCCCAAGAAGATCGACATCGAGATTGAGTGATGGGCGCCTTCCATAATAACCTTTTCCGATAGCATTCCCGCCTTACAGGAGATAAAAAATGCGGGAATCCTCCATTTTGACTTGGAACCTTCACCAGCAGAAACCCTCAAGAGGGAACTCCTGCGGTAAACTGTCCCCCCAGCGTTGGAGCCCAAAGAGGAACGACATAGGGAGCCCCGAGAGGTGAACCCAAAGTAAAAGAGGTCTTGGAGGCGATCAAGAAGATACATAAGAAGGGAGATCGGGGACATCGTTAATCCTATGGTGGGACGAGATGAGTGGAAGGAGATCCTACAGAAGGTCTTGGGTTTGTCCAGGGCGGATCAGACTGAGGCCCTCATAATCACCCAGGACATTTCCCTCACCCGATTTTGCAACTCGGCAATTAGTCAAAATGTATCGGAAAAGCGGGGGACTCTCTTTATCCGTGCGCTCATGGGAAAACGCATTGGATCAGCCTCTACCCATAGATTCGATGATAAAGCCATCCAAAGAGGGTTGGAAAAAGCAACGGAAGGGGCTCTGATACAACCCCCTAACGGATCCCTTCAGTCCCTACCACGGCCGAAACCCCTTCAACCCATCCGGTCTTTCTATGGTAAGACAGCCAGATATTCTCCTTCCCAAAGAGCAGAGGACATCCAGAGGCTTATCCAAACTGCCTCCGAGGAAGACCTGATAGCCCATGGAGCGCATTGTACTGGCGCGGTAAAAGTGGGAATTGCCAACTCCCTGGGGGTCGATGCCTATTGTGCCCATTCGGGGGTTACCTTGAACATCACAATGACCTGCCAAGGGGGTTCTGGTTATTCCCATTTCGCATCCCGAAATATCGAGGAGATGGATATCCTAGCCATTGGCCGAGAGGCCCTTGAAATGTGTCTGGCAAGCCGTGGGGCAAGGCCTATCGAACCGGGAAATTATGAAGTCGTATTGAACTCGTATGCCGTCAATGATCTACTGATGCCCATGGCCTCTATCGGGCTGAATGCCCTGGCCTATCAAGAGCAACGGAGTTTCATGTGCAACCAATTGGGGGAAAAATTGCTCGGGGAAAACGTGACCATCTGGGATAATGGTCTGGATATGGGTGGGTTCAATACACCTTTCGATTTCGAGGGAATGCCCAAGCGCGAGGTGACCTTTTTTCAAAATGGTATAGCTAAAGGGGTAACCCATGATTCCCTGACGGCCGGTAAAATGGGAGTAGAGTCCACAGGACATCGCAGCCTCCCTCCTGGCAGCGGGGGCCCCATCCCACGTAATCTGTTCATGCGCGGAGGAAATTTCTCTTTGGAGGAGATGATTCGATCAACGGAAAGGGGGATATACATCCACCGTTTTCACTACGTTAACGTCTCGGAGCCAAAAAGGGCCATCATCACAGGAATGACCCGCGATGGAACCTTTCTCATTGAAGGGGGCAAGATAATCAAGCCCTTGAAAAACTTGCGGTTCACCCAATCCATCTTGGATGCATTATCCGCGGTTAGCCTCATCTCCAAGGAAACGAAGCTCGTGGCTCCCGAGGCCGAGTACGAGATTCCCTTTCTCACGGGAAGCGTAGTTCCCGCGCTGAAAATTGAGAATTTCTCCTTTTCAGGGGTTTCCGAATCCGGCTCCATCCGATAGAGGAAAAGACCATTGAAAGATCTCATCTATAACATACTCAACCTCGGAAAAGCCAAAGGGGCTTCCTATGTGGATGTCCGGGTGGTAGAGGAAGCCGTGGAATCCTATGAGGTTAAGAACGGTCTTGTCGAGATGGCGGAATGGAAGGAGGATTATGGGTTTGGGATTCGAGTCCTTCACGATGGTGCTTGGGGGTTTGCCTGTAGTTCCTCGGTGAATAAAACCGAGATGGAGGAGGCCCTCATTCGGGCCCTTGCCATCGCCGAGTCAAGTCGAATGGTCCGGGGAAATCGTATCGGACTCTTCCCCATTCCAACAGTCCAAGACTATTACCGTACGCCGATGGAAAGGGATCCCTTTAAGATTTCCCCCGAAAAGAAGCTCTCCCTTCTCATGAAGGCGGAAGGCTTGATTAGGGGAAAACCATATATCTCGGTCTCTCAGGCGAGGATGGATATTAATAGGATAAGAAAGGTTTTTGCCTCATCTGAGGACTCCTATATTGAACAGGAGATTGTGGAATGCGGTGCTGGGTTAGTGGCCACTGCAGCAAGAGCAAATGAGGTTCAAACGCGGTCTTATCCCAACTCCTTTCGGGGAAACTTCGCCACGGGGGGGTATGAATTTATAAAGGGTCTTGACCTTTCGGAAAACGCTGAGAGGACAGCGGATGAAGCCGCCCAGCTCCTCTTCGCCCAGCCCTGCCCCTCAAAGGTTACAACCCTCATCCTTGATTCTTCACAGTTGGCCCTTCAGATCCATGAATCCATTGGACATCCCGTCGAACTGGATAGGATTTTGGGAATGGAGATAGCTTATGCGGGAACCAGCTTCTTCCGTCCTGAAAAACTGGGCTCCTTCAAGTGTGGCTCCGATTCGGTCAATGTTATTTCAGATTCCACCGTCCCGGCGGGCCTGGGGACTTTCGGCTACGATGATGAAGGGGTGAAAGCCCAAAGGGTCCCCATCCTTCAAAACGGCATTCTTGTTAACTTTCTGACATCGAGAGAGACAGCCCGGGAGGTCGGGCTTGAACCTAATGGGACTATGAGGGCTGCGAGTTGGAATCGGATTCCCCTTATTCGGATGACCAACATCAACCTCCAGCCGGGGAGCTGGACATTCGAGGATCTGGTCGCCGATACCGACGACGGGGTCTATATGGCCACCAATAGGAGCTGGAGCATCGACGACCGAAGGCTCAACTTTCAGTTTGGAACGGAAATCGCCTGGGAGATTAAAAAGGGCAAGATGGGGAAGATGTTCAAGAACCCCACATATACCGGGATCACCCCCCATTTCTGGCACTCCTGCGATGCCATAGCTGACGAAAAAGAGTGGAGGCTTTGGGGGATACCCAATTGTGGCAAGGGCCAACCGGGCCAAGTAGCCCATGTGGGCCATGGCGCTGCACCCGCCCGGTTTAGGAATGTAAGGGTAGGGGTGATGGGATAACCATCTCAGCCTCACGAGGTGACCCCCCATGCAAAACCAGATCATTGATATTCTGGATAAATTCCAGGGATATGTTGGAAGAGGAGGTTGAGGCAATGACAAAGCAGCTGAGGGATTTGGAGAAGAAATACCGATTCCTCTTCGAAAACTCTGGGGATATGATCTTCACGTTGGATAAGAATGGAATCATTACCAGTTTCAATAGGGAGGCTGAATTAACGACTGACTACGATAGAAAAGAGGTGATTGGGAAATCCTTCGTCAAGGTTCTGGCGACAAAGGGAACGAAACAAGTGGAGATGAGGCGGTTTCGCAAAAGGTTAGACACCCGAGAATCAAAACCCTTTCAGGCTGTAATGAGGACTCGAAGCGGTGAAAGGAGGAATATCCTGGCCAATTCCATGAGGCTCAAGGATGAACGGGGAGAAGTTACGGGGTTAGCCTGTATTTTGAAGGATGTGACGGGCCGCAAGAAGGCGGAACAGGAGACGAAGAGGGCTGAATACCTCTTGGAAAAGGTGGTGGACAACATGGCCGACGGCGTCGTCATTACGGATAAAAAGGGGTTAATCACCTTTTACAATGAGGGAGCCGTGGAAATCTTCGGGCACCATCCCTCTGATATTCTGGGCAAACCCGTCTTGGATTTTTATGTGAGGAAAAAAGACGCCAAAAAGGTTAAACAGATGCTCCTTAAATCCAAGGAGGGCCGGATTAGCAATTTCGAAACCCAATTTCTCACCCGGGAAGGAAATACTGTCTTTGTGAACATGTCGGCAACCTTGATGCGGGATGATGAGGGAAAAATCATCGGTACCTTGGGGATCAACCGGGATATTACCCAAAGGAAGACCCTGGAGAGGGAGTTGAAAGAATCGGAGGAGCGTTACCGAACCATGGTAGAGAGCGCCCATGATATGGTAGCCATCATCGGTGAAGACTACCGATTGAAATACGTCAATAAAAAAGCGGAAGAATTGACGGCATACAGCAGAGAAGAATTGAGGGGAATGGATTTTCGAGATCTCCTGGCTAAGGGAAGCCGAAGGTCGGTGCTGGACAGGTTCAGAAAGAAGAGACGGGGAGAAAAAGTTCCAGTACGATATGAATTCGAAATAGTTCGCGAGGACGGGGATAAGAGGCGAGTAGAAAGCAGTTCATCCAACCTAATGGACGCCAGTGGTTCGATGAATACCATCGCCTATATCAAGGACATCACCGAAAGAAAGCAATATGAGGAAGCCCTCAAGGACAAATTGGAAGAGCTAGAAAAATGGTATAAGCTAACCGTGGACAGGGAGCTGAAAATGATTGAATTGAAGAATGAGATCAGGGCCTTGGCCCATGAACTCAACGAGCTGAAACAGAAGATTATGCCCGAAGGAGAGAGAAGACCTAATTCACCCCACGAAAAAGACTCATAGGATGAGGAATTGAATCATTTCTCCTTTTTTCCCCCGCCATATCCCTCTTTGAAGCCCTCGATGACCTCCTTGGAGAGTTCCTTGGTGGCCTCGAAGATCCTCCGAAGGCCCTCCTTCAATTTCTCCTCCGCTTCTTCCGATCTCCCTGATCTCTCTTTTTTCTCTCCAACCATGGTTCCTAAGTCCTTCGGTTCATAAGTTCGGTTACGAACATATTTAGACTTCGGCTGAGATATGTCGACGAGCTCATGTCGAGTCGCTCAGTCGCAGCCCTCAGGACTTAGTGCTGAGTGAGCATTTACTCAGATCCTGCTCCAGAAAATACGTCCTTGTATTTGCGAATCGAAGCACCAAGCACTAATTATACGGGTACCCCTCGTCCATGTCAACGCCCTTCAAGATCCGAGGCAGGTAATCGATTACCCACGGCCTATATCGTCAATCACCCCCAGCGCAACGGTTTTCTCCCGAAAATCGGAAAACTCCAGGCGGGACAAACTTGACAATTACGTAAATATAGGGTATGAATTGTTTGAAATGGGGAAAGAACAACTGTACAAAATTGGTCAGGCCAGCAAGAAGGCCCGTGTAACCCTGCGGACGATACGGTATTACGAGGAATTGGGATTGATCGAACCCGCCGTTCGCACCAAGGGAGGCTTCCGATTATATACAGAAGAATGCATAGAGAGGTTGAGATTGATACAAGCCTTGAAATTGCTTGACTTTCCCCTCTCCAAGATAAAGGAAATGTTTAAGATTCGGGAGCTTGCGCAATCGGGTGATGAAGCCTCTCACCGGGTAATGCGACTGTTGCAGAGTCAGCAGCGAGAAGCAATAAAGAAGAAGGGACAATGTGAGAAGATGCTTCAAGAGATCCAGTCGACGATGGAACTGGTCACGCGATGCTATGGCTGTGAAACCAAGCCGAGTTATGAGGTCTGTCGATCCTGTGAAATGATCTCCCACCAGGGGGAACTTCCCCTCCCCTTAAGGGTCATTTTATAGCCGTCGATAACATGGGAAAACCGTTATGGAGAAGCCATCCAAAAGGATGGCTTCTCTTCTATTTATGCTGACGAGGACTCCTATCAGGCGCAAAATCTTTGTGTTTCCGACCCAGAAGGTGCACCTTGGCACATTTATTGCTGAATTTTCTCCTGGGGATTCAAATAATTGGCCCACTTCAGGTAAAAAAGGCTTCTATCAGGCGTGGCGCTTCACAAGGCTGGAATAGGTCCTTTTAAATTGTAAAATGTAATTCTAACCATTTTGCATAGAATTGTATAAATTTTTTTGGGTTTTGCACCGATGAAATCACACGATGTATCCGAACAACATGTAAAGGATGAACTTCAGGAGCCATTCCCTACCGCGGAGCCTGAAATAGATGAAGAACTGGCCGCCGCTGAGGATTTGATCCGCTCCCTCCTCAAGGCTATAAAGGCCTTCAAGCTCTACGAATCGAACAATCCCATGCTTTCCAGGCAGTTGGAAGAACTGACCACGAAGTTCAAGGACCATCTCGATCGATATCAAACATTGAACTTACGGGTTGGTGAATACAAATTGTTCTTTAATGAGAAACCGGTCTACGAGAATAATGATATGAAGGAGAGCCTGGCCTTCCTCCTCTATAAGGATGGGGTGAGGGAGATCCGATTCTTGAAGGGACTTGAGGACCGAGAGATCTCCGATTTCTTGGACGTACTCCGGAGAAATGAACAGGCAAGCAGGCTCGAGGATGATATCGTCACCCTCCTCTGGGAAAAGGAGTTTGCCCATATCAGCTATTTCGCCACCGATGAATTCATGGAGTCCAACGCGGTTCACGTTCCCGTAAACTATGATGAGGTCCAAGCAGGCCTGGAGTTCTCACCCGCCGTGGAAGGGGAGACCGGTGCCACATCGGGGCAAGAATCAGCTGAGGCGGAGATGGTCCTCCCCTTGGCCGAAATGCTCCCCGAGCCCATTGGGGATCAAAGGGAAACCTTTGCAAGGTATTTCCAGCCTACGGCGGAAGAGGTGGAACTGATTAACCGGCTCATTGACCGAGAGACCGATATCAAATTCGTCTCTACACTGGTCGACAACCTCATTGAAATCCTGCTCCACTTGGGAGAGGATTTAGAGCCATATGAAAACATGGTCACCTTCTTCGATAGGGCCCTTGAATTTCTCGTGTTGAAGGGGGAATTTAAGACCGCCGGTGACATTTTGAAGAACCTCCGGGAAATTTTCGATTCCATGGCCCTCAAGGACAACCAAATCTACGCCATTAATCGCATTTTCGAAGGTGCTGGAAGCCCCCGGATCATTGAACTCACTGCGGAGACATTGAAACACGAAGGGTTTTTCGACCTCAATGCGAGCTACGACTACTTCAACTTGCTCCCCAAATCCGCCATCGAACCCCTTTGCAATATGCTGGGCCAGCTGGAATCCCCTCAGGCAAGGAAGCTCATCGCTGAGATTATCGGAAGAAAGGTCAAGGGCGACCTGGAGATTCTAGTTCCCTTCTTAAACGATAAGAAATGGACCGTAGTCTGCTACGTTATTACCATAATAGCAAACTCAGGAGATCGGAACACCATAAAATATCTGGCTCAAACCATCAACCATCCCGATGAGAGGGTACGAAGAACGGCCCTCAAGGCATTATCCCAATACGGGGGTAAGGAGATTAAGGCTCCTCTCATAAAAATGCTGAATGACGAGAGCCAGTATATTCGATCCCAGGTGGTTATCCAACTTGCGAGATCCTCTAAGCACGAGGCTCTGAGGCCGATCCTATCGATCATCCAATCCGAACCCTTCTTGGATAGAGATTTTTCCGAAAAGGCCGCCTTTTTCAGGGCCATTGGTGAAATCCGTTCCGATGAATCCCTCCCCGTTTTGCGGAAAATCCTTGAAAAGAAAAGCTGGTTTAAAAAGCCAAAACAGGATGAGCTCCAGGTGTGTGCGATTGGAGCCTTACGGATGATTGGTACAGAGGCATCGAAGAAAATCCTGGAAACGGGGAAACAATCCAAGAACCGGGCGGTGAGAAGAGCTTGCCTCCAGGCCTTGAATCAACCCACGGCCTAACATCCGGAGGGATCAATGGTTGC
The DNA here is from genome assembly GCA_030145085.1 of Thermodesulfobacteriota bacterium. Lineage (GTDB taxonomy): Bacteria > Desulfobacterota > BSN033 > WVXP01. The sequence goes on from JAQYWG010000032.1 coordinate 16,838, forward strand.
GAATGGTGTAGAGGATGCGGCTGGTAAAAGTCCGGACGAATCCCTCCCCCTCGACTCTGACCAGATGATGCATTCCAGATTGGGCAATGATCTGATCATCAAGCTCCACATCTTGATGAAGGTTTCCCAGATTTATGATCAAAAGAACGTCGCCCTAAATCAAGTAGCACAGGGGTTATTGGAACTGATTAATCATTTCCTGAAATCGGAGGGTTCCCTGGCCTTGAAGGTGATAAGGGATGGCATCTTCATAAACGAAAAGAGGTTGAAGGTTGGGGTTGATAGCTACATCGGGTTTAAGTTCGTCTTGGAGCAGCTTAAGAAGAAGAGGGTGGGAGAGATTCGGATATGTGAGATTCTCGATGAGAAGATGCTCAAGGAACTCATCTACCACATGATGAATTTGAGCGATGGAGATGAGGACAATGCGGGAAAATTACAAGACGGGTTGAACCAGCTCGGCATCAAATCCATCGAGGTTGACCCACTGGAAATCTTCGAGGAGGATGAATTCTTTGGTGGGCACAAAAATCCCAAAGAGGCCGGAAAGAGGCTCTTCTTCGAGACCATCGGGTTCATCAAAGAGGCGGTTACAGGGATCAAAAAGAATCAATTTATCGATGCCCGAAAATTGAAGAGAATGTGCCAGGGGGCCGTCAACCTCATGGTTAAGGATGAATCGATCCTCCTCGGCCTGACCACGATAAAGAATTACGACGAATACACATTCAACCACTGTGTAAACGTAGCCATTTACTCCCTGGCCATTGGGCGGAGACTCGGTTTCTCCAAAAAGACGCTGACCGAATTGGGAATGACGGGCCTTTTGCATGATATAGGTAAGGCGAAGATACCCAAGGAGATTATCAATAAACCCGATAAATTGGATGATGACGAGTGGCGGCTCATGAAAGAGCATCCCATGACAGGTGTTGAGATGATGCTGAAGATAAAGCAACTGGGGGAGATGAGCCCCAAGATGGCCATCGGCGTATTCGAACACCACCTGAATTGCGACCTAACGGGTTACCCGAAGCCCATCCGGAAAAAGGATCTCACCTTATTTGGAAGGATTATAAAGATCGCTGATTGTTACGATGCCATGACTACACCCAGGGTTTACCGAAATAAGACTTTTCGGCCCGAACAGGCACTGGCCATTATGGTCCGGGAAAAGAATGGGTTCGACCCCATCCTGCTCAAGGTGTTCATAGGCATCGTCGGGATCTATCCCATCGGATCCCTGGTCCTGCTCGATACCAATGAGATGGGCGTAGTTTACGAGACAAACTCGGATCCCCAATACATCAATCGACCGAAAGTGATTCTCATTTCTCAATCAGAGGGAAGGAGAAAGATCGGTCCAGCAGTGGATCTAAAGGAAATGGACGGCGAGAACAAAAGCTATAAGAGAGGTATAGCTAAGGCACTGGATCCTAAAAAATATCACGTCAATATCTTGGAACATTTCTTATAGCCGCGGAGAACCTTCGGAAGTTCCTCGTTGCATGGGCTTTATTCGACCATTTCCCTAAATTGATTCTCCGTCAACACCGTAATCCCCAGCTCCTTAGCCCTTTCATATTTCGATCCCGGGTCACTTCCCACCACTACATAATCCACCTTTTTGCTGACGCCCGAGGCCGTTTTTCCCTCCAAGGATTCGACCAAATCCCTGGCTTCATCACGACTAAAGAACTCCAAGGTACCGGTGAAGACAAAGGTGAGACCTTTTAATTTAGCCACCTCGTCGACTCCTGGCTCAATAACGGCCAAGCCGGCCTTTTGTAATCTCTCTATTATCTTCCGGTTCTGCTGATCCCTGAAAAATCGAACCACGCTCTGGGCGACCTCCGGTCCTACCTCCTTTATGGCCACCAGTTCCTCCTCCGTAACCCGAGAAAGATTGGATAGGGATTTGAGCTCGTTTGCCAGAACCTCCGACAGGTGTCCCCCCACATGGCGAACCCCCAGGGCATAAATAAATTTGGCGAGAGGCTTCTTCTTGCTCCGTTCAATGGCATCGAGGATATTTTGGGCGGACTTATCCGCCATCCTCTCAAGTCCAGCGAGGTCCTCTTTGGAAAGGTGATAGAGGCCCGCTACATCCCTTACCATCCCATTGTCCACCAATTGGGCAACTAACTTATCCCCCAATCCATCGATATCCATGGCGCGCTTTGATGCGAAGTGTTTGATCCTCCCCTTGAGTTGAGCGGGACACGACAGGCCTATGCACCGGTGTGCCGCTTCATTTTCAAGGCGAACCACATCAGCTCCGCAGACGGGACATCTATCGGGAATTTGATACCTCCTTTCACCCCCGGTCCTCTTGGATTCCACCATCTTGACGACCTCGGGAATGACGTCTCCCGCCCTTTGAACGATCACGGTATCCCCTATTCGAACATCTTTTTTGTCGATTTCATCCTGGTTATGCAGGGTCGCCCTGCTGATCTCAATGCCCCCTACCCTCACCGGCTCCAACTCCGCCACCGGCGTGATGGCTCCGGTCCTGCCCACTTGGGGAATGATTTTCAAGATTTTGGTCGTCTCCTGTTTCGGTTTAAACTTGTAAGCCAAGGCCCAACGGGGATTCCGGGAGATCACCCCCAATCTAGATTGAAGATCGAGATCGTCCACCTTTATGACAACCCCATCGATTTCATAGGGCAATGACTCCCTTTGTTGAGAAATTTCATTGTAATATCCGATGGCTTCGTCGATATCTTGACACTGCCTCGCCAAGGGGTTAGCCCGAAGCCCCCAATGGGGAAGGGTATTGAGAAACTGCCAATGCATCGTAAAGGTATGTCCCACAACTTCTCCCAGGCCATAGAAGAAGATATTTAAAGGCCTCCCTGCCGTAATACTGGGATCAAGTTGTCTCAAAGAGCCAGCAGCTGCATTCCTCGGGTTTGCAAACAGGCGTTCGCCCAGGGCCTCACGTTTCTTGTTCAGTTCCTTGAACCCTTCGACCTCCATATAAACCTCTCCCCTGACTTCAAGCCGCTCAGGAACGGGAATCTCTTTTCCTATGAGGGTCAGAGGAATCGTCTTTATGGTCCTCAAGTTTTGGATGATATTTTCGCCGTTAACCCCATCTCCGCGGGTCGATCCCACGACGAGATCCCCCCTTTCATAGACCAACTCCACGGCCAAGCCATCCAACTTGAGCTCGGTGACGTACGTAATATCGCCATCCATTCCCAAGAATCGTTTCACCCTCTGATCGAATTCCCTCACTTCGATTTCGTTCTGCCCGTTGGCTAAACTGAGCATGGGGATGGTGTGGGTAACCGCCTCAAATTCTTCAAGGGGTGGAGCACCAATCCTTTGGGTTGGCGAATTGGGATCATAGAGTTCGGGGTAATCCGCCTCCAGCTTTTCCAACTCCCTCATCATCCGATCGTATTCAGCATCGGAAATTTCGGGGTCGTCCAATACATAGTATCGATAGTTATGATATTCGATAGCTTCCCGGAGTCGCTTGGCCCTTCGATTTATCGCATCTGTTGCCATAGAGCTATCCTCTGGAGTTTCTTGATCTTTACAAGGGGTTCTCTACCCCGTTAATCACTCAGGAACTCAGGACTTTGCCCCAGTTGGAACACCCCAACTGGAAGACTGGAATGATGGGGTAAGGAGGGAAACAAAAAATCTGTTGTTTCCGATTTTGGTACCCATTATTCCACTATTCCAACAATCCATCATTCCAATTCTCCAAAAGATTACGCTTAGGGACAACGGTGTTCTGCCTAAGCTCAGGAAATTCCTGGACTATCCTTTATTTATCATTCTTGATGTCATTGTAAAAAGTCGAAATAAGACGGCAAAGAAAAAAGATCCAGATGCAAGGCGCGCAAATCCTGAGGAATGAGGCATACAGAGAAGTACGCTGCAGTG
>JAQYWG010000330.1 GCA_030145085.1 Thermodesulfobacteriota bacterium
GGTCACCATGGGCCCCTCACATTGGGGGAACTCAACCATTTGAGCCCTTTCCTTTTCGCAATACTGCCTCAGTCTCTCCGTCAGTTCTGGATATTGCGCCGCCACCAGGCCGATGGAGATAGCCTTCTGCGCCTTGGAAAGTATCTCTTCCAACTCATCAGCCCCGACGGGAAACGAGGGATCCCCCTGGTTCCATCCAGCCCTGGGGGAAATGCCAATTCCATATAAAGCCGTAACCGATTTACTATAACTCAAATCCGGTCCGAGGCGCAACCAACGGCACAGGAAAAGGGCCAAATCTCGATGGGACATGGGAACCCCTTCACATTCGGCCAGTGTTGTCGCTCTCAATAGCCGCACCACCCGTTTTTCCTGTCCCTCGGCCTCCGCCTTTACTTCCTCCCCTACCGGAGGCCTTTGTACCGAGGGCTTCCGCTCTCCGTGGATGGTCTCCTTTTTCAGGGCCATGAGCTCCCGATTATAACGCTCCAATTCCCGACTTTTCTCCTCCCATCGGCGTTTCCAATCCCCAATCTTCCCTTCCTTCTCCAGAAGCTGCTTTTCCAATCTCCGAATCGTCGCCTCAAGGTCTTTGAGACGAGCCTCTCGGCCATCTCCCTTAGGGGTTTGGGGAATCGAGATTTCTCCAGGGGCCGGCTCTGAGACCCCTCCTTCACCGGAGGGCCCGACCACGGCAGTATCGGTGTCTTCTCGTGGGGTTGTAAGGGGAAACGATGTCAACCCCTCTTCCCCCTCACCCTGAGCGGGTTGTAAGGGCTTGCTTACCTGCCTCCTCACCAACAATCCTTCCCTCTGTACTCGGGCTTTTCGGCCGAAGAATCCTGAATTCACATAGTATAAGGTGGATACCAATAAAAGAACGAGAATGAGAGCTAAAAAAAGTCTCTTTTTCCATTTTTCCATTAGCCCTTCTCCTTAAAGTAAATAGGAAAAATTGTCAAGTATTCTTTGTTGTGGGCAAGAATGGTACCAATTTGAATGGAATTCAATATTTGACGGCTTCGTAAAAAGTCCATCTGCCATTCGACAGGCC
>JAQYWG010000331.1 GCA_030145085.1 Thermodesulfobacteriota bacterium
AACACACCTCCGTACTGGTGCGTCTTGAGACAGCAGGTGGAGATAAGACATTCGGCCTCCAGGATGGGACGGGCAACCCGAAACCCGTCCCGCCAATGGCTCTCCTTGGGCTTTATTTCTACCCAGTCCTTATTGTCCAGATTGTCGAAATCAATTACCGTGACATCCAAGTCTTCCATGAGCGGGACGATACCCTTCTGCTCCATGACCTCTCGGGTCGGTGGGTAGCTTCGCTCGCCAAGGCTCACGGATCTGGCCCCCATCTTCCAGGTCTCCTCCACCAGGGCTACCAGGGTATCGTTGTGCGTTGATCCAGGACAGCGGTCTGCGGTGTTGAAATTGGGTTTAATCAGGACATCCTTGTTCTTTACCGGGTTTATCTTCAGGGCCCTTATGGATGAGCCAACTGCGGATTTTCGATCCTCGGTGCGCAGCAATGCCACACGAGTTGTAGGACGCGCCATAGCCACACCTCCATGTATCCCTAGCAGGAGAGCTCCGCCGGTAGCAGCGGAATACTTTACAAACTGCCTCCTGGTGATTCCCGCGTTTAGTGTATCCTCTTTCATCGTTTTTTGAAAGGAGCTTACCATTAGTGGCCCAGTTTGTTTAGGTCTTTAATGGTGCATAGTATCTAACTGAATCAATGCTCCTCAGCATCACTGGATCTTATCGATTACCGTTTCAAACCTGCAATAATCAGGATCGCATCCCCGCTCCCTAGTCCATCTTGGACTAAACAGAGCGACAGATAATATGGACCCATGCGGTTTTAACAACAAGGGCCCCTAAATCTTGGCATTCTTGCAAATGAGCTAACAAATCACTACAGTGAGCATAGAAACCTCCACCGCTAAGGATTGATCAGCATGCAGAACAGAAAGGTTTTGGGATATCTTGAGGATCTTGCCTTCAGATTGGGCATTGAGATTGTCTATGAAAAACTGGGAGGGGCAGATTTTTCCATTGAGGGAGGTCTCTGTAAGGTCAAAGGAGTCTATAAGATCTTTATGGACCCTTCTACGCCGCTGGAAGTCCA
>JAQYWG010000332.1 GCA_030145085.1 Thermodesulfobacteriota bacterium
ATTCTTCGAATGAGCATCGCCGCAACTGCCGCAACTGCTACGGGAACGAGTATAATGACGAGAAGACCCACAATTGTCTCCATCTTTGCTCCCTTCTGCAGCTTCTCTGAGTAGTATTCGCTTTATATGCTGAATTGATCGACCTTGTCAGAGATAAAGTGTATATATTCGATAAAAATAAGCAAAAATAATGCCAAACACCATTTAATTCCAATAAAATCCGGTAAAGTCATCTAATGGAATATCACAAAGTCTATCGAGGATGGATTTGAGGAAGTGGTATTTCGACAGGAAAGGGATTAAGTTAAGATTAGGCCCGGAATCGGGATAAGGACTGTCTCCTAACTGTATCCTTGAATTTCCGCAGACCCACATAAATGCAAGATTTCTTTCGCAAATCATTAACTTCTTAACTATGGAAGACTTTTGGTTCTTGAATATTAACTATTAGGGAAAAGTTAAGATTCCCATTTCCCTATTTTCCACAACTATTTCAAATAGTTAGGATTTCTTTATCCAGACCTATCGTTGTTTCTCCATTTCTAATCTTAAGTTTATCGTCTCCTAGGCATCTAATTTAGTGTAAAAGAGAAATCGAGAGAATCGGATATCTAAGGGGGATCATCCCGGGGACAGGCTTAATTCCAGCAATTATAAACCATCCACAAGGGGGTAGGGGGGTCAAAATTCTCGGCCATGGCCACAGTTGTGGAAGCTACCACCTCGCACATTTTTTCCAATTTTGAATTTTGAAACTGGGCCAAATCCAAGAGAGATTATCCAATAGGTGTTAATGAGGGTTAGGAGAAAAAGGGTCTCGGTCAGACTTTAAAGTGGCACTAAGTGAAGTGGAGTTTAATTATGCCATGCCAACTTCCTGATTTCAGACGTGGAGTTTGAGGATTCTAATTATTTGAAATGCAAATCAACGGAATTGGTAACAATAGCCAATAGCAGATTTCATCTTGAATTCTTCACCCCTGGCAATATCGGGAAAGCAGGCCAGAATGAGTTACCCCAAATTGTCGCTGTCATG
>JAQYWG010000333.1 GCA_030145085.1 Thermodesulfobacteriota bacterium
TTCGTAATTTGGCCAATAGCTTCGGTCTGGGCATCCTTTCCTCCTTCAGATTCCTAAACGAAAAGCGAGCTCACCGAGTCATCCCGATGAATCCGCTTAATGGCCTCCGCCAATAAAGGGGCCACGCTTAAGACCTTCAATTTTTTGCAGGAAGCCGCTTCGCCCCGCAAGGGAATAGTGTCGGTAATTATAACCTCCTGGAGGGGGGATTTCATCAGCCTATCTATAGCCCGTCCCGAGAGGACTGGATGGGTACAATAGGCATACACATTCTTGGCCCCTTCTTCCTTCAGGGCGAAGGCCGCATTGGTGAGCGTCCCAGCGGTATCGACCATATCATCGAGGAGAAGTGAATCCTTTCCCGTTACATCACCAATCGTGTGCATCACCTCAGCCACATTGGGCGTATCACGCCGCTTATCGATAATCGCCAGGGCCACGCCCAACCTCTTCGCAAAGGCCCGAGCCCTCTCCACCCCTCCCGCATCAGGGGATACGATCACCAAATCCCGGTGAAATCGCTCATTCAGGTAGTCCATCAGAATGGGAGAGGCGTAGAGGTGGTCTACGGGTATGTTGAAGAACCCTTGGATCTGACTCGCGTGGAGCTCCATCGTAAGGACTCGCGAAGCCCCTGCCGTGGTGATGAGGTCGGCAATCAATTTGGCGCTTATGGAGGCCCTGGGAAGGACCTTCTTATCCTGCCTGGCGTACCCGTAATAGGGAATAACCGCATTGATCCTTGCGGCCGAGGCCCTTTTCAAGGCGTCGATGAGGATCAAAAGCTCCATTAAGTGATCATTCACAGGTGGGCATGTGGATTGAACAACGAAGACGTCCATCCCCCTAACGCTTTCGTTGATCTCCACGTTAATCTCTCCATCGCTAAATTTTTTAACCTTAGCCTTTCCCAAGGGAATGCCGAGGTGCTCACAGATCATGTGAGTGAGGGAGACATTAGAGTTCCCTGTAAATACGCGCAACTTATTGAAAGTGTCCAATTCTCGTTCCGTATTAAACTCC
>JAQYWG010000334.1 GCA_030145085.1 Thermodesulfobacteriota bacterium
CCATGGAAATAACAAACTTTATACCAAAATTTGGTAAATATCGCAATAAAATGAAATCTCAGTTAAATATTAGACAGATAGGACCAATAACATAAGAGATGGCATGAGCTTCTTACTACCGAGAGCATAATATTGTTTGCAATAACTGTATCTGATCACGGTAGAAAAGGGTTATGAGGTCTTTTCTTCAGTTTCCCGATCCAAGGATCGGGACTTGATCATTTCAAGGAGTTAGGGACGGGGGAAGCCAACCCCCTCAATGTCATTTCGAGGGGAGCTATCAACGAAGCAATCTTATTTTATTTTTAACCGAGAATTGCTGATATGTTAGTCTTCAGCTTGACATACAAGCGAAATTAATTTTATACTAAATTTATCATAAAGAAGGCAAACTGGGTTACAGGAGAGACTCTACAGGCGATATTTTCTCGCTTGACAGGGCGCCGAAGGTGAAACCCCGATAAGTTGGGGGAAACTCTCAGGCAAAAGGACCGTAATCCATTTATCCTCTGGGGAGAGCCTTTCGAAAGGCCACCGAAGGGGAAACCCCGGAAGCCCTCGGGCTAAGGGTAATCTCTCAGGTAAAAGGACAGGGGAGTTTCAGAATCATCTCGAAGCTTCCCTGTTTCTTTGAGAAGATTTCATATTGTTTTAGGAGGTAAGAATGAGAAAAACAATCCTTCATGAGTGGCATACGGAACACGGCGGAGACATGGTGGAATTCGGCGGATGGGAGATGCCCATACGATACGAAACAGGAATAATCCAAGAGCACTTAACAACAAGAAAATATGGTGGTTTATTTGACGTCTCCCACATGGGCAGATTCCTTATAACCGGAAAACAAGCTATAGATTTCTTACAGTATGTTCTCACAAATAATGCATCTGCACTTGAAGCAGAGCAATCACAATATACAATAATACCTAATGAAAATGGCGGAGCGATAGATGATTCGTACCTCTATAAGATAAATCAGAAAGAT
>JAQYWG010000335.1 GCA_030145085.1 Thermodesulfobacteriota bacterium
AAGGAGGGACCCTATGCCGGCACATACACCCAGGGGCCGGAATATACGAGTCAGGGTGCCTTCGGTGCGGAAGTAGGTTGTAACAACATGAACACCATCCTCGTGGCCAATCACCTGGTAAATGACTACGGTCTGGATACGCTTGAAATCGGTTCCATGATGGCATGGGCCTTCGAGCTCTATGAAAAGGGGATTTTAACGGACAAGGATACCGATGGATTAAAGTTGACCTGGGGGAACGACGAGGCCGTTATCGAATTGGTCCACCGCATCGCGAGGCGAGAGGGAATCGGCGACATCCTGGCCGAAGGCCCCCTCAGGGCCGCCAAGAAAATCGGGAAGGGATCGGATAAATACCTGATCCACGTCAAGGGAATGAGCAACCTCCACTCCGACGAAAGGCCCACCCCGAGCCTCGCCTTGGGCATTGCCACGGCGACGAGGGGCTCGGATCATCTCAGAAGTCGCCCGGCCATAGACCTCTATAACATGCCCATGGAGGTATTGGATCGGGTCTACCGGCAGCCCGATGGCTATGACGGGCCCCTCACCAACGACTATACGAAATACGAGGGCAAACCCCGGATGGTCCTCTGGCAGGAGATGAACTACATGGCCGTTGACTGCACCGGAATGTGCAAATATCACACGGTTTTCCTGAGCCCCAACCATCCCACCTTTCCCGAGTTCGCCAAGTTGATCTACCTCAATACCGGCTTGGAGTTCACTCCCCTGGAAATCTGGAATGTGGCCAATCGGGCCTATACCATGGAGCGGCTCTTCAATATCCGGGAAGGGTTTACCCGGGACGACGATTGGCTCGTGGATCGATACTTCGATGAGAAGACCAGGGCGGGACTCCCTGTTGTTCGCGGCAAATCCATCGACAGGAAAAAATTCAAGGGGATGCTGGACGAATACTACCGGCTCCATGAATG
>JAQYWG010000336.1 GCA_030145085.1 Thermodesulfobacteriota bacterium
GGTTTCATGATGAAGGCGTACCTCGATTTCTTCCCGGCGCTCAGGGGAGCCCAACCGCCATCGGGGACATCCCCCTTCCACTTGTTTGCTGCCTTGTCCCACCGGATGACCGGGTGCTCCTTATCCCACGGCCGGCCATTTTCGTCCACGGAGGCTCGATTGTAAATAATTCTCCGGTTGACGGGCCAGGCCCATGACCACTCGAGGTAGAGCCCGATTCCAGAGGGGTCCTTTCGGCTCCTCCGGGCCATCATGTTTCCCTTTTCGGTGTAGCTCTGGCAGTAGAGCCAGTTGCCCGAGGAGGTGCTCCCGTCGGCCTGGAGGAATGCAAAGCTGGGGACCAAGGTTCCCTTCTTGTAGGGTTTCCCCTTGATTGTTACATCTTTTAGGAAGTAGCCGTTGATCTCCTTGGCCACCATGTGAGGATCGTAGTGTTTGATCTTTCCACCGGGCCCCTTTGGTCCATAGTCCCAGGTCGCCTTCACGACGGGATCCGGAAAGGCACCATTCTCCTTCTCGTAGAGGGCCTTCACCCGGTAGTAGAGCTCGGTCATCATCTCCGCATCCGGCCACGCATCTCCCGGGGAATTGCCACCCGTATACCTCCACTGGGCCCATCGACCGCTGTTGGTGATGCTCCCCTCCTTCTCGAAGGAGACGGCCGCCGGCAGGCGAAATACCTCGGTCTTGATATTCTTGGGCTTCATCCCGGGTCCATGCCAGAACTCCGCGGTCTCGTTGGGGAAGATGTTAACGTTCACCAGCCAGTCGAGTTTAGCCAGGCCCAGCCTCACCTTGTTCGCATTGGCGCCGCTACAGGTCGGATTCATCCCCCAGGCGAAGAAGCCGGAAAAGGTACCCTTATACATCTCGTCGAAGAGATTCAGCCAGGAGGCGTCCTGCCCGTCGTCGAGCTTGGGAAGCCACGC
>JAQYWG010000337.1 GCA_030145085.1 Thermodesulfobacteriota bacterium
AAAAAAGGCGAATCTATATGGTCAACTGATTGAAATTGATAATGATAATTAAAATTTGCTATACGGGAACTATTTTTTTTATCATGTTAATGTGTTAAATTTAACACAGTTTTTGTGTTTGATTTATACAATCGTATTGGTTACTCAAAATTTTGCGTGCCCTATTAAACAGTGTCCCTTCTGAGAAATTTAACAGCATCTGACTCCAGCACTGCATCTCGGCCATGAGCCTGTCGAGAGACTTGTCGACGAGCTCAAGTCGTGTCGCCCGTCGGCCGTGAGACATGTCGACGAGCTCATGTCGAGTCGCTCACTGCCGAAAGGCTCAGGTCGAAAGCTCATGCCGAGTCGCTCTGAATCGAATGGCCTCCAGGTCAAACGACTCGAGGCCGAATGGCTCGGCCGAGCCGAGTGAGCCCTTCGGTCTGCCCTCGGCCATGAGCTCGGGCCGAATGGAGCTCTGGGTCGAAGACAATCCCACAGACTATTCTCATAAAGATACGTAAGCTTATTTGCGAATCGAAGCACTAAGCATAGAAATACTATAGAGATTGTGCAATATTTCAGAAAATTCGCGCCAGGGGAGGCCTCATAAATGCACCTAAGGCGTATTAAACTTTTGAGTCAATACTTTTTTTCTTGTATTTTAGAAAGGTTTAAATCTAATATTTAGCATATGATTCACCGCTATCTCTCAGCAATAATAATCCTCCTTATTATTGGCGGTTGCTATCCTTTAGTCAAAAAAGAGGTTAAGGAACCAGCCAATGCCCTTACAAAGGTAAAATATTTCTGGCCAAAATTTCAGGATGACATGGATATAGATTCCCTTTCATTGGCTATTGAAAGTGATCTGCAATATTTGAACCGACTAAAGGACGATACACTTTTCACCTATGGTCTTGATAAATTTC
>JAQYWG010000338.1 GCA_030145085.1 Thermodesulfobacteriota bacterium
GGACGTGATTCAATCCCTTGGTGGATTGAGCAAAGATACTGCCAAGATTATCATCGGAGGCCCCATGACAGGCATGGCACACTATGACCTTGATATCCCCATCACCAAGGAGACAGACGGGCTCTTTGCCCTGACACACGATGAGATACAGCTCTCCGGGGACTACCGGCAGTGTATTAACTGTGGTCTCTGTGTCAAGGTATGTCCGGTGAACTTACTGCCTGGGGTGCTGTCTCTGTACTGTGCAAAAGACAGATTTGATATGGCAGAGACAGAAGGCCTTTTTCATTGCATTGAATGCGGGTGTTGTGACTATGTATGCCCTTCACGAAGGCCCATGGTGCATCTCTTTCGGCATGCAAAGCATCAGTTGATGGAAGGAGGTTAATGACAAATGTCAAAGCTCAAAGTTCAAATGAATGTCAAAGCTCTAATGTCAAACCCGTATGTAAAAGACCTTTTGGCATTGAGTCATTTGGATTTGATTTGGCATTTGGATTGTGGCATTTGACATTACAATCTATTTCCCACGGGCATATCTTGCAAAAGAAGAAATAAGGAAAAAGGAATAACTATGGAAAACACTACCTACATCGTGTCCATGTCACCGCACCTCAGGGGGGCACACTCTATCGAGCGGATGATGCGTACCTTTATCATCGGTCTCATCCCTGCTGCGGTGATGGCGCTCTACCTGTTTGGGGTTCGAAGCCTGATCATTATGGTGCTGGCTATGGCAACTGCGGTGATTGTTGAAACAGTGATCGAACACCTCACCAACCAGAAGCTCACCTATAAAGACTGCCATGCCATCCTGACTGGCTTTGTGCTTGCCCTGATACTGCCTCCCTCTGTCCCGTGGTGGATACCCGTGGTCGGGGCGTCTGTTGCCATTATCCTCGGAAAACT
>JAQYWG010000339.1 GCA_030145085.1 Thermodesulfobacteriota bacterium
TGACGTTCGCACTAAGGATTAAAGCTTACTCTAAGCGTCTTGAGGAACTCATTTGCCAAACAAGAGACGATGAGGAGCCCAAAGAACTGTCTGCTGCGAGGAATTAAAGGTGTCCGGTACGTCCCTATTAAAATACTATTAAAATAAAAATAATCCGGCAAGTTTTGACTATTCCGGCTCCGGCTTCGTCCTAAACATCGCAAGCCTGCACGGCCTGCACGAGCGATTTCATCGGGTCTCGCGTAGGACTGTACTCGTGGGCAACATAGCCCTTATAGCCGGTCTCGGCAATTGCCCTCATTACCGCGGGATAATAAATCTCCTGATTCTCGTCGAGCTCATGCCGGCCGGGAACGCCGGCGGTGTGGAAATGGCCGATGAAATCGATGTTCTTGCGGATTGTGGCAATCAGGTCGCCCTCCATAATCTGCATGTGGTAAATGTCGTACAGCATCTTGAAACGCGGCGAGTTGACGCGCCGGCACAACTCGAAGCCCCACGCGGATTTGTCGCACATGTAGCCGGGATGGTTGACTCTGCTGTTGAGCAGTTCCATGCAGATAGTCACACCGGAATCCTCGGCGATTTTGACTGCCTCCTTGAGGATGGTATGGCAATTATCCATTCCCTCCTCGTCGTCGATTCCCTTGCGGTCGCCGGCCATGCAGATTACGTTAGGCCACTTATACTCGGCCGCTGCTTTGATATTATTTTTGAAATCTTCGAGGAATTTAGGATGCATCGATTTATCGTTAAGGCCTTTCCTAATCGAGCCGGCACCCGGCACCATAGTCGCGACCAGGCCGTGTTTTTTGACCGCATCCCAGTCGCCGCGACCGACGAGGTCCAATCCCAGCAGACCCATCTTGGCGGCTACAGAGGCTTC
>JAQYWG010000033.1 GCA_030145085.1 Thermodesulfobacteriota bacterium
GTTTCTTGAAAGTTTCGTCTCAAATTCTTATCATGTAGGTACTCCGAAGGGAGACACGGTCGGCAAAATGGGATAGGATGGGAGAATTGGTGGAATAGGGGATAAAGTGATAGTTCTCGGACTTTTCGGAAGCCCCAGGCGTGGGGGAAATACGGACTTACTGCTGGAAGAAATGCTCAAGGGGGCAGAGGAGGGAGGTGCGCAAATCGAGAGGATCATTATCTCCGAGCTCAAGTTCTCCCCCTGTATAGAATGCCACGGGTGTGATGAGACGGGAGAGTGCGTCCTCGATGATGACATGGAGAAAGTCTACCCCAAGCTCTTGGAGGCGGATTGGATCATTCTGGCTTCCCCCATTTTCTTTTACGGGGTTACGGCGTGGACAAAGGCCCTCATAGACCGCGTTCAATCCTTATGGGTGAGAAAGTATCGCTTGAAGCTAACACCAGGGGACCAAGGAAGGAGGAGAAAAGGATTTTTTATTTCAGTGGGAGCCACCAGGGGGGCAAAGCTCTTTGACGGTGCTAGGCTCACCGTGAAATATTTTTTCGACGCTTTAGGGCTGGATTTCGAAGGACAGTTGCTTTTCAAGGGCGTGGAGGGCAAGGGGGATATCCGGACCCATCCCACTGCGCTCCGAGAGGCCTTTGAGGTTGGAAAGGCTTCAGTGAACAGAACCCTTAAGGAGAGAGGATAAAGGGGTGTTGCAGTGCTGCGGTGTTGCAGTGCTGCGGTTTTGCAGTCATGCGGTTGGGGCGTTGCACATTCTAATGAGTTTTGGAACGAAGTAGCGCCTTGGGCGCTCATGTGCAATGAAGCAGGGTTTAGAATGGTCGGAGAAAATTTTTGGCCAGCGAAGAACGACTTTTTCAGAAATCTGATAAATTGAAATTGTAGGAGCATACCCTTGGTCCACAATACTTGTCGGAGGAATGAAAGGTGAAATCAAAAAAGAGCAGTGCACTCGATGCGATTAAAACTGCCATGGAGGCCGAGATGGATGCCCACAACTTCTATTCCAAAGCAGCCCAGAAAACGGAAAACCCGAAGGGAAGGGACATGTTTTCCCAGTTGGCCGATTTTGAAAGGAACCATTTCCTTCACCTCAAGGACCTCTATGATTCCCTGAAGGGAGAGGGAAAGTGGATCGCCTACTCCGGAACCACATTTTCCGATAAGGGAAAGAAGATCAGCACGGGTTTGTCCATAGGGAAAGATGCGGGGCCTCAGGCTGGCAATCTGGATGCCCTTTCCATGGCCATCAAAGAGGAGAGGAAGGCCCAGAAGTATTACCTCAAAATGGCAAAGGAAACCGCCGATCCCCTTGGGAAGGATATGTTCAAGAAATTGGCCAGGGAGGAGGAGTTACACGAAAGGATATTGAACGACCAGTATTGCAGCCTCAACAACAATGGCGTCTGGACATGGGGAGACTGAAGCGCAGATGGGATGGAAACCATCATTATAGAACGTTTCTCTCCTTGAGACCCTCTTTCAGATACCCGAGAAATTCCTCCGCCTTTTCCGTAGGAGGCCTTGTTACCAAACTAATGACGATAAAGGCGACCAAACAAACGAGCCCTCCCCAGACCGCTGGCCAGTGGCCCAAAGGCCTAATGCCAGAAAATTGGAGAAAGCCGGTGACCACCCCACCGAAAATCATGCTGCAGATAGCCCCTGCAGCGGTCCCCCTTTTCCAGAAGAAGGCCCCGAATATGGCCGGGACCGTCATGAGGAGCCCCGCCGATGCCGCCACGGAGAGTGTGGCGATGGGCCCAAGCCTTAAATACCCGAAAATCATGGCCACTACGGAGATTACCGGTATCACCCATTTCCCCAACCTGAGCTCCGTCTCCTCCGAAGCCCGCGGCCTAAATCCCCTATAGAGATCCCGGGCAAACATTGAAGACAGGGTAAGGAGAATGGAATCGATGGTGGAGATGGCCGCCCCCAAAATACCTACCATTACGACAAGGGCCAGGATAACCGGGATAAAGGGCTGGGAAAGAAGGGTTGGCGTAGCCAGATCGGCTCTCGCAAGGCCCGGGCTCAACACCTTGGTAGAAAAACCCCACATGACGGAGACCAGGGTATAGATGAACCCGAAGATGAGAAATCCCCCCAACATCCTCCGCATGGCACTCATTGACTTGGGGATGAAGAGCCTCTGGCTGACCTGTGGGTTGGAGATGCAGAAGAAAAACCAGGGGAGCGTCAGGCCAATGTAGGCCTTCAGCTTGAAAAGGCCCGGCCCGGGAACGGTCAACCATTGGGGGTAATCCGTCTCTAGTTTGACGAAAAAGCCCCCAAAACCTCCGAAATAACAATAAATCACAAAAAGCAGGACGAGCACCGATGTCACCAGCATGATTAAGGCCTGGAGGCTATCGGTCCAGGCCACTGACCTCAGGCCTGCTATCCAGGCCCAGACGATAGCCAGCAAAGTAGCCAAGATGAGGCCCACCCAGAAGGGAATCGCCCCTGCCGATAGACCCCCCAAGAGGTACCCAACACCCATCAGCTGAACGGCGGCATAGGGGATGAGGAAGATCAAACAGACCAATGTGGTTACCACGGCAACCCATCGGCTTTGATATCGATCTCCCAGGAGCTCAGCCGGGGAAATATATCCATACCTCTTCCCCACCAGCCAAAAACGCGGACCGAAAAAGACCGCCAGCACCAAACCCGAAAGGTACGTCAATTCAAACCCCAAGGCCCCCACCCCATGCTTATAGGTCAAGCCGGCCAAACCGACCATCATAAAGGCGCTGTAGGTTGTGGCGCTGTATGTGAGGGCCGCGACAAATCCCCCCACCCTGCGATTCGCCAAGAAATACTCGGTTATCCCCGCACCCATTCCTTTTCGGGACATATAGGCCATCCACGTGCCCAGGGCGACGTAGATGGCGACGACGAGCATGATGTATGAAGAATTCATGTTCCCCTCCCCTCAATCCCTCCACTTCCACAGGAGGACAAATATGGAGACGATAGCCGCTATTGCAAAGAGGTTCCAAAAAAGGAAGGCCCCATGGAACTTGCTCACCCCTGAAAGTACCGTGTAGGGTACCGTGTAGTCCAATAGGAGCAGAAAGCCGAACCATGTGATCCAGCCCCATCTCTTTCCCTTCATATGCAAAACCCTCCCTTCCGATTTGTTACATTATTAAGCGACATCCCTCAGATTTTACGGAACTTCATAATCCAGGGGGAAATGGCACGCTATCGTCGCAAGCCCAGCTTCTGTCCCACTTCCTCTAAGCTCCTGATCACATCATCTCCACTACGGCTCCACGACCGATCGATATGCAAGGCTTTGATACCCCGTTCCTTTGGAGCGATGTAGTCGAACTCCCAGTGATCCCCCACATGCAGTATCTCCTGGAAGTTGATTCCGAGGAGTTGACATATACGTCCGTAAAACTCCGCGGTTTTCTTGATTTGCCCGAAGTCGGAGGTGGCCGAAAAAATCCGGGAGAAATATCTCCGAAGTTCTGCCACTTCAACTTCGATATCGATAAACTCCCGTGTGGCATTGGAAATGATGATGAGCCTGTAGTCGGGAGACAGGCCTTGGAGCACATTTGAGACCTCAGGATAGGTTTTGATCTTGTGGGAGAAACGATTCAGCAACGGTTTCCAATGGGCATTGAGCTGGAAAAAATTGAACCAATACTTGATATCGTACCATTCCAGGGACCCATCACCCACCTTGCGGTATTCCCCCTCCACAACCTCCTTGGCCTCATCAAATGGCATCCCTCTCTTTTCGGAATAGAGCTGGGGGATCCCCACACCCCATACCCATTCGCTAAATTCTGGCTCCACCAGGGTTCCATCCAGATCAAAGGAGATGACCTTTATCGTTTCCGGAGTCATTTTTCATCCCCATTCCCCGCAAATGGGAGATCTTCCCATGGAATCAGACCATCTCCAGCACGATGTCGTCGATGCTCTCCACCCTCTCTTGAGTCAAGTCAACTATGGCTACCGTCCTGATGGGTAGGTAGGCATAAGAGGTAAAGATGGTCAAGCACCGCTTCTTAAACATAATTGGATTTGCGTTGGGTTGGTGGGATCGAATGAGTACCTGTCTTTCGAATTGATCCATGAGCCGGTGAAAGTAATCCCGCCCATACTGAGGACGCCCCCAAAACCCACCCAGATCATTTCCCGACCGGTCTTGGAAGTCCCCCCACATGATCTGATCCCAATTCTCATCCCCGGTTTCGATATCATTGATATCTTCGAGCCTTTCCACGTCGGGCAAGGATCCATGGACCCCAATTACCCCGTTGGGAGTCGAAACGGCATAGGGAAGCTGAGCAAGGGTCTGACCATACCGCTCCTTCTCCCCATCGGTGAGACTAAGCCAAAAGTTGGCGGGGTAGAACTCTTTTACGATATATCCCTCATGATTTCCCATAAGCATGATGACATCGTTGGGATGTTGTAACTTCATCGAAAGCAGGTAGTGGATATTCTCCCGGGAGGCCTCCCCTCGATCGACATAGTCTCCCAAGAAAACCACCTTCTGATGATCAGAGAGATACCTCTCCATTACCGATCTGCTGGCTTCCAGGTCGCCATGGGTATCCCCCACAAAGACGGCCTTACCGGTATCTGGCAGATGGATCAACTTAGGCTCCCCCCGGAATACCTCTTCCGCCTGTTCCAATAAGGATTGTTTCTCCCTCTCCATAGCCTCCGTTCCAATGGAATCCCGTTCAACGTCCGGAAATATCGCTCGGGGGCCTAATCCGAGGCCATCACCTTCACGTGAAGCTTTCTGCTCCTTGGCCCATCAAATTCGCAAAAATAGATCCCTTGCCAAGTCCCTAAGAGCAATGTTCCCGCCTCGATGAAGACCGTTTCAGAGAACCCGATGACGCTTGCCTTTATGTGGGCGGCGGAGTTTCCTTCGATGTGTCTATACTGATCATCAAAGGGAATGACTTTATTCAATTGCATTACGATATCCTGATGGACGCTGGGATCGGCATTCTCGTTGATGGTGATAGCGGCAGTTGTGTGCGGGACAAAGAGATAGCAAATCCCGCCCCGAGCCTTGGATTCACGAACAACATCTTGAACCTTACCGGTGATATCAATGAACTCCGTCCTGGCCCCGGTTTGGATTTGGACCGTTTTGATCATAGGTGATTGACCCCGCTTTGCCCTCTCTCATACCATACCTAACCCTTCATATCAAGGGCCGCGTTTAATAAAAGCCTAAGCTGGCAAAAGTAACCGCCGACTGAGTCTCCGAGTTTTGACTCTGGGCATACTTCAGGAGCTTTCCCCTTTTGACCCCGTTGATACTCAATAAGACATAGATAGCAGGGAACCCGCAAATTCGACGACGGTCACCCTCTTTTCGAATGGAATCATAAAACCCCTCGGCATCCATTTTCTCAACATAGGCCAACATTTCCAAATCACTTACCCGCGTCTCACTCAGCATAGAGGAGGCGGGATCTCCATCGCCAAACTGCAACCCGATATGGGACAAATCGGCACTGGCTATCAAGCAGACCTCTCGATCAATGGACCTAGCTGCCTCTTTTAGGCCTTCTATGAACTCACGGACTTGGGGAATCTCCCGGGGGGAGATGGACTTTTCGATTGCCTCGTGAAATGACCGACACAATATGGGGACGATCTCCAACGGTTTGCCTGGGTAGAGATATTGGAGGAAGATCAACTGGAATTCTATTGAATGTTCCCTTTTATGGACGAATTCATCCTCGAAGGGGTCCCAGTGGCATGCCTTCGATAATGCCTCGACAAAAGCCTTGTTGGCCTTCACCATACCCAAGGGGGTCCTGAAATCCTTACGGGTCAGAGCGAAATAATTCTTCATCCCGCAATGGGCCGTCCCCAGGATGATGAAGAGATCTGCATTGGATCTCTCCCTCACCTCTTTATGGGCAAAAGCATAACATGGGCCACCCCTCTGAAAGTCGATATGTGGGGCGATGATTGCCTTGAGCGTCCCCGAGGGATTCTCCCTGCACGGCTCACCGGGCCCGTCGGGCGGGGAAAAATACCTCTCGATCTGTCCCCTCAATGTGATGGGATCCGAATCGTAACTCGTCCCGGTGAAAGCGGCCTCCCTAATGCGGGACAGCCGAAAATCCCGCTTCTCTTCCTCGATCGTATCTCTGAAGCGGTCGCTATCCAGCAGCAGCTGGGCGTCCAATTGCTCGATGATCTCCTCGATCTTCTCCCTGTACATCAAATCCCCATACTTCCTCATATATTCCGCCTGAATGTCGAGGATAGAGTGTTTCCCATCAAATAGGCTCACGATAAAGAAGAGGGGGAGCGGCAGGAATACCGCCCTTTGACTGAACCCTTGGGGGTCTTGAATACAGATCATTTGCTGCCCTTGGATTGGGGTGGGAAAGGCATTGACGCCCCTCAATTTAGGATAATCCATGACGTGCTACCATCTCCGTATGACTTTTTCTCACATCGCCGAAAAAAACAAAAAAACCCTTCCGGGGTCTCCTGACGGGTTCACATGAAACGTCTAAAATATTATAGATGGAATGGATTGGTGAGTCAACCGACGGCGGTTCTCGTGTCCTCCCCACCATCGAGATACTCTTCATGCCCGCATGGAACCCCCTCGCAGAAACCACAATGGTGGGATCTCTCGTTGTCTCTCCTGATAAGAAACAGGGTCACGAGACTCCCATCAAATCGCCAGACCCAATCCGAAAAGCTCAAGGGCCTTTTGGGTGGTCTTATGGGCAACCTCTTCGGGCTCCATTCCCTTCAGATCGGCAACCATGAAAAGGGATGTCAAAAGATCCTTGGGTTAGGATATTTTTCCCTCCCATGGGGTTCATGTGAAATCTAGGATACTATCCCATCCCCATGAAGGGAAAATCAAGAAAGCACTTGCGGGGAACCTACTAAAGGAATCGTAAAACAGAAAACCCTCCTACGGCCAATGGTTGACCCACCTTGTAAACTTAAGCAGAAGAGGAGAAGGACTTCCCCCTGGAAAATCTCTATGTAAGGGCCATGGTGACGGCCTCATCCATCTTCTGGATGAACTTGAAATCCATCTCCTTCTTGATCCTTTCGGGAATTTCCTCGAGGTCCTTTTCGTTCTTCTTGGGCAGTATGATCGTTTTGATCCCAGCTCGTCTTCCCGCCAGGACCTTCTCCTTAATGCCTCCCACGGGCAAGACCAATCCCCTAAGGGTTATTTCCCCTGTCATGGCGATATCGCTTCGAACGGGCCTGTTGGTAAACAGGGAGGTTAATGCGACAAATATGGTCAATCCTGCGGAGGGGCCATCTTTGGGAATACCTCCGGCGGGAACATGGATATGCAGGTCGGCTTTGTCGAAAAAGTCCTCCTTTATGCCCAACTTCTTGGCCTTGGTTCGAACGAAGCTCAGGGCTGCCTGAGCCGATTCCTTCATCACATCTCCCAATTGTCCGGTTAGGATCAGCCCCTTCTCCCCCTTCATCTTCGTCACCTCGACGAAAATTATATCGCCCCCAGTGGGGGTCCAGGCAAGGCCTGTAGCTACCCCCGCCTCGGATGTCCTCTCAGCAACCTCTGGGAAAAACTTCACCGGGCCCAGAAATTTATGGAGGGCATCCGAATTGATAATCGTCTTTTCCTTCTTACCCTCGGCCACTTCCTTAGCAACCCCCCTGCACCCAGAGGCAATCTCCCTCTCCAGATTCCTCACTCCCGCTTCCCGGGTGTAAGAGGTGATGATGGTGGTAAGGGCATCGTCCTGAAGTTCTATGTGCTCCTCCGAAAGGCCGTGCTCAGTGAGCTGTTTAGGGATGAGAAACTCCTTAGCGATCATCAATTTCTCGTATTCGGTATATCCCGGCAGCTCAAGCACCTCCATCCTATCCCTTAGGGTCTGATGAATCGTTTCCAGGACATTAGCGGTGGTGATAAACATCACTTTGGAAAGGTCGAACCCCACATCGATGTAGTGGTCCGAAAAAGAAAAGTTCTGTTCTGGATCCAAAACCTCCAACAGGGCCGATGAAGGGTCACCCCGGAAGTCCATCCCGATTTTGTCCACTTCGTCCAGCATAAAGACGGGGTTATTGGAACCGGCTCTTTTGAGCCCCTGGATGATCCTTCCCGGCAAGGCCCCAACATACGTCCTTCTGTGGCCCCTGATCTCCGCCTCATCCCTTATTCCCCCCAATGAGATTCGAACGAACTTACGGCCCATCGCCCGGGCGATTGATTTCCCAAGGGAAGTCTTCCCAACCCCCGGAGGTCCGACGAAACAGAGGATGGGCCCTTTCATGTCGTCCTTGAGTTTCCTCACGGCCAGGTATTCTAAGATTCGCTTCTTAACCTTCTCCAGGTTGTAATGATCCTCTTCCAATATAATCCTGGCATTGGAAATTTCCAAGTTATCCTTTGTGCTCTTCGACCAGGGCAGATCAACGAGCCAATCCAGGTAGGTTCGTGCAACCGTATATTCGGCCGAGGCAGGAGGGATTTTCGAAAGCCGATCTAACTCCTTTTCGGCCACCTTCAAGGCCTCCGGTGGCATCTTGGCCTTGGCTATCCGTTCTTTCAATTCCTTAGTCTCGGCGGTGTGTTCATCCAGCTCGCCCAGCTCCTTCTTGATGGCCTTCATTTGCTCCCTGAGATAGTATTCCCTCTGGGTCTTATCCATGTCCTCCTTTACTTGAGATTGGATCTTATTGCCCAATTCCAAAACTTGAACCTCCCGGTTCAACAGCAGGTGAACTTGGTTGAGCCTCTCTTGGACATCGACCATCTCCAGAAGCCGTTGTTTTTCCGATGCGTTGATGTTCAAGTTGGAGGCAATGAGGTCGGTCAAAATAGCCGGGGACTTAATATTACTGACCATCGTCCCCAATTCCGAGGTAAGATAGGGCGCGTATTCAATGGCCTTCTGGAAAAGGCCCTTCAAGTTCATCATCATCGCATCGACTTCGACGCCCTTTATTGATCCCTCTTCAATCGCCTCGATCCTCGCCATATAATAGGGATCCCTTCGAATATACTCCTGTATTCGTATTCTTGAAACGCCTTGGACAATGACCCGCTGGCTGCCATCCAATTCCCGAATCATCCTGAGGATAAGGGCCGCTACACCAAATTGGTGAAGTTCGTCCTCCTTTGGATCCTCGATCTCCGATCGCTTCTGAGTTACGACCCCGATGATTCTATCCCTTTCCATGGCGTCATCGATCAACTTCACCGACTTTTTCCTGCCGACCATGATGGGCAAGATCAGCTCTGGGTAAAGGACCGTCCCTCGCAACGGTAAAATGGGAAGCTCCCCGGGAACGTGGATTTTTTCCTCCTTCTCCTTGTCTCCCTTGTCAGCACCACTGGGTACGACTATCATAAAATCCTCCTTAAGCGCGCCAAAACACCTAATAATAACTTAATCATTTATCCTTTCCCTGTCAATATTCGCTTCCTATTCACACAACCTGGGCTAGAAGAGATATCTGCCCTGCTCCCCCTCATCCCATCCCCCTTCATCCGGGCTCGCCGCTGTAAGCCTTCCCGCATTCCTTACAGACCCCTTGTTCATTGATGACGCCGATGCAGGCTCCGTCGCTGCACAACTTCCTGCTTTCCCAATCAATGGAAGTCTCCTTTTCAACAAGTTCAACAAGCTCCATTCCACATCGGCAACAGTAAGAAGATTTCTTCAAATTTTCGGCACCGCAGGATTCACAAAGAGAGGTTGGAAATTGGTAATCGCATTTAGGACACCGAATGCCTTTTTTCCCTTTCATTACCCACTCCCCTCATCCTCAAACTCCAGGGATTTGAGAAACATCCTCACTTCCCTCTTATGTTGCTCAATGTCCTTCAGGAATCTCTTGAGGGAGATATCGGGAAATATTCGGTTTAAATCCCTGCCATTCCCGACAAAAACCTCGTTTAAATCAATATCCCCTTTATCCACAAGCTTGTCCATCTCCAAGTCACCCCCTTCGCTCCGCCTTCGATTCCCTCTTCAGCCGGCTCAAGCCATCGATTTCACCTCTAACAGCGGAAATCCCATCTTCCTTTCGCCGGATGTTTTGCCCTATCTGAGGACCGCCTCCTCACCGTTCTCGCAAATTTACATCGTCCCCGTAACTCTTATCCCGATTCGAGTCCTCGGGCCAGCCCTCGGTTTATCCCAGAGGACCAGATTATCCATGGAGATCAACGGGTACCGATAGTCTATCTCGCCAAGGATTTGGGTTCGGGTGCCCACAAACTCTCCGACGACGGTAATCATCCTCCCTCGTCGATATAGTGCGCCGTCCGAAAATCCAGCCGATACAACCAAAAATCGCCCTTCAGACTGATCGACATCCTTGGGTACGTTCCGCCAATTGAGGGGCTTTTGCAAAATCTCGATAACGGTCCCCCCATTACTCCTACCAGTAAAATTCTCCTTCCCTTATACCTTTCAGGATGCAGCACCAGTTGTGGTAAGGAAACACCGACATCGCACTCTCTCATGGTTTCCTTGGGAAAAACACCGACACATCCGAAGAAACCCAGCAAAAAGAGAAGGGGAAGAACATAACGCCCCAATTCCCCTCTCCCTAACACTCACAAAGCGTTCGTTCTGGTAATTATTGCAAAGTTTTGCCCTGGGGTCAACTGAGCGTATTGCTTTAAGGGAAAATCCATTCACGTATTGGTAATGTTTGACAAAAAATGTCACTTTTTGCGGATTTTTCTCTTTTTCGGCCGTTCAGCGCACCATTTTATCCCTTGATTAGCATGAATTCCCATAATACTGGCCCTTCGGTTGGTGGCATGCGTTTTGCTATTTGTAGAGCTACGACAATCAATCTCGAAAAGGGGACGTTAACCATTCACCGCTTCACGGCGAACGTGGAATTTCCAAAAGGGGTAAAGACCATGCTTAAGAGAGAGGAAACAATGGATCAACGGTATGTCTCAAAACAGCCATACCTCGGCAGTAACAACACGACGCATAAGCGGTATCAGGAAAACGTGAAAAAGGTAACGGGGCCAACGATTAGCCATCCGGATTATGGGGAAATTTTCCTCTTGCGACCAAACGAGGTCCCACATTCAACGCTCTTCCTTTTCGATGTCAATAAATTTTGGTTTATTGATATGAAAGAAAATAAACAAACGGAAAAAATGACCATCCGCCCTTTCATCCATAAACTGAGGGGATATTGGTACCCCGTATGATTTGAGTGAAATGACAACAGCCTCGAACATCTCCCTTTGATCCCCTCAAGATTTCGTAAAGCTCATCGCTTACCAACCTATCTTTCTCCCACGAACACATGACCACAGGTTTGACAGGTCAGGGCGTGAAAACAATCCTGAGAGGCCAAATCACAACGAAAGTCCACCTGAAGGTCATGCCCCCCGCATTTGGGGCAACCCTTCGTCTTTAACTTATCCTCCAATGCAGGCTCCAATTCCTCCACGGTTTTACTTCTCGTATTCACCTCAAAGATGTTTCCACAATGCAGGCATTTAGCCGTATAAATACATTCATCCTGACCTAAATCGCACCTCAGGACGAGGTCCAGCCGAGTGTTATAACACAGAGGACATCCCACCTCTTGCAATTTCAGTTGAACCTCAGTTAGCTTATCCATCTGATTCCCCTATTTTCCCCCAAATGCCTCATAACAGTAAGATGAAGTAACTGATAAAGAAAGAGAGGGATAGTATCCCCACAATTATGGTGATTTTCTTGATCCCATACATATTGTCGTTGGCCTGCTCAATGGAGAAACCGACCAAGGTAACCCCTACGTTCTCCCCATGGAAAACTAATGGGTGGGAAACTATCCGAATGTTCCTTTCGGAAATCCTCCCATTGTCTCGATATCTGGCGATGAGCTTATCCCCCCTGGTGATCTCGATCAAGACAATATCCCTTTCATTTCCAATCTCCCCTGTATACCTCTCCAATAATTTCGGATCTCGATTGATGGCGGCATCTTCGTTCAGGATGGACAAAATTTTGGCTATACTATATCCCCGAATGGTAGTATTCTTGATCATGATATCCCTTTCTGCCATGAAAGCCATAAATCCAAAACCGAAGATGGCGATAAAAGAGATAACGGCGATGGCCACGGCAAATCCGAATCTGGATCTCACTGTCTGCCTAATCTTACCCAATTCCATAGTACTCCCCTTCTTGGGACAACGGACATAAGGTCAATGAACGTATCCCGAACCCCTCTCCCCTTTCCCCAATACCTTCTCGAACTGGATATCCTCAAGGTTATCCCTTTTTCCATAGATTGCTCAGCTCCAGCCCTTCCGTGACCCCATCAGCTCAAAGCCAAACCCCATGAAGACACTATCTGCTATGAGAAATGATCAGGGAATCGAACTTCAAGAACACTGAGAGTTCACCTTCGTGATTGGCCCAAATCCAAGAGGGCTTTGGATATCTTCTCCAGTTTTCTCATGATCTCTGCTTCGGTTTCCCGATCATCTCTTCTCCGACCCAATTGAAATTGAAGTTTTCTCACCTCCAGGATTTCCCTTGCGGTAGCGTCGAGTTTACCATCAAGGATATCGATGATAATATCCAGCTCATCCGATAGGTTCCTGATGAAGATATCGGATTGTCTCCGCCCACCCCTTCTTCTGTCGACTTGATTCTCGCTCATAACCGCCCCTCCTGGCAGATAACACCTTCTCCAGATTCCTCCTCATCAACATTATTGATTTGAGTCTTTTTTGTCAAACTTTTTTTATGATTTCAGGCCTCTGCCCGGGGCTTCCTCAATGTAATGGATCCCACTGTCCCGACCATAGAAACACCGGCAGCCACGGCAAAGGAAAGGCTAAAGGAACCGGTCATATCGGCGAAAAGGCCTCCCACGTATGGGCCGATAAACTGCCCAATCCCGAAAAATAGGGTAATAAAACCCAGTCCAGCTGGCGCCAACCTCGGCCCCACATAGTCTCCTGCTGCTGCGGCCATAATGGTGGGTATGGCCCATGCCGTAATGCCGAAAAAAACGGCGGAGACATAGAAAGCCCCCGGTGAACGGACCAAGGCAAAAATCCCATAGGATATAGCCAGAGCCACATAGGCCAGGGCTGCCCCAGCCTTTCTCCCAATAACATCAGAAATTCCTCCCCAGAGGAGGCCGCAGAAGATGCTTAGGAAGCCGAGAAAAGTGAAAAGCCTGCCTGCCTCACTATTTGTCCATCCCATCTCTTTGACGAGAAAGGTAGCAATAAAGTTGATGTAGATGATATAGGAAAATCCAAACATGAAATAGACGGCCCCGAGGTGCCACAGCGATCCGATTTTGTAGACCTTTCCCCATTCAAGCCCCTTGACCTTTTGCCCTTCCGATTTGTCCTCCGACGCGTCTGAACCTATCTGTTTCAGCCCCAGGTCTTCCGGCCTGTTTCTGAGAAAACCGTACGTGATCCCTGCCAGAACGAGAACGATGACCCCAAGGTAATACCAGCAGGATCGCCAGCCTTCTGCCCCATAAGCGGATAGGATAGGGGGGACGATCACGCCCGAAAGGGCGAATCCAATGCCGATACCCGCTGTCACGATGCCCGTGGCGAGTCCTCTCTTCCGGGCTGAAAACCAGATTGACCCGAGTGCCATGGCGGGGACATACGCCCCCCCATTGCCGAGACCTGTCAGTGTCCGCATGGCAAGAGCAAATCCGTAGGTCTTGGCCAAGCCTGTCAAGATCATGGTGATGCCCATCAGAACAAGAGAAAGGCTGATGACGATTCTTGGCCCCAATCGGGCCGCCAAGAAACCACCGACAATGGCGAGAAACAAGTAGCCGCCGAAGTTGCCCACCGCAAGGTATCCAACCTGCGTGTAGGATAAACCCAAACCATCGATCATACTAGGATTGATCATGGAATATGCGAATCGTCCGAAACCGTGGGCACCGATGGTTGTGAGTAGCCCCATCGTGATGACGATCCATCCGTAATGGATTGTTCCCCTCCCTTTCATACCTCGTCCCCTTTCACATCAACAATAATCTAAACCATAAAATTCGGGAACCTTCCGAACAAATTTCTCTGGAAGCTTAGGAATTTCCGTGATAGTATATGATGTATCGTTGAAATGAAAGCAAGAAAATCTCTGTTCGCAATCATTCTCTTTTTCGTCTCCTCCCTTGGCTTACCATCCTCATTATCGGCCTCGGGGGCCTTTTCTTATTTCATACCTCAGGGGAAAGACGATACCGATTCACGAGCTTTGACAATAGTAGGAAGCGAACGAAACCACACCATCCAGCCCAAT
Source organism: Thermodesulfobacteriota bacterium (assembly GCA_030145085.1). Classification (GTDB taxonomy): domain Bacteria; phylum Desulfobacterota; class BSN033; order WVXP01. The sequence continues at coordinate 14,295 of JAQYWG010000033.1, forward strand.
GAGACATTACTCGACATAGCGAGGAAATTCGGTCTCGGCTTCTGGGAACTGAAGTCCCTTTATCGGGAACTGGATTCATGGATTCCTCCTGAGGGGTTAAAGCTCAAAATCCCCGCCATGTGGGTACTCCCCCAAACCCGGCACGAAGGCATTGTAATTAATGTCCCGGAGATGAGGCTCTATCTCTTCATCAAATCCATACAAATGGTCAAGACTTATCCCATGGGAATCGGGGTATTGAATGGACGAACCCCCTTTGGGACCTTTCACGTTTCCGGTAAATTAGAGAACCCCAGGTGGTACATTCCACCCAGTCTCCGGAGGAAACATGGAAGAGTATCTATCCCCCCTGGGCCGGAAAATCCCCTCGGGACCCATTGGATTTCCCTCTCCCTCAATGGCTATGGAATCCACGGTACCGATTTCCCCTGGGGAGTGGGTCGCTTGGTGAGTCATGGATGCATTAGGCTCTATCCGGAGGATATCGAGAATCTCTATCCTTTCGCCAGAATTGGCATGCCGGTGGAGATCATCTATGAACCCGTCAAATTCGGATTTAGACACAACAGGATCTTCGTCGAGGTCCACGAGGACATCTATCATCAAATCCCCAACCTCATCCGCTACGGCTTCGCTCAATTAAAAGAGGAAGGACTGGAAAAACGGGTAAATCTTAAGAAATTCACCATCGCCCTGATGGAGCGCACGGGGATTCCCATTGATATTACGAAGGTAAGAGGGAAAAATGAGTTTGCCGATAAACCCATCCTTCTCATAGGAAGAGAGTTTATCGGCAAACCCGAAACCTCGATGAACCCTTAAGGTCCACGACACCACTATTTCATCATGCGCTTTTTAAAGGCCGCCGCAGCCTTCCTTGCAGCTGCCTCCGCACGATCGGCCGCCGCTTCCGCACGATCGGCAGCTGCGACTGCCCGTGTAGCTGCAGCCTCTGAACGATCGGCTTCAGCACTAGCTTTTTCGGCAGCGGCATTAGCCCGCTTTCCAGCCTCCTCACATTCTCCGGCTTTAATCACTGCCGAATCCGCCTTACTCATTGCTTCTTGCGCCATCTTCAAGGCTTCGTCAGCAGTTGTCTGAGCTTTTTTAGCTTGCTCAGTTGTGGCGCAGCCGAAGGCGAAGATAGCCACAAATGCTGTAACAGCCACGGTTGCGAATACCCTCGCAAAGGGAAAATTTCGCATCATAACCATTCACCCCTCCTTTCTCTGGGATTCTATCCCCCTCTCCAGTGTTACCGTAATCATATAAGCATTTACCGAGAAGATCAAGTCAAAAAAGTGGAAAATTGATAAAAAAAATTTTGATCCCAGTCCCCTTACTTCAATGACTAGTATATTATAAAATCTTTCTCCTTAAGTCAACAAAAAATCCACTGGAGTTTCCTGATTTTTTGGAGGCGGGCCCGTTGTTCTTGAGCGTAATCTGAGGGACAAGGGTCATTTAGGAGGAGAAATCCAAAACACACTTTTCCCTTACCCTGCCTACCTCCTCCTTCCTCCTTCCCCTTCACTCCTAGCCTCTCACCTGCACCACTGCAGGACTGCAACACCAAAGCACTATTTTTTGACCGCAACACTGCAGCACAGCAACACCGTAATACCAGTGTTTTCGCCGCAGCACCGCATAACGGCAGTACCCAAACTAGGCTGAATGGGGTAATTTGTTAAGGCAAAACTTGGGGAAATGGTGGACACGAAAATGAGGTTATAGCAAAACCCCCTTTAAACTGGCCAAGGGATAAACTCGAAGGGGTTAGTCCGAATCAGGCGGTACGGAGTCCTCGAAATTGACCCCACGATCGGAAGTGGCTTCCGCATTCTCCTTTCCTCCTGGAATAGATTCCCATTCACTTCCTCGATCGATATAGTAGTTACCTTTCCCGAGGGATACCTTATAGTGATAGTAGCGGCCGTCATCGGAATGGGCTCTTGAGGCCTCGTAGATCTCCTCTATTGTTCCCCTAAGCCACCTGAGACCCCGATGGCGAACCTTATCCCCGATATTGAACCTCATCGACCTCCTCCTTAGAACCTAGTTGCATATGATCCCGCCCGCTACCCGTAAACCGATGACAAAATTTATCAACTCGTATGAAAAATAATCACAGTGGCGTATGCCCTTCCCGAACCTTAATCCCACTAAAGGGAAATGTAAGGCTGGCACCCCTTTTGGGAACGCCTGACATAAATTATTAAGCAATTCATATGCCAATCGAGATGAATCCAGCAAAAATACGTTCAAGCACGTTTCTCTCCAATGATTACCCGAATAATAAATGGGTTGGAACATGCATTTGAAGAAAGAGGATGGATTACCTGGGTGAAAGGGTAAAGGCGCCAGGAGATATTGGAAGTTAAGGTGAGACTAAAAAGGCATGTTCCGGGCTTATGCTCTAATTGAATATATCCCTTTTAATTTCTTTGAATATTGCGGGTATGCCAATATGACATGGGTTGTTCAAGAATCACAGATCCCCGAAATTGATGGCAAGCAAACCAGGAGATTATTTCTCGACGAGGAAATAGAGCTTCCCCTCGTTTTTCATATGTCCTGCCGGAATCCCCGCCCCCTCTCCGCTTCCCCAAAAAAGGTCTACCCGCCCCGGCCCCTTGATGACACCCCCTGTATCCTGGTTGAGGGCGAACCTCGAGAAGGGAATCCACCCTATGACGGTACCCGAATCGTCGATGATGGGCTTTTCGGCACAGATGTAGACCAGGCCGCCCTTGGGGAACAATTTGGAATCCGTGGCAATGGAAAGACCAGGGGTGAGTGGGACCTCAATGTTGCCCAATGGCCCCTGTTCCACCACCCTGAAGAAGATGTAGCTTTCATTATAATTTAGGATCTCCTCCCTCTGGCTGGGGTTATCCCGTAAATATTCCCTCAACCGGGGAATGCTCATCTCCTCCCTCTTTATGATCCCCCTATCGATCAATAGGGCCCCAATACTTCGATAGGGCCTTCCATTCCATGCCGAGTAATTTACCCTCAGGGTGGTCCCATCCTCCAGAAGGACCTGCCCTGATCCTTGGATCTGAAGGAAGAAGACATCAATGGGATCCTCCAACCAAGCGATCTCCAATTGCCTTCCCGATAGCATTCCATAGTTATCGATCTCTTCCCGGGTGTAATAGGGCACAATCCGGCTCCCGTCGCAACGGGCTCTGATCTTCTCCCCCTTGAACCTGCTGCTGAAGAGTTCCAGGTCGATCTCAATCAAATCGTTCGGCCTCTTGTACAGGGGCAACCTAAACGTCCCATTGGGAGTCAAACTCCCTTTAAGGATGGGCTCGTAATACCCGGTGTAAAGAACCGTTCCCCGCCCATCCGATCCAACGGATTGGTAAACGTTAAACCGCTGCCGGACCATATCGGTTAGCTCTTCCATATCCTCAGCCTCATCCAGGAGATACAAAAAAGTCTCCATGGACTTGATGAGGTGAGCGGTTGAGTATCGATCTTCTCCGTATTCGAAGAGGTGATCTTCCGGCAGCCTCCGGAAAAATTCAATGCTCCGACTGATGGCAAACCTCAATGATCCCCTGTCCAAATCATTATTGAAGGAGGGGATATCTTTTTCCTTCAGTAGTATCAAGGGCTTCTCGGGCGCCTTCACATCCTTGGCCAATTTTGCACATCCGATGAGAATTACGGGAACCAGAAAAAGGACCAGTGCTTTCCTCATTCCTTGCCTCCGTATCCTTCAAATCTCCGATGGGGCAGTTTGAGCTGCCTTTTCCGAATAGATATCCAGGATAGTTATACAGATGGTCACCACTAGTGGACCTACAACCAATCCCAGCAATCCGAAGCCCTTTATCCCACCCAGTACCCCGAAGAACAACAGAATGGTATGAAGCTTTGTTCTCTTGCTGATGAGGATCGGGCGCAAAAAATTGTCCGATAGGCCCACCACGGCTCCTCCCCAGACCAGAAGCACAATTCCCTTTAAAAGCGACCCCTGAAAGAAGAAGTAGGTGACGACTGGCCCCCACACGAAAACGGGACCAATGATAGGCAAAAAGGAGAGAAAAGCCATAACCGTGCCCCAAAAAATCGGAGACGAGAGCCCCAAAAACCAGAAGGCCAATCCTCCCAAAAAACCTTGAAGAAGGGCAACAAATATCCCGCCGTATAGGGTTGCGTAGACCATCTCCTCCAAACGAGAGAAAAGCAAACCCCTATCTTCAGGAACCAAAGGGATCGCCTCGCGGATCTTTCTGAGTAATTGATCACCATCCTTGAAGACATAGTATAACGAAATGACGACCAGGCAGAAATTGATGATAACAAAAGAGAATCCCTTTATGATCCTCGAGGTCTGGTTGATGGCGAAGGTACTCACCTTTCTCAAGTTTTCAAGCAGAAGGGAATTGAGATCGATTTCGGAGAGGTCAACATACTGGTTGAGCTGATTCCACCACCCCTGGATAATGGGGTGATCCTTCACCTCCAAAATCGATTGAAATCGGCCCGTTTCCAATCCCCTTTCGAAAAAGACGTAGGCGTTTATTGCCTCGTTAGCCAACATTGAAAGGATATAGGTGGATGGAAGTACGATAAGTAACACAACAAGGGCCGTCATCACTAGGGCACAGAGGGATCTCCTCCCCTTCAACCGATGGTTCAACCTTTGGTAACCGGGGTAGAATACAATGGCTAGGATGATAGCCCAGACAATGGGAACCAAAAAAGGAGAGAAAACCACGTAGAAGAGGTAGAAGGATAGGACAACGAGACCGATGACGAACATCGAGGCAAAATGCTTCCGCTCCATATGATTACCCTAATCCTTGGAAAGTCGGGAGGTCACAGTATGCCTTGAAAGATCCTGTCAATGGCCTCCGAAAGTTCCTTATTGAGCGCTTCCTCGATGTTTTCCGGCCTCGATGTAACCCCTACTATCTCCTTCGAGATCTCCATTTTTTGGCTCAATACCTTCCTCTCCCTTACTTTGCCCACGTGGATTTGAAGCTGGACGTGCACTTTCACCCTCGTCCGCACGCTGGTCCAGGCTTCACTTTTCAGATGGACAATATCCCCCCCAACCACTAAATCGGCCGGAATACCGGAAAGACTCTCGGGACTCAAGTCCCAGCCCGTATAATTAATAACTCGATACTTCCGGGAAAGGAAATAGTCCGATATAGCCTTGGTGACCGCCTGATCCACAGGTTTGGAGGTCATAAAAGTATCCAGTCGACCCTTGGGCCGAGTCCAAGCCCCAAGTTGGGAACTATCTTCCCTGAGGTCCTTGAAGTCATTGATTGCAACTACCTGTTTCCGCTCCGGCTGCTCAGCCGAGGGTCCTGGCAGGTATCGGATATCCATCCAAAAGGTACGGCTTGCCGCACATCCCCATAGACAGAACAGAATAACGAGCGAATACATCCATTTCCCCTTCACCTCCTTATCACCCCCTTTCCCTCTATTTGTCCTTGTAAAAACCTCTACTCCACTATAGCCATTCCCGGCGGCACTAAAAGGCCTATTCCGGGTAATCCTCCAGTATCTTCTGATTGCAATAATAGCAGTAAGCGGCATCAACATCGTTAAAATAGCCGCAACTCTGGCAGCGCTTTTGGGTCCCCTTGGGCTTTCTTTGAATAGACAGCCTCGTTCCACACTGGGTGCAGTAGGATGCATCCTGAAGGTTATCGCAATGGCAACGGGGACAGGCGAGGTTCATGTTAAGGCTGGAACCACACTTTTTGCAAAATTTTGAATCCTTCCTATTGATCGCTCCACAGTTGCGACATTTCATATTCAATACCCCGTCAATTGCTCCAATGCCTTCATGAGAAAAGATAAACTCATAACAATATAAGATATTAGGATGGGTTTTTCAATGATATTCGACCTGGAGTTTCCTGGTTTTTAGGGGAACTCCGTTTTCCATGAGCGTAATCTTTTGGAGAATTGGAATGATGGAATGTTGGAATAGTGGGCATAAAAACCGGAAAAAGCGTTACTGCTGGTTCAAGAGCGCTTGTTCTGTGGAGTGGGCTTGCCGCCACTCCAC
>JAQYWG010000340.1 GCA_030145085.1 Thermodesulfobacteriota bacterium
GTTACCTTTATCCCTTCCTCTGGCCTGGGGCCTGAGCTCGGTTATCATTAGAAGGATCGCTTGTATTTGGGAGACGAATGAGGAAGTGTAATGAATGGCGTCGGGCAGTAATAATATGGTTTTAAATATGGCTCGGGCAGGAAGTCGTTGCTTTTTACCTTTCTCGGGATCAAATTTCTCGGGGTTGTTGCCCAAATCCCCTTTCGCTTTCTGAAAACAATTCAGACCAAACCTCGATCTATTAATTGACTGTCTGAAAACTGATTCTACTAAACAAACGCGCCGACCAATTCTGTAAAACCCAAAATATATTGGACTACACAGACATTCTTCTGCATCTGAAGCGAACAATAAAGGAAGCCATCCTATTAGACAAGCCAAAGATGAAAGGAGGAATGCGCGATCTCAATTTGATGGCAGATATTCCTCAGACACCATAGACCACCGTTGTCTGAACATAATGTACTGGAAAGGTAGGATACGCAGGCAGGGAGAGCAGGCTTCGTCGTGAGTCTTCGACCCTGAGCTCCATTCGGGCAGATCGAAGGGCTCAGCCGAACGGAAGGAAGCGTAAGAGAAAGGGAAAGTCCTTACACGATACTGCGGCGGGCCTTTTTCTCCTTTCTTGTGACCCTTCTCTGCCTGTGGAGGAGGGCTTCTCTCTCGGAAAAGCCAAAGCAGTCCACCATGTCAACAGCCCTTCGAACCATCTCCAGGGCCTTCGAATAGTCTTTGACGCGGTGTTCGTAGTGTTTGGCCAGCTCCACATAGGGAAAGGAACTCCGGCCCCCATCCCAAGAGATCATATCCTCCCAGAGGGCAGCGCTCCTTTCCCACAGACCTCTCCGCTTATATGCCAAAGAGAGAAACCTCATGGCTTCC
>JAQYWG010000341.1 GCA_030145085.1 Thermodesulfobacteriota bacterium
GATGGGGTATTGGACTTTCCCCGGGGGGACATCGAGGAGGAAGTGCACCGACTGATGGGTGAGATTGAGAGGATGGATCCCCATGAACTGGAAAAGGATGTCTACCAAGAGGTGGCTTTTCTCCTCTGTAAGGGATGTAGGGACAGATTTATGGAAGATCCCCTGTCCAGAGGTGAAGGGCCTTATCCTGCGGGAGAGGGCTCCTCTCAATTTATCCATTGATGAAACGGGCGCAGAGTCATGGTGTGATGAGAGCTCGTGAGTTGCACCCGAAGGGCGATGGGAAATTGCTTGCTGGAACCCTTTGAACCCGATACACGAGAAGGGTGATAGCATCTCACAGCGAATCCTGGCGGGCGTTGCGGTATGACTTTGATCAAGGGTTTTCATCGTAGGAGGAAGGATACGTGGGGCAAGAGGGTGGCCGGGAAGATCGTCCTCGTGCCTGTGGGGAAGGTCGATGGCAGGATATTGGAGGGCTTGCAAGAATCCATAGGGAAAACCCTCGAGAAAGAGGTTTACATGGGGCAACCCTTACATTCCCCTGATTATGCTTACAACGGGAGGAGAAAGCAGTATTTCTCATCGGCCATCCTTCTCAAACTCGGGGAGGTCGAGAGGGGAGTGGGAGATCGGGTTCTCGGCGTGGCCGACCTTGACCTCTATGTTCCCTCCTTGAATTTCGTGTTTGGGGAAGCCGACTTGGAAAATCGGGTGGCGATTATCTCCCTTTGTCGATTGAGCCAGGAATTTTACGGTTTGTCCGAGGATATTGACCGGTTTAAGGAACGGGTTCTCAAGGAAGCGGTTCATGAATTAGGCCATACCTACGGGTTGGGACATTGCTCCAATCCACTCTGCGTTATGCACTTCTCCAAT
>JAQYWG010000342.1 GCA_030145085.1 Thermodesulfobacteriota bacterium
GTATTCGCGCTTTTCATCAAAGTCCCGGTTTTTTTCGCGAAGGGATTGCGCCTCCTGCTCTGCGGCCTGCTCCTTTTCCTCAGCTTCCTTCAAGTGCAACTGAATTTTCCTCTCTCGTTCGTCCATGGCCTTGATGATCCGATTGTAGAGAAGGTATTTGAGAAGCACAACGAGAATGAGAAAGTTAACGATTTGGGCTATTACAGTGAACCAATTGATGAGCACTGTAGACCTCCTACTTTGCTATCACATGATCCCAGAAGGGGTTGGCGAATATCAGAATCATTGCAACGACAAAACAGTAAATAGCGGTAGATTCGATCATAGCCAGCCCCACGAATAACGTTCGAGTGATGTTGTTGGTTTCATCCGGCTGTTGAGCAATGGAGCTCAAAGCCTGTGCTACGGATCGTCCTTCGCCGAGTGAGGGACCAATGGATCCGATAGCAACGGTCAAGCCGGCGGTTATCACGGAAGCCATGCCAATGAGACTAATGCTATCCATGTGACTTCTCTCCTTTCTCTTCTTGTTTTTTCTCCTGTTTTTGTTCTCTTTCCTGGTGGGCGCGTGTCGCGGAGGCAATATACACCATGGCAAGTACGGCAAAAATGTATGCCTGTATCAGTCCGGTCAACAATCCCAGGGCATGCATAATGATCGGGAAAAAAAGCGGGACAATGGCAAGAAGGATTGCACCGATTTTCGCCCCACTCATCATGTTTCCGAAGAGCCGTATCGCCAGTGCCAATGTTCTTGAAAGTTCTCCCATGATATTAAAGGGCAGCATGAACATCGTAGGTCGAATGTATTGCCTGAGATAACCCAAGAACCCACGATTCAGGATACCGTATAAAGGCACGGCCACAAACAC
>JAQYWG010000343.1 GCA_030145085.1 Thermodesulfobacteriota bacterium
GATCTGAGCAAATGCTCACTCAGCACTAAGTCCTGAGTAAATATGTTCGTAACCGAACTTATGAACCGAAGGACTAAGAAAGCCACCGTAAGCCTTGGACTTCGCTCATCTCCCTTGATCCCGCTCACGTTACCTATAGAGGCCAAGGGATAAGGAAATTCTCCAAAAATCCAGGGAATTTCCCATCACGCCGTTCTTTACGCAAGTTCCCTTACTTTTAAAGGGAGTTTTTTGTAACCCATTATATAGCAAATTCTATTATTCCCAAGCGAACACCCTTATCCCTTCGCTTCCATGCTTTTTGAGGTGACCATTTTTCCGCCACTGGCGGGACATGCAGGGAATACGTGCCCCTTCCAGCCCAGTTTGGGTGCTGCCGTTATGCGGTGCTGCAGTGCTGCGGTTTGAAGGATGAATTTACGCTCATGGACCAGGGTGATTTCCTGAAATTCAGGAAACTTCTGCCTCATTATCCTTGCATTGCATAATAAAATATGTTAATTATTTTTGAGGCTTACACATTATTTATTCATTATTTATTAAGGATTATTCGATAATTTTATCCGCAATGCGCTTTTACCACTGCCCACCATCAAGGCACAAAACCCCGATTGGCTTCGATATCAGAGCATATCCTAGCATGAACGGATTCATCTGAGATGATCCAATTTTACCATGTAAGTAAGATTTATTCAGGCAATATTCATGCTTTAGATGATATTACCCTTCAGGTGAATAGAGGTGAATTTGTCTTCTTAACCGGGCCTAGCGGAGCCGGCAAAACGACGCTTCTCAAGCTGATACACTGCGAAGAAAGCTCTACTCAGGGCGAAATTTTAGTCAATGGAATTAATATATCGAGGATCA
>JAQYWG010000344.1 GCA_030145085.1 Thermodesulfobacteriota bacterium
AGTGATTTGGGAGCCTATCTTGATCCCTTGGCTGATAAAATCCTCCTTATAGCTGCCTATACAACCTTAGCTATATTGAAAATGATTCCTCCTTGGTTGGCTGTTTTAATTATAAGCCGAGATGTGATTATTTTGCTTGGAGTTCTACTGCTTTATCTAAACCGGCATCCAGTAAAAATTCACCCTTCCCTTTTGAGTAAATCAACAACATGCTTACAAATAGCTACCATTCTCATGATACTATCAAATAGTTATCTAAATTTAGAACCTATTAAAATATACGCCTTCTGGCTAACGGCTGGATTCACCATAGCCTCAGGACTTCAATATATTAGGATCGGGTTGGTTATTTTAACCCAGGGTGAGAAAACTAATTTTGCTTGACATGCCAACAGCAAGATTGATAGATATTTTGTAAGAAGGCGCGTAGCTCAGGGGGAGAGCGCTACCTTGACACGGTAGAGGTCACGGGTTCAAATCCCGTCGTGCCTACCATTAACAATCAATAAATCAGAGGCTGATTGAGAAAATTAGCCTCTTTTTTTTGGGGATAATCTTTGTAAACAGATTTTGACATATAGTGTACTATGTTTGTTCCTTCAGGCCAGATATTATGTATTTGCTTCCCTTGAAATACGTGCAGCGATGAAATTATAGAGCCACGCAAATAGTGCACCTGCAATCAAGCCGTCTATGAAAGCCCATATCAAGCCAATAAAACTCCCTATAGGGCTTATGCTGTAACCACGGTAAAGGCGTCCAATCAATGTAACATCCCCTGTGACGCCCTCAAAGGCAATTATCCACCACGTAAGAAGGAAAAGGCCAAGCCCCCAAATTATGCCACACGTGAGTGAAAAGGC
>JAQYWG010000345.1 GCA_030145085.1 Thermodesulfobacteriota bacterium
CCAAGGGTCTCACCCTCCTTGATGAACAAATCGATATCATCGACCGCCTTGACGTGGGCCACCGTGCGCCTCAGGATACCCTTGCGCACGGGGAAGTACTTCTTCAGGTTCTTCACTTCAAGCAAAATATCGTCAGGGGACAAGCTCTACCACCTCTTTATCATTCGTACAACCAACAAGCGACCACATGCCCGGGGGTCAATTCCTTGAGCGGGGGGGTCTGCTTCTTACACATCTCCATCCCCCGCGGGCACCGCGGCCCAAACCCACACCCCTGCGGAACCTCGAATGGGTCGGGGACGACCCCCTTGATGGGAACAAGGCGCTCCTTCCTCGTGGAGGCGAGGGACGGAATGGAGTTCATCAACCCCTGAGTGTACGGGTGTTTGGGGTCGTGGAAGATGTTACCCGCGGTCGCACCTTCTACGATCTTTCCGAGGTACATCACGACGACATCATCGGCCATTTTGGCGATGACCCCGAGGTCGTGGGTGATGAATAGGATGGCCGTCCTAAACTCGGTGCGCAGGTCGTTCATCAGGCCCAATACCTGTGCCTGGATCGTCACGTCCAGGGCTGTCGTCGGCTCGTCGGCAATCAGAAGAGAGGGGTTACAGGAGAGGGCCATGGCAATCATGGCACGCTGGCGCATCCCACCCGAGAGCTGGTGCGGGTACTCGTCTATGTGCTGCTTGGGGGACGGAAGTCCTGCGGCATGCAGCATCTCAATGGCCTTGTTCCGTGCTTCCTTCCTGCTCAACCGCTGGTGGAGGACGATCGCTTCCATGATCTGGTTTCCGATCGTGTACACCGGGTTCAAGGAGGTCATCGGCTCCTGGAAGATCATCGCGAT
>JAQYWG010000346.1 GCA_030145085.1 Thermodesulfobacteriota bacterium
CCCATGTACCACTCCTTCTCTATCTGACGGGGATCTTCTTTCTCACTTTCCTTGAAAGGATAGTCCTAACCCCCCTGTTGCCGGCAATTGAGGGGGACCTGAACATCGGGCACGGCAAGGCAGGTTCCCTTTTTCTGAATATTTCGCTGGGCTTTTTTACAGGAGTTTTGGGCTCCGGGTTCGTCTCATCCCGACTCACCCACAGATGGACGATTGTGCTTTCGTCGGTGGCCGTGGGAGTGTCACTTCTCGCTGTTTCCCTCAGCCAAACCCTCTGGTGGATTCGCCTGGGATTGATCATGGTAGGTTTATCAACAGGTTTGTATCTTCCATCAGGCATTGCTACCCTCACGGATATGGTGAACCCGAAGGACTGGGGAAAGGCTATAGCCGTTCATGAATTAGCCCCAATCCTGTCCTTCATAACGGCCCCGCTGCTGGCGGAGGGACTCATGATATGGTTTTCCTGGCGGGGTGTTGTGTCGGTGGTCGGTGGAGCCGCGGTCGTTGCCGGCGGGGTTTTCATCTGTTTAGGGAGAGGCGGTGCATTTTTTGGAGAAACCCCAAGTCCAAAAAATATCCGAACTCTTCTCATAATTCCTTCTTTCTGGATTATGGTGGTATTCTTCTGTGTGGGCATCGGTGCAAGCCTCGGAGTCTATACCATGCTTCCTCTGTACCTGGTCGCTGAGGAAGGACTGCAGCGCGGCCTGGCTAACACCATCGTGGCGATTTCCCGGATCGCAGGGCTGGGGGTTGTCTTTGTCGCGGGATGGGTGACGGATCGACTCGGTACACGGCGGACCCTGGGCGGCGCATTTCTGACAACCGGAATGGCAACCATAC
>JAQYWG010000347.1 GCA_030145085.1 Thermodesulfobacteriota bacterium
AGCTGACCAGAAAGTGTTGATTTGCGTCTGAAATATGGTATGGATTGGACTTGGGGGAATCTGTCGAATACAGTTAGGAATGTTTCCCCGTTAGCCCGATTGACAACTGAAGGACCAACCCATGTCTTAAGCGAAAAAGGAGTTTGACAACAGGCGGCCTCATAGAAGTACTCTTTACCTTATTCCTTTCATGTCCAAATAGCCCCACCTTCGAGTCCATCTCAACCCTAATTTGTGAAATATTTTCTTATCACTAGGAAAAAATTATCCAGATTTGATTGGAATTGTCAGGAAGGTATTCAGTTTTTATTGTAATTTCAATCAATTACAGATGGATAAGATGTGGCATAAGATGTGCAGAAATAACTGAAATGCCAGACCGTCAGTGAATGTGGGAAGTGAAGTCAAGGGTTTTTGGGGGATTTGATATTATTTTTTTCGTGATTATGTTGGTCTGTTTTATGGCAATGGTTGTGATAGCGGCGTGGGCATTCTATGAAATCCACAGTAATCAAATTTCTTAATAACCCAATTTTGTGCAAGGTAAAGGGTTCAGATGGAACTGTTGTCTCACCTTTAGGTATAGAGAATGTCCCATATATAGGGAACACCATCGTGAGGGAGAACCCATGCGTTACAGCGGTGTTGAGCGCAGGAAACACGAGCGGTTTAAGGCGGCAATCCCCGTCAGTATCAGTCTAATCAATCTCAAAAGGGAAAACAACATTGAGGCCCAATTCCGGGGGGTAACCACAGATATATCCATGGAAGGGTTGGGTCTGGAACTGAAATACCCGGAAGCGGGAATGTTCCCCTTTGGAACGAGGATCATGGGAGAGGAGAGG
>JAQYWG010000348.1 GCA_030145085.1 Thermodesulfobacteriota bacterium
TAAACTATGTATAGCCTAAATCAAAGATTTGACAACAGAGATATCCCTGAAGATGAGTTCATGACCTCTGGAAATCTCGCCTGTGCCGGTTGCGGGGCATCTCTTTCCATGAGGCTGGCATTAAAAGGGTTAGGGAAACCAACCGTCCTTGTTGTGCCTGCCTGCTGCTGGACAATCATACCAGGCAGCTGGTCTTTCTCTACCATGGATGTCCCCCTTTTTCATTGTGCCTTTGAGACAACTGGGGCAACCATATCTGGTGTGAAGGCAGCATACAGAAAAAGGGGCATGGATGAAATTTGCGTTGTTGGATGGGCAGGTGATGGAGGCACCTTTGATATTGGTATCCAGGCACTGTCAGGTACTGCAGAGAGAAATGATGATGTTATCTATGTATGCTATGACAACGAGGCCTACATGAATACAGGAATCCAGCGCTCAAGTGCGACCCCGAAGGGTTCCTGGACAACAACAACCCCGGTTAATAAGCCAAAGCTCGAGCAAAAGAAGGATTTTGATGAGATAATGCTTGCCCACAGGATCCCTTATCTTGCTACTGCCACAGCCGCCTATCCCCAGGATATGATCGCCAAGTTTAAAAAGGCCAGGTCGATCAAAGGAACAAAATTTATCCATCTCCTTGCCGCCTGCCCCACAGGCTGGAGAATGCCTGAAAATTTGTCCATAGACGTTATGCGCCTGGCTGTACTATCCAACATCTTTCCGTTATATGAGGTACACGACGCTGAGATCTATACACAGACAGTGATCCCTGATGAGATTATTCCAGTGGACAAATATATCCACCTTCAGGGCAGATTTAGACACCTGACCGAGCAAGATA
>JAQYWG010000349.1 GCA_030145085.1 Thermodesulfobacteriota bacterium
AAAGATGCAATGGCAAAAAAAAGGCCAAATTGTGAATTAAATGGGGCTTTATCAAATGGGTATGCCTCTTGTGTGTCAAAATTATCTGAAGATATTCGGACCCACCCTGATTTGTAAGGCAAGAGAGTTACATACGTTCTCAAGCTTATAGCCAGATTTACCGTTATAGGGTCCACCCCCTCCAAAGGAAGGGCAAGGGCCTTAATATCCCAGGTACCTCCAGAGTCAATCCTGCATGGAGCTGAAGTCTTTATCGGATTTTTTTCAAGCAGTTCTTTTATGCACCTATCTGATTGTACCATATGTGAGTTACGTGATCCTCAACAAAGCTGGGTGTTCACCTCCTTGATTATTTTTATTTCACCTACCATGCAAAAAGACTTCGGCGAGCTCCCTTCGGTCTGAGACATGTCGACGAGCTCATGTCGAGTCGCTCAGGGTCGAAGACAGTCAAGTCGCTACAGGGAATAGGATCGATGAGCATTTTCAAAACCGAATCGGATTTTGTGGTCTAAGGCCTATTAAAAATTCTTCTACAGGTAGGCACAGAACGCCCTTAATTTTTATTCTCTCATTACCCCTATATAAGCAACAAATCTGTGCTTCATGGTAGTCTTTCTTAAAAGCAAGCAATCCGTTGAGCATTTTTGCGTGTATTTTTGTTGTGTTTTTTATCTCTATGGCACAAAACGTATCCTGCCCATACACGATAAAATCCACCTCAACATCTTGTGAATTTACCTTGATCATAATCCGAACCAATTCCCCTGCATTGTGAACAAGGATACCAACCGGTACCCTAACTATGAGTTTCTAATCGTATATATCTCCATAGTG
>JAQYWG010000034.1:0-19953 GCA_030145085.1 Thermodesulfobacteriota bacterium
GATCGGCGCCAAGCGCGCCATCTTCATCGCCATCGCCGTTTATCTGTTCGTTTCCATCTGGGGTGCTTTCATGCAAAGTAAGAATGAATTCTATATTCTGGCTATTACCATTGGCCTCGTCCAAGGTGGTATTCAGGCGCTCAGTCGATCATTTTTTGCGAAAATAATTCCCGTTGAAAGATCGGCTGAATACTTCGGCTTTTACAATATGCTCGGTAAATTCGCTGCCGTTATCGGTCCCGTTCTCATGGGAGGAGTTGGTCTGCTCGTTAAGTCTATGGGATATAGTAGTGGTATCGCATCACGAGTAAGCATCACATCGATTGCGCTCCTCTTTATAGCCGGCGGAACACTATTCTATTTTGTAAATGAAGAGAGAGGGAGAGAAGAGGTCAAATACCTGTCCCAAAAACCTTAATCATATTTTAAAGGGTTATCGGATCGATTATCTGGATGTAAGTGGGCAAACCTTCCCCTATTATGCCCCGCCCTTATGTTGACGGATGGGGGTTCCCCCTTTTCCCCGGCACACTCCTTATTTTCCTCGGAGCCGCCCTCCAGATATTAAGGCATGCAAAGAGAACACAGCCTATCATGATGATAAAGACGGGGACATAACTCCCCACCCGATCATGGAAGAAACCGGCGAACCATGCTCCGGAGGCTCCTCCCATTCCGGTGAGGAGTATGAGTGTTCCGAAGATACCTCCGTAGGACTCTCCTTCAAAAAAATCCGCCGTTATAATGGGAGGAAGTGTTGCTAAAACAGCATATCCTATCCCGAAGAAGGCGCCGTAAAAGAACGGCAGTATTGGAGAATGGTGAACGGGGAGTACGATCAGAAATATAATCCCACAAATCAAGCAGGCGATCCCTGCGGTATAGGTAACCTCCCTTCCGATTCTATCCGAAAGTGTCCCCCATAAGATCTTCCCCCCCACACTAGCGATGCCCACAATGCCCACGATGTAGGAGGCAAAGAGTGCTTCCACCCCTTGATCGACGAAAAAGGCTACCTGGTGCGCCAAGATTGACTGGTTGGCGAAAGCCCCTAAAGGGAAGGAAATGCTCAGGAGCCAGAATTGTTTCGTACTTAAGGCCCGCCGGATCGTCCAGGACCGTGAAGCCCATTCCCCATCGACGACCGAGGGATCTGTTGGGGCCGAAGGGATAATGTCTCTTCCGGAAACCCTCGTATCATGAGACGAGGGTTTTTGTGGGGGATTCTTGAGAAATGCAATCGCCATGGGGGCCACGATGAGCGGAATGAAGTATGCCATAATGCGATAAGCCATCCGCCATCCCACCCTACTGATAAGATATTGGACTGAGGGGACACAGACTAAGATTCCAATTCCTATCCCGGAGGATATGATACCTATGGCCAAGCCCCTGTTCACTTTAAACCAACGTTGGATGATTGTAGTATTGGGTACCCACCCAATTAACCCTACCCCCACGGCGGTGATGACGCCGAAAAAGATATAGTAGTGCCACCAGGTGTTCGTTAAACTGGACAGGGCGAGTCCCATCCCTAAAATCAATGATCCCAATAGGATGACCCTTCTGGGTCCGAAGCGATCCACCGTGCCACCCACGAAAGGACCAATCACGCTATGGACGATCACAAAGAGGGAAAAGGCGCCCGCGGCAAGAGAACGGCTCCAGCCAAACTCTCCTAAGAGGGCCACAAAAAAGACGGAAAACGAATACCAGACCCCATACGCAAGAGCGAGGGTAATGAAACTGATGCCAACGATGATCCAACCAAAGTTAAAAGAGCCCTTTTCCTTCACAACCCACCTTTTGTGAAACTGATCGGATTTTCGTAAACCGACTCGTTTTGAGACGATGATTGCCCTTCTATATGGGGGATGTCAAGGGGTTTCTACCCTTGTCCTTACAAAATTTGATTTAATTCAATAGGCCCAAAAATGGAGGGAAGGAACTGAAGTAAAAAATTATAGCATAGAATATACCTCACAGGGGAGAGGACCCTGAAACAAAAGGAAACTATGAAGTGAGATGTGGACCGTATAGGTGAAAGCTATTAACCGAAATGAGAATATCAAAAGCGGGGGTTGATTTTCCTTGAAATGTAGATTATGATTATATTCGTATATACGGATAATAGATTATAGCTTAAAAGTCATTGTGGCAACAAAATCGCAACTCGGATGGAGATAGGTTTGTCCACCTTTCTTTAAAGGACTGTCGCCACCATGTCAGTGGAGGAGCCCAATTCTTTGACAATTACATGAGGGTAACTATGAAAGAAGTTACAAGGCTCTTCAAGGCTTTTTCCGATGAGACGCGCCTCAGAATTCTCCATCTGCTTCTGAAAAGAGGACTCTGTATCTGCGAGCTCATGGAAGTGCTGCAGCTTCCCCAGTCCAATGTCTCTCGACACATGGCCTACCTAAAAAACGCAGGTCTTGTCGACGACCGGAGGGAGGCGGTTTGGGTTTACTATTCGCTGACCGAGCCAAAGAACAAAGTCCACGCGTGTCAGTTGGAGTGCCTGGCGAAATGTTTTGATGATTACGAGGGCCTGAAGCGGGATGAAGCGAGGCTTGTGGAATTCAAACAGAAGGGCACCTGTGCCTCACCACGAGCCAGCGGTGAGGTGGTTGGAAAATCCTGAAATAATGGGGAGGCCGAAATGGCTCAAGATCGCTCAATGAGTGTTTTCGAAAGGTATCTTACCCTATGGGTTGGGTTGTGTATCATAGCCGGTATCGTGCTGGGAAAGGCGGCTCCCGGGGTGGCGGGGTTTCTGGATAGCCTGGCGCTCTGCGTCGGCGAAGCTCCCGTTGTCTCGATTCCCATCGCCGTATGCCTCTTCTTCATGATGTATCCGATCATGGTGAAGATAGATTTCGCCGAGGTTGTCAAGGCGGGGAAGAGTGCCAAGCCCGTTGGGCTTACCCTCTTCGTCAACTGGGCGATCAAGCCTTTCACCATGTATGCCATCTCGGTCTTCTTCCTCGGAGTGTTGTTTCTCACTTTCATCGGCCCCCATGCTGTGGACCACGTGAAAATTCCATTCGGCCTTGATTTGCCCGTCGGGGCCATGCACGGCGATGGAAAGGTCATCTTGCTCAATGGCATCAAGATTCTGGAAGTACCGCTCTGGCGGAGCTACCTTGCCGGGTGTATTCTCCTCGGGATCGCCCCCTGTACGGCCATGGTACTCGTCTGGGGGTACCTGGCGAAAGGCAATGACGGTCACACCATCGTCATGGTTGCCATCAATTCGCTGACCATGCTCTTCCTATACGGCCCGCTCGGCGGGTTCCTTCTCGGCGTCGGTCGCCTGCCGGTTCCCTGGCAAGCCCTGCTTTTGTCTATCGGCATCTACGTGGCGCTTCCCCTCGTCGCGGGCTATTTCTCCCGGAAATGGATCATCAAGGCAAAGGGGGAGCACTGGTTCAAGGAGCGATTCTTACACCTTCTCACACCGGTGACCATAGGAGCGCTTCTCGTTACCCTGATTCTGCTGTTCTCCTTCAAGGGCGACGTGATTCTCTCGAATCCGCTCACGATCCTGTGGATTGCGATCCCGCTTTTCATCCAGACCAATATCATTTTCTGGTTGGCTTACGGCCTCGCAAAGCTCTTGCGGTTGAGCTACGAAGACGCGGCCCCTTCCGCGATGATTGGGGCCTCAAACCATTTCGAGGTGGCCATCGCCACGTCCGTGATGATCTTCGGCCTCGCGTCAGGTGCTGCCCTCGCAACAGTGGTGGGGGTATTGATTGAGGTCCCCACCATGCTCATGTTGGTCGCTTTTTGCAAGCGGACCCGTCACTGGTTCGGCGCTGAGGATATTGCCCACGCGGCATCGTTACAGAAAGAAGCGGCAGAGGGTACGATGACCATTGGCGCGAAAGGGTAAGTGGGAAAAGAACCGAGTCAAGGAGAATTGGATATGGAAAAAAAAAGAAACGGGTTCTCTTTCTCTGTACCCATAATTCGTGCCGAAGCCAGATGGCGGAAGGCTTACTGAGGCACCACGGGGAAAAACAATTCGAGGTTTTCAGCGCAGGGACTTCTCCCTCCAGGATTCACCCCATGGCCGTCGAAGTCACGGAAGAAAGAGCGATTGATCTCACGGGCCAGCGGTCGAAATCCATTGATGAGTTTCTGGGGCAGGGCTTCGATCTCATCGTCACACCCTTCAATGAGGCCAGGGATAGATGCCCAGTCTTTCCGGATCAGGAAGAAAGGCTTCACTGGAATCTTGAGGATCCGGCAGAGACAGAAGGTTCGAGAGAGGAGAAACTCAAGGTCTTCCGGAGGGTTCGGGATGAACTCGAAAAACCCATCCGCTATCATCTCCTTCCCGATTATCGGTAACCGTAGCTATTGGAAAGGGATGGGCATCCTACACGTTTTCGGATAAACACGGTGAATTTCTCGGGGAGAGGAAGGGTGCATCGCATTATTCCAAAATGAAAGGAGTGAGGGTGGCCCATACCAACGCTGACCGAGCACACCGCTCTATCAAATTCACAACGAGCGATATTACCCTGGCAAACCGCTGGGACCACCTCCTGGCACGGTGGGGAGTTAAACGTAACCGCCACTTGGTTGAGCCAGGGCTTTACGCCTTAGGCAATCCGACAGCGGACTCGCCTGTTTTTGTCACCGCCAATTACACACTCAGCTTTGACGCTTTGCGGTCGGCACTAGCGGGGACCGAGGGCTATATCATGGTTCTGGATACCAAGGGGATTAACGTCTGGTGCGCTGCCGGCAAGGGAACCTTTGGCACCAATGAGTTGGTAAACCGAATCGAAGCGACCGCGCTCCACAATGTCATCACCCACCGCGTGTTGATCTTGCCACAACTGGGCGCCTCGGGAGTTGCCGCCCACGAGGTACTGAAGCGTTCGGGGTTTAGAGTTGAGTACGGCCCTGTGAGAGCAATCGACCTACCGGAATACCTCAAGAACCATCGAGCAACGCCCGAGATGCGCCGGGTCCATTTCAACCTGCCTAATCGTCTGGTCCTGATCCCGGTAGAGCTGGTTCATGTCCTGCTACCGATGGCGATCGCGGGGGCCTTGGTGTTTTTCGTCCGCGGCATCCTTGCGTCTGCGGGCACAGTTGCGGCTATCCTGGCCGGCGTAGTCCTGTTCCCCATTTTGCTTCCTCGGCTCCCGTCACCCGATCTCAGCGTAAAGGGGTTTATCCTCGGAGGCTTGGTAGCACTTCCATTCGCCCTGAAGATACTCCTGGGCAACCCGGGTTCAGTGTGGTGGATACGGGCCGGGTGGGCGCTGATCTTTCTGCTGGCTATGCCGCCGGTAACGGCTTACCTGGCTTTGAACTTTACGGGATCGACACCGTTTACATCCAGAAGTGGAGTCAGGCGTGAGATATTTGCCTACACGCCTATCATGGCCTGGATGTTTGGGACGAGTATCCTGTTAGCAATCGCCCTTATTCTTATTCGAGGGTGGGGAGGTGCATAACATGGTTAGTTCATACGCATTCAATACACTCGAGTACGATCCCGAGCTGTGCATCAACTGTGAAATGTGCAGCATCGTCTGCCCCCATGGTGTTTTCGCATCGGGTGAACGGGTCGCCCTATTGGTCCACCGTGAAGCATGCATGGAATGCGGGGCCTGTCAGGTCAACTGCCCGGCCTCGGCGATCGTGGTGGATAGCGGTGTGGGATGTGCTGCTGCCATGATTCGAGCTGCCCTGACTGGCAGGAAAGAAGCCACGTGTGGCCCTCGGACCGGGTCGTCCTGCTGCTCCGAAGACAGGGAGACAGCGAGTTGCTGCGATACCGAGCGCGGATGAGCAGAAGAGTCTCCTCCTTTTTCAAACCTCCAGGTCTTCTTATGCAAGAGACCCCGAGGGGAAAACTGAACCCTCGGGGTCTCTTAGTCCTATTACTTTTCCTTTCTTACTCCACTACCGTAACATTTGTAGCTTGTAGACCCTTTTCGCCTTGCGAAATTTCAAATTCGACTTCATCTCCCTCGTGCAGGGTCTTAAATCCCTCTCCCTGAATGGCGGAGAAGTGGACAAAGATGTCATCTCCGTCTTCACGGGTGATGAACCCGTAGCCCTTCTTCTCACTGAACCACTTAACCTGCCCTCTGGCCATTACAACTCACCCCCTTCCCTTAAAAATTCTCAGGTAAGTTGTAATGACTTTCAGGCCTAGCATAAAGCCATAAAGTACGATGGTACATATACGATCTTTATCTATGATCCTTGAAAAACTCCTTACAACTTACACCACTGACACCATATAACCATTTTTACGATAGAAAATCAAGGGAAATTTCCGGAAATCCCCCACAAGCTGTTATGTGGTCTGGGGTGTTCGGGTCAGATCATCAAGGGATTCCATTTCTGCAATATACCGATTGAGGCTATCGGTGATACCGGGAATCTGATACGCAAGGTTCACGATCCGAAGCCTACCCTTCAATTCCCGGAGTTTATTTTGGTTTTCCACAAACATCAGGTGGATGGCCTTCCTGGAGAAGAACTGGATTCCCTTGAAATCGATCACCAACCTGTCCTGCAGCCATTCAGCGGCCTCTTTAATCCCGTTGATGAATTCCTCAGCCGCCTTCAGGTCTAGGGAGCCCTCCAACCGAACAAAGAGGGTTTTCAGTCGTTCATTACGGGTTATCTGGACATTCAGGGCTTCGGTAATTCCCCGCACTGCTTGCTGCCCTTTTTCGAAAGTCAAATGGTGAAGCGTAGGAATCAGCGTTTGTCTCTCCCTTATGGGGAACGAGGTATTCAGCTTATTGATAATTCTGGCAGCCATCGAGAGGCTGGCTTTCGGCTTTCGCTTGGAAACCTTTCTAAAGGCCAAATTGGTCGCCATTCGGGTGAAGAACCGCTGCTGGGGATGCACCAATCTTTTGATGATTGAACGGTATGAGTAAATCTCCCGGCAAACCCAATTGAAACCATTTTGCAGGGTCTCTTCTGCCATCAGCTTCGGCCGAAACACCACCTCGGCCCCCGTGTATTTTGACCAATCCTTGTGCAATATCCGGCCCTCGGCCTCCATGCGATCAAAAAACGGGGTTCCCGGCAGAGGTATGAGAATAAAGGAACAAGGAGCTTCGATCTTTGTCCTTTCACAGAAACGAACGGTCCGTTCAAATACACCCTCGTCATCGTGATCCAATCCGAAAATCAGGCCGGCCAAAACCATGATGCCGTAGTCGTGAATCTTTTTCAGGGAATCTTCGTATTCGTTCACTTTATTGAATGACTTATGGACGGCCCGGAGATTTTCAGGGGACAATGACTCAAGGCCCAAGAAAAGTGAGACACACCCGCTCTTGGCAGCCAACTTAAGGAGTTCATCGTTCTTGGCAATGGTGATGCTCGATTGACCGGCCCACTGTTTCTTGAGCGGGATCAATTTCGTGAAAAGCTCCCTCGCATAGCTCGGATTTCCCGTGATGTTGTCATCGACAAAGACAATAAAATCATCCTTCAGGCGTTTCACCTCCTCAACCACCTCATCCACGGGCCGGCACCGGTAGGTGTTTCCAAAAAATTGGGTAACGTAACAGAAATCGCACTTAAAAGGGCACCCCCTGGACGTTTGGACGCAACTGGTGGTCATGTAGGCACCATTCTTCAATAAGTCCAGCCTGGGAAGAGCTGCAGACTTCATCGAGCAGAATCCCTTCGCCCGATAGAATGGCTTAAGGCCTCCCCTCTTAGCATCCGCCAAAACACTCTTCCAAACATTCTCGGCCTCCCCAATAACCACTGCATCCATATGGGCTTTGGCCTCTTCCGGTAAGGCCGAGGCATGGGGACCCCCCATAACCACGGGGATTCCCCGTTGCCTGAATGCTTCGGCAATTTCATAGGCCCTTTGAGCATGAATCGTCATTCCCGTGATGCCCACAAGGTCAACATCTTCCTCAAAGTCGACAGGTTCCACGTTTTCATCTGTGATGGCTACGTCGATGTCCTCTGGTGTCAAGGCCGCCAACGTAGTAAGGCTTAGGTGGGCGAACCAGAGGTTCTTCAATTCCCTCCGGGAATGCCGCAACAGAGAATCCTCAGAAGCTGGGTCTATCAACCTGATCTTCATATGCTTAATCCTTTCTTTCCTCCTGATTCCCTTAACAATGCCATAAGCTCGTTGAATTTTCCAGTTTTTTTTCTTTATTGCATTTTCCACTCAAGAAGTAAATGAAAAAATAGATGGAGCCAGGCCGAACAGTCCCCTATTTCTCCAGCGAATTGTGGTCAGAGACAACGAAGCTCCTCGGAAAATCAGGAAATGCTAGAAAAAGATATTGACAGAAAAACTTTTCTGGGTTATATAGCAGATTCAAAAGAGCTAAGTGCTTGGGCTTAGGGAAGACGGTGAGAATCCGTCGTGGCCCCGCCGCTGTGAGTGGGGACGAAAGTCACACGTAGTTGCCACTGTCCTGATTCGTCGAGGGACGGGAAGGCGTGGCGAGTAGGACGATCCACGAGCCAGAAAACCTGCCCATGACACTGCTCCATGCAAATTCCTCGATGGGTGGGAATATGGGGTCAGCAAACGGAGTTAGCCTGATCATGTGTGAGGGGTCAGGCTTTTTTTGCCTCTGAGCAGCGTTTAAGGTGCCCTCCTGTTGCCAATCTCCATTCCCGCCTGAATTTTCACTCATTTATTAAGGGGCTGTCTACGGTTTCTCTATTTTTCATCGTCCACTGTTTCGTCTTGACAACGTATCGATGGGATACGTGCGGTTAACAATCTTCAATGAAAAAAGGAGGGTAAGACGTGAAAGGAACGGATAGATTCCTCTATCGAACTACTTTGGCTTCAATCTTATCATTAGATGGATTGCGGAAATGTCCATTCACACGCCATGAAAGGAAGGTCACCGTAAGGAGACTCGTGATTAGTTTTTGGACACCACTGCTGGTGCTAGCATTGGGTTTCCAGCCAGGTCGGGCTACGGCTGGAGAGAATGAGGAGGTTCCCGTCCTTCAAGAGGTGGTGGTCACGGCAACCCGACAGGAGGAGGAGGTTCGAAAAATTCCGGGTAACGTGACCGTAATCACTGAGGAAGACATCGAGAACTCCAACGCAAAAACCGTTTTGGATCTGCTCCGGTCCGAAGAGGGGATCGTGGTGAGAGATCTCCTTGGAAACGGGAAGACAGCCCAGGTGGACCTGCGAGGATTCGGGGAAACAGGACCCTTTAACACCCTGGTGATGGTGGACGGACGACGTGTCAATGAGATTGATCTCAGCGGCGTTGACTGGGTGCAAATTCCCTTGAATCAGATCCAACGGATCGAAATTGTGAGAGGAATGGGGAGCGTACTGTATGGCGATAATGCGGTGGGGGGGGTGATCAATATCATCACGAAACCCCCAGCCGAGAAGTTGACCGCCGCGGTTAGGAGCCGTGTTGGGAGCTACGAGCGCGTCAAAGGACAGGCCTCCGTTGGTGGTAGGTACGAAAATATCGCCGGCTCCCTATCTGCCAGCTACGACTCCACTGATGGATACCGAAGAAACGGACAATTCCGGACAAGGGACGTGGGTGGAAAAATCGTCTTTGATCCCACGGGATATCTCAGTCTCAACTTGAGCGGATCCCATCATCGCGATGATTTCGGCCTTCCGGGCCCGATTCCAGAGACTCAGCTCGCTATTGACCGAAAGTCCACCACCAGACCTTTTGATGAAGCGGAAACCGTCGATCAGTACCTCAACCTCGGTGCGGATTGGGATCTGGGAGTATATGGGAGAGTTGTAACCGATTTTTCCTACCGGGATCGGAAAAGTAAAGATGATTTCGTCAATTTCTCCTCCTCCACGGACAGGCAGGTGGAGACCTGGGCGATCACACCCCGATACTCTTGGAGTGGAAAAATCTTCGATCATGTTAACACCCTCATCGCAGGGGTAGATATCTATGCATCTGACCTGGACGTGGACTATCTCTACGGGACCCCCATGGTACCATCGGGCTTCGCTGATATTGAGAAGGACTCCTATGGGTTCTATTGCAATAATGAATTCTCCCTCTTGGAAAACCTCATTCTCTCGCTGGGCGCCCGACACGAACGAGTCAGATACGATCTCAGACAGGAGAATTATCTCTTTGGCCTGGCCCCCTTGGATGATACCGTCAGGGATCGGGAGGAGGCCTATAGCTTGGGAATCACCTTCCTCTACAACGAAAAGTCCTCTCTTTTTGCCCGGGCGAATCGAAGCTTTCGTTTTCCGCTCACGGACGAACTGGTTATCTTTGATTTCTTTACAGGAAGAATTCGGGTTAACTCAAATATCAACCCCCAGAGGGGTTGCCATTATGAAGCGGGAATAAGGCATTTTTACACTCCAGATATCAAAGTACTGCGCTTTCTGAATGCTGATATCGAAGCGAGAGCCACTCTGTTTCGGGCAGAAATCAAGGATGAGATCTTTCTCAATTTCGCTACTTTCACGAACGAAAACCATCCAAAGACCCTGCACCAGGGTGTGGAAATCGGGATCAAGGGAAATTTCTTCAAGAAATTAACGGTCCTTGGAAACTACACCTTTGAGAGGGCGAAATTTCGGAGGGAGCCATTTCAATACAACGAGATACCGGCCGTACCGAGGCACAAGGCCAATCTGGGATTTCGGATCTATGACCTAATTCCCCGCCTCATCCTTTCAGCCAACTACAACTTTGTCGGCACCAGTTTCCTCATCAGCGACCAGGCCAACCAGTTTGAAAAAATGGAAAAATACTATACCATCGATGTCAGGGTCTCCTATGAGTGGAAGTGGATCAAGGCCTTTGTTGGAGTGAACAATATTACTAACGAGAAATATTCCGAATATGCAGTCCTGGGCGGGTTTCCAACAGCGCGTAACTTCTATCCCGCTCCTGAAAGGAACTGGATTGCGGGGCTTGAGGCCGGGTTTTAACGTCGATGAAGAAAGATCTGTTCTCCCTTCGCGCGGTAAACCCCGCGTCGGCAATCATTATTTCTCAGTCGACCGGAGATGTTCACATATTCAGTGCCAAAAGGATCTCTATGGAGATCGAAAACGCTCCCAGGAAAGCTGTAGCCAGAGAATTGTGGTCGAAATTGATTGAGGAGATTTGACATGGCCTGAAGAAATGATTATATTTTTCCAAAAAATTGATCCCTTTCATAGAGGCAATTCATATTTTTCCATTTCCCATGATATCTCAAAGGGTTTAAAGGGTTTTCCCAAAACGAGCTGAGAAGGCTCGATAAAATTCGTCAGGAAAGGAGAAAGGACCATGAACATCAGACCGCTTCAGGACCGTATTCTGGTCAAACGCATTGAGGAGGAGGGACAGACAGAGGGAGGAATTATCATTCCGGATACGGCCAAGGAAAAACCCATAGAGGGCAAGGTGATTGCGGTTGGGAAGGGCAAGGTATCCGAGGATGGGAAGATCATGCCCCTGGATGTGAAGAAAGGAGACCGGATCCTCTTCGGCAAGTATGCGGGGACGGAAGTGAAGATCGAGGGCGAGGAGCATTTGATCATGAGGGAGGAAGACGTATTGGGTGTAATCGAGAAATAAATGATAAGGAAATGGAGGGATTAAAATGGCAGTCAAAGAACTCAAATTTGATCAAGACGCGCGCAATTCAATCCTCGACGGCCTTAACATTTTGGCCGATGCGGTAAAGGTTACCTTGGGGCCAAAGGGACGAAACGTCATCATGGAAAGGTCCTTTGGATCGCCGACGGTAACCAAGGACGGGGTGACGGTGGCAAAGGAGATCGATTTAGAGGATAATTTCCAGAATATGGGAGCCCGTATGGTCAGGGAAGTGGCCAGTAAGAC
Organism: Thermodesulfobacteriota bacterium; assembly: GCA_030145085.1. GTDB lineage: Bacteria > Desulfobacterota > BSN033 > WVXP01. Next base: position 11,838 of record JAQYWG010000034.1, read on the forward strand.
CAGCGATACGGTGGGTGATGGAACTACCACGGCCACGGTTTTGGCGCAGGCCATGTACCGGGAGGGTTACAAAGTAGTGGCCGCCGGTGCCAATCCCATGGATGTCAAGAGGGGTATTGATGCTGCGGTGGACACGGTAGTCGCGGAGCTAAAGACCTTGAGCAAGCCAACAAAGGATCAACAGGAGATCGCCCAGGTAGGTACCATCTCATCCAACAATGATGAGACGATTGGCAACATTATCGCGGAAGCCATGAACAAGGTGGGAAAGGAGGGGGTGATTACCGTTGAGGAGGCCAAGGCGATGGAGACAACCCTTGATATTGTTGAAGGGATGCAGTTCGACCGGGGGTACCTATCGCCCTACTTCGTGACCGATCCGGAGAAGATGGAGGCGGAGCTGGAGGAGCCTTACATCCTATTGCACGAGAAGAAGATCAGCAACATGAAGGACTTACTGCCCATTTTGGAGCAGGTGGCCAAGTTGGGAAGTCCCTTCTTGGTGATTGCGGAGGAGGTAGAAGGCGAGGCCTTGGCTACCTTGGTGGTCAACAAGATCCGGGGAACCCTCAAATGTGCTGCGGTCAAGGCCCCCGGTTTTGGGGACAGGCGCAAGGCCATGTTGGAAGATATTGCCATTCTCACGGGTGGCCAGGTCATCTCCGAGGACCTCGGCGTTAAGCTGGAGAATGTGAGGATGGAGGATATGGGTCGAGCCAAGCGAATACGCATTGACAAGGAAAATACCACCATTGTGGAGGGAATGGGCGAAAGTAGTGCTTTAGAGGGTCGGGTCAAGCAGATTCGCGTTCAGGTTGACGAGACCACCAGTGACTATGATCGGGAGAAGCTCCAAGAACGATTGGCGAAGCTCGTAGGAGGCGTCGCGGTGATTAATGTGGGCGCGGCCACGGAGACGGAGATGAAGGAGAAGAAGGCTCGGGTGGAAGATGCCCTCAATGCCACTCGTGCCGCGGTGGAGGAGGGAGTTGTTGCTGGGGGTGGCGTTCCCTTCCTGAGGTGTCTGTCTGCTTTGGAAAAGATGAAGTTGCGGGGTGACAGGCAGACGGGGGTGAACATCGTCAAACGGGCTTTGGAGGAGCCCATTCGCCTGATTGCAGACAATGCCGGTCACGATGGATCGGTAGTGGTGGAGAGGGTGAAGAAGGAGAAGGGTGCCTTTGGCTTCGACGCGGCCAAGGAGGAGTTCACGGATCTGATGGAAGCCGGCATTATCGATCCCACAAAGGTTGTGAGATTGGCCCTTCAGAATGCGGCCAGCGTGGCATCGTTGATGATTACCACCCAGGCTATGGTGGCGGAGAAGCCGGAGAAGAAAGCCCCCATGCCGCCCATGCCTCCAGGAGGTGGGATGTATTAACCCCGGTAGATGATTCGAGAACCAATGCCAAAGGGGGGAGCAGCTTCCATGCTCCCCCCTTTGGCTCACTATCTCATGTTTCCAATTAACACGAAAAAAGAGCCTCAACTAGACCTTTTGCATCCCGGAGATGGAGAAACCGTTAAAACAGAAGGCCCCTGATTTTTATAGAACTACTTTTATAATCGTTTAATTTTATTGAAAAACAGATATCCCAGTAGGGGAACCCCATGTTCCTTCGCCCCAAAGCCTGCGAAGTGACCCTTTTGTGGGGTTCGTAGGTGTGGAAAATCTACCCCTTTCAGCCGAGTTTCGGTGCCGCAGTTTGGAGGATAGAATTACGCTCAGGAACAAGGGAACCCCCAGAAAATTCAGGAAACTATTTTAAAGGGTTGACTTTGGGGCAATTATACGGTAAATTTCTTCAGCTTTCCCTCGGGAAAAATCAAGGAGTGGACCAGGGAGAGAGGACATGGTTTAGTTCGGGCCTTTCCGAGCTCAGTGAAGAGGAGGTCAGGCCCTATTTCGAGGGAAAAGGGCGAAATGGCCGAAACAGAGAAGTGAAAGGGGGAATTCCAATGAGGAGGTCAAAGCTGAGTCAAATCTTTTTCACTCTTTTCGTTGTAGCAATGGTAGGCTGCCTTATCGGTCCTTCCTCGGTGCCAGGGGCGGAAGAGGAGGGCAAAAAGGATGATAGGCCGCCGAGGTCCATTGCCATGGCCCCGGAATATCCCGGCGTCATCATACCGCCTGGCGAAGATGTCGAGATGGACCTGATCATATACAATAAAGGTAAATCTGATGAAAACATAAATGTCGATATCACATCGATACCCAAGGGTTGGAAGGCCAGGGTAAAGACCTACAGATTTACCATTACGGGGGCCCACGTGGAGAACGGCGAATCGACGCGCCTCACCTTCTTTGCCGAACCCGAAAAGAAGGATGTAAAACCGGGGAAATACTTGTTCAGAGTCGAAGCGCGAACCCAAGACGGGGCATTCACATCGAAACAGAATATCGTCGCTACGGTTTCCGAAAAGGCCGAAAAGGAAAAGGAGAAGATGGTAACCGTCACCACCTCATATCCGGTTTTGCGAGGTCCAACAGATGTCAGGTTCGAGTTTTCCGTCGAGGTGGCCAACAAATTGGATAAGGAAAAGGTGTACAATCTTATCGCCCAGGGACCGGAGAACTGGGAGATCAATTTCAAACCTGCCTATGAGGATAAGTACATTTCCAGCCTGCGGCTCGACAAGAATGGGAGCCAGAGCATGGCGGTGGAGGTGAAACCCTACCGGTTGGCCGAGGCGGGTGAGTATCCCATCGATGTCCGGGTTGGTTCGGGCGATGCAAAAGCTGAGGCGAAGCTGACCGTCATCCTGACGGGGACCTATAAGTTGGAAGCTGGCACTCCAACGGGCCTTCTTTCCCTGGAGGCCCAGAAGGGAAAGGACGCCAATTTGTCCATCTACGTGAAGAATACCGGCTCTGCCACCAACCACAACATCAAGTTCATATCCATCAAGCCGGAAAACTGGAAGGTGGAGTTCGAACCCGAGAAGATCGAGGCCCTAAAGCCAAATGAATTGAAACAGGTGGAGGTTACCATTACCCCTGGTGAGGAGGCATTGGTGGGCGACTATTCCGTGGGTCTCAACGTCGATGGGGAAAAGGACCAGAAGACCATGGAAATGAGGGTGACGGTGAAGGCCTCAACGGTATGGGGATGGATAGGCATCGGCATTATCCTTCTGGTGATTGTGGGACTCGGCGGACTGTTTACGTGGTTGGGGAGGAGATAAAATGGCCACCCAAACAGTTATCGAGACGAGGGAACTCTACAAATACTACGGGCAACAGGCGGCGGTTGACGGTCTGACCTTGCAGGTCCAGGAGGGTGAGATCTTCGGCTTTCTCGGCCCCAATGGTGCCGGCAAGACCACAACAATCCTCATGCTCCTAGGACTCACCGAGCCGTCAAAAGGGGAGGCCCTGGTGTGTGGATTCAACCCCACCCGGGAACCCCTCAAGGTGAAGCGGCTGGTCGGTTATCTGCCGGAACACGTGGGCTTTTATCGGGATATGAACGCACGGGAGAATCTCCAGTACGTGGCGAGGCTCAACAAAATCCCTCACCAGACCTCCTCCGATAAAATCGATGGGGCCCTTGACACCGTTGGGCTCTCCGAGGACGCGGAAAGGAAAGTGGGAACCTTCTCCCGGGGAATGACTCAACGCCTGGGCATCTCGGAAGTGCTCATCAAGGATCCAAAGATCTGTTTCCTCGATGAACCCACCCTTGGCCTGGACCCCGATGGCGCCATACGGATGATCGAGCTCATTCAATCCCTGAGCCGCGACAGGAAGATTACCATGCTCATTTCCTCCCACAACCTGGATCAGGTGCAGAAGATCTCCCGTCGGGTGGGCATCATGATCAAGGGAAAGCTCGTTGCCGTGGGCCCGATGGAAGATCTGGCGAAGGAGAAGTTAGGGGTGGGCAAGGAAAAGTTCACCCTGGAGCAAATCTACATGAAGTATTTCCATGAGGTGTAACTATGGATAGATTCTCTATTCCGACGAAAACTTTAGGGAAAAATCTGCGTGAATTATTCTCCGAGGGAATCGATAGCCACGGTCTCCTGGTCGTCTTCAAGAAAGAGCTGGCGGATCATTTCAGCAGCTACCGGTTTGTCATCCTCTTCGCCCTCATCGCCATGGTGAGCCTCATCTCCACATACATGACCGGTATCAGCCTGCGGGAAGAGCTCGAGGGGATCGCCAAGCCAAAGCTCGTGTTTTTGATGCTCTTCACAAGAGGGTCGTTATCCCTTGATTGGTTCGTGGCTTTTCTCTTTCCCCTCATCGGTATCGTACTAGGCTTCGACTCGATCAATCGAGAAATAGGCGCTGGGACGATGAGCAAGCTGGTCTCCCAACCCATATTTCGGGACTCCATCATCAACGGCAAATTCCTCGCCGGTATAACAACCATTGCCATCATGCTCGTCTCCATCGTCCTCGTCATATCCGGGCTCGGACTTCGGGTATTGGGCGTGGTCCCTGGCATTGAAGAGGTCTGGCGAATCATCATCTACCTCATCATCAGCATCATTTATGTCTCCTTCTGGTTGGGAATAGCGCTGCTGTCGTCCATCGTCTTCCGCAGCATTGCCACATCGGCCCTGGCATCGATAGCTATCTGGGTCTTCTTCTTCTTTTTCACCTTAATCGGACCCGCCACCTTGGCCAATGCCGTTGCACCTGTCAGTCAGGCCGGTTCGGACTCCGAGGCCATTATCCGGCACGCCCAGATCCAAGAGGGGGTAAGGTTGTCTTCACCCATGGGACTCTATAGCGATGCAACCGCCACTGTGATGAATCCCATGCAGAAGACCACCAAATCCCTCGTTTTGATGGGTCCCATGGAGAGAATGTTATCATCCCGGTTTCAGAATCCCCTCCCGATAGGCCAGAGTATTCTCGTGGTATGGCCTTATATCGTCTCCCTGATCGCTATTACCCTGGTGTGCTTCGGCTTTTCCTATGCTGTTTTCATGCGGCAGGAGATCAGATCCGTTTAACGTGTGGCTCTGTTGGTGGGGCTGTAGTGAGCTTCAGCGGTTTCCCGCCAGCTTTAATTCCCTTCGGTAGTGGGCAATCCACTCCTCTACGTCGAGATACTTCATGGTTTTGATGTCGTAACGTTTCCCCGCCCATGGGGGCTTCTTCCCCTCACTCCCCTTCACCTCTTCCATAATGGCCTCGAGGAGCCGGTCGATCTGATCGTCGGAGAAACGGAATTCTTGGGCCAGGGCAATTGCCCCCTGAGCATTTCGAAATTCCGTGACATACTGCTTGAGGGCAGCTTCCTGAAGCTCTTTAGCCCTCTCCTCGGGTTCTTCCTGCCCCTCAGGCATCGATGCAGCGGCGGCATGATTTCTTCGCTCTATCTGTTCCCTTAATAGGGTCTCTCGCTCCCTATCTTCCATCTCCCTCCCTCTTGGAATCGCCCCTTTGGCCGGCCCAAGCGCCCCCGCAAGCTCCGCCTTGTAGGCGGGGTCAAGAGGCACAATTAAAAATGAGATTTCATTTCCGGGAAGCCCCGCCCTGTGGGCGGCGAGCTTCACACTGGCTTCACGTCCACGCCTTCCATGGATAGGAACTATCCCTATGGTGCCCGGCCATAGTCATCTTCCAGCCTGACGATATCGTCCTCCCCGAAATAATCCCCCGATTGAACCTCGATGAAGGTGAGTTGAGTCTCTCCGATATTTTCGATTCGATGGGCCCCTTCGAGCGGAATATCCACCGCCTCACCCTGGGCGAGCAAGATCTCCTCCCCATCTAGGGTAACCCTGGCCCTACCCTCCAGGATAATCCAGTGTTCGGATCGCCTAAAATGTTTCTGGTAGCTCAGACGGTGCCCCGGGTGCACCCAAATTCGTTTAACCTTATGAGTCGGGCAATCTTCGAGGACTAAGAACCCTCCCCAGGGTTTGCTCTCTTCCGCGAAATCCCTTTCACTCTCCATTAAATGGCTTTCCTCCAGAGTCTCGGTACACACTCAAGGCCAAAGGGAGCCTCCCATAAACCCTACTTCCCTCTCTCCATTTTTTCAGCTGATATTCAAGGGATACCAAAAAGAGACAGGGAAGGGGGAAAGGCCCTCCTTTAAAAGTAAAGGATAATGATCAATGAGCACATTGTCAAGGAAGGCCACTAAGGGAGAATGGTTATAACCCCTTGGAATTTCTCCTCTTTGGGAGAAGGCGTCAGGGCGATAATCATGCTTGAAAGAGGGCCAACGAAGGCCATACTAAACTCCTTAAAGGGACCTTTCGCCTCCCTTATGAGCTCTGCAACTCCCCCCAGGATGAAGAGGGTGGTACTCCAAACTTTCTCGCCCTGCCTCATAGCCACCAGGGAATGGGTAGGTTCATGGCCGAGGACAGAGGCAAAAAAGAGCAAGCTGGTCATTACTCCGATTACCCAGTACTGCCACTGGGGGCAACCTCCAAAACGATTGGGGAAGTAAAATGAAGCAAGGGCCCAGGTAACAAAGCTGAAGATAATAATCCAGCTGGAATCGGTTCTGATCTCTACCCCGAAAAGGCTGCCGATACGCCACGACGTTCTCATGGCTTCCTCCTCTCAGATTCATGCGTTACAATAGAAACGGTGACCATTCTGGAGACGCTATGGGATCTTTCAAGGCAATAGTCCGTCCGGCATCAGTCGGCTAAGAGCTACATCAAAAGCTTTACTTGAAGGATAGGCACTCGTTTGATCAAAGTTCTGTTAGGTAATCTCATCCGTCATAGGTAACGTCAAGGAGAATGGCTAAGTTTAGGAATCTTCAATTTGCCTGACTATCTAAGGCTCTTACAGTCCCACTAGCTCAATAAAAACGAACAACGCAAGGACGAACAGGGTGAGCCCTCCTATGATGGGCCACGCACTCTTGTTCATCACCTGGGGGAGGGTCGCTGTTCCTATCTTCCCCCAATTCAACACGTTTCGTTTCAAGAAGCCGTAACTCTCCGCAAAGAGGGCCGCACCCACCAGCATGCCCAATACGCCTCCGAACAGGGCATCCAAGCTCCCCTGTCCCACAGCCCCCCAGCCTGTACCAGGACAATAACCCAGAAGCGCAAATCCTATCCCAAAAATGATGCCCCCGACAATATTCCTCCCCAGGGCCGGCTTCTTGATCTCGGGTTCAACCCAACCTTTCCCTTTCAGGTAATGGATACCAATGGCCCCGACTACCACGGCAGAAAACATTACCTTCACCACGGTAAGGTCGGTGAAAAGAAAGGTTCCCATGATTACCCCGTATTTGGTCACCTGGCCCTTCTGGAGCAGAAAGCCGAAAATGATCCCGGTAATCAATCCCAAAAGGAGTTGTCCATTTCTCGATTTCACCCAAGGTGTCATATCCCCTCCTCAAAGGTACAGAAGTCTTCCCATGGCAATCCCACCGATAAAGAAGCAGATTGCACTCACCCAACCACTGAGAGTTAATTGCAGCGTACCGCTGATCCCATGGCCGCTCGTTCACCCACCGGCGAGGCGTGCCCCGAACATCAAAATCACCCCTCCCACAAAGGCCATGGACCATCGAAACCAAATGCTCGGACCAAACTGCGTCTCCCACAGTCCGGGCACGGCTTTGATGGAGAAATCCCCCGATATCCAGGCCGAGAGGAAAGAGCCGATGAGCATCCCGACAACCAGCATCCACTGCCAGTTAATCTCGGGCTTCTCTTCCTGGAAATAGGGGTTTCCTTTCACACGGTCGGGGACAAATACCCTTTCGATCATTCCCGCCGTCCTTGCAAAGGATGTGGAAACTCCCAATAGTTTTCCAACGGACAAGAAGGCAAAGCAGCTCAGCACCCCGATCAGAGCCCCCACAAGGTAAGGCGACCATTGGACCTGTAAAAAAAGTTCAAGCATGGAAAAATCCTCCTCCTAGAAGTCTACAGCCTAGGGCCATGGGTTACAGAGCAAACGGGGCACTCGGTCGTGTAGCCCGCTGCCGCCCAGCCCTTCATCCCTCCTGCCACATTATACACCTTATTGAGTCAATGCTAAAGAAGGATGCTGTCGGCCCTGCTGGACCGATGCCCTGTATTATACATGCCCCGATGGGTCTGTCCAGGTCCATTTACCGCTACCGTAATCGTGTGCCCGGGGACGGATTGTAAACTGCACCCTAGATGTGGT
>JAQYWG010000034.1:19963-20199 GCA_030145085.1 Thermodesulfobacteriota bacterium
CCTTCTCGAACCCATGCTGGAGGACAATGCTGCCGGCCATGCTTGACCGATGGCCTGTGTTACACATGACCGCAATTGGTTTGTCCGGGGCAATTTCCCGGTAACGTGATCGTGTGTCCGGAGAGGGCATGTGAACCGCACCCTGGATGTGGCCATCCTCCCATTCCCGTTGGGCCCGTACGTCCAACACCAGGGGTGCACCTCCCTCCTCAAAGCCCTCCTTGAGCTCTTGAACC
>JAQYWG010000350.1 GCA_030145085.1 Thermodesulfobacteriota bacterium
ACTATCGACTGGCTTGAGGTTTAGATATTCTTATCATATCCTAGCCTTTGCAGAGATACATAAACTGGCAAGATATGCCAGGTTTGGAGCAGCACGATTTTTATGGCATAGTCTCAATGAATCACAGGCTTAGTGATATTTTGTTTTCTTGTAATGTATCAACACCGGCCGGAACCCACAAATTATTGACTAAATCCCATCGAATTGGATATAAATGCATATAAATTATTTCTGAACTGCCTATCCAAATGACATGAGGCAATTCTCCATTTCCAGAATCGAATCCGACTCTCATCTGATCATTGAGTTCCTTCGAATAGTCCAAATACTGAGTTGATCTGCTTGAAATCTTTAAAAAAGGGGGGCACCATTATGGCAGATGAAGGTTTTAAACGTAAGCTCACTGCCATCCTCAGTGCCGATGTTGAAGGCTATAGCCGTCTCATGGGCGAGGATGAGGATGCGACCATCCGAACCTTGACCGGCTACCGTGAATTGATGTCCACACTCATCCAGAAGCACCGGGGCCGTGTGGTCGACTCGCCAGGCGATAACCTTCTGGCTGAATTTGGCAGTGTGGTGGACGGGGTGCGTTGTGCAGTGGAGATCCAGGAGGAACTTCGGGTGAGAAACGCCGAGTTACCTGAAAACCGCGAGATGCAATTTCGAATCGGCGTCAACCTTGGAGATGTGGTGGAGGAAGAAGAGCGCATCTACGGGGACGGGGTTAATATTGCGGCCCGTGTGGAAGGATTGGCAGAAGGAGGAGGAATCTGCATCTCCGGAACGGTCTATGACAGCATTAAAAATAAGCTCTCCCTGAGCTATGAGTC
>JAQYWG010000351.1 GCA_030145085.1 Thermodesulfobacteriota bacterium
GGTGATTAATATCACCGCATTACCAAATTTCTTCACCAATTCATCAAGAAGCTCCAGGATTTGCGCTTGTATGGTCACATCAAGGGCAGAAGTCGGTTCATCTGCTATAAGCAGTTTAGGATTAGAAGACAAAGCCATGGCTATCATAACCCTTTGCGCCATGCCTCCACTCAATTCGTGAGGATAAAGATTGATGGTTCTTGCCCAATCAAGGCCCGCGATTTCCAACATTCTTCTAACCTCTGTATATACTTCTTTCCCTATCTTTTTGTTCTTTATCTTGCCAATACTTTCCGCTATCTGAAATCCTACTTTCATCACAGGATTCAGGGCAGCATTCGGTTCCTGAAAGATCATGGATATCTCTTTTCCCCGAATATTAATCAAGTCATTTTCTTTCATTGAAGTCAATAGTTTATCTCCAAACAGGATATCTCCTTCAATAATTTCACCAGGTTGTTCTATTAAGCCCATGATGGATAATGCCGTTACCGATTTACCGCATCCCGTTTCCCCAACGATGCCAAGTCTTTCACCTTGGTTCATCCACAGTTCTACACCATTTAATGCTTTAATGATTCCGCGATAAGTATAGAAGACCACTTTAAGTTTACTAATATTTAAGAGATTCCCTCTCGCCTTTTGCATCCTTTACCTCCTAAGCCTTGGGTCTTTTATGTCTCTTATACCTTCGCCTAAAAGATTAAAACCCAAAACGACAAAAGCTATGGCCATACCCGGAAAAGTACTTATCCACCACTGGTCCACAAGATAACTTCGTCCATCGCTGACAATGGCTCCCCATTCCGGTGTGGGAGGTTGTGCCCCA
>JAQYWG010000352.1 GCA_030145085.1 Thermodesulfobacteriota bacterium
GTCGGCTTCTGTTTCTAAGTAGCTTCGCCATGCCGCAAGCGCTACTCATTGTGAAAGAAACGGTGAGACCCTTCGACAGGCTCAGGGTGACATAAGTCGGCTTCTGTTTCTTAGTAGCTTCGCCATGCTGCAAGCGCCACTCATTGTGAAAGAAACGGTGAGACCCTTCGACAGGCTCAGGGTGACATAAGTCGGCTTCTGTTTCTTAGTAGCTGCGCCATGGCGCGTTCGCGCCACTCATTGTGAAAGAAACGGTGAGACCCTTCGACAGGCTCAGGGTGACATAAGTCGGCTTCTGTTTCTTAGTAGCTGCGCCATGGCGCGTTCGCGCCACTCATTGTGAGAGAAACGTGAGACCCTTCGAAGGCTCGGCTGAGCGTTCGACTGAGCGTTCGACTGAGCGTTCGACTGAGCTCACGCCGAAGTCTCACGCCGAAGTCTCACGCCGAAGGCAGGGCGAAGAGTCTCAACCCTGCACAAAACAGATTCTTCGCTGCGCTCAGAATGACACAACTGTGGTGTACTGGGTTTCCCAACATGCTTATGGGTGATGGCGGATGTCCTCCCTTAGACCCCTAGAAATGAGTGGTCATGAGCAAAACTTATGTCGCCCTTGATATCGAAACGACCGGTCTCAGCCCCGAGCGGGACGCCATCACAGAAATCGGTGTGGTCAAATTTCGCCAGGACCGTGTCCTGGCCGAGTGGTCCAGCCTGGTCAACCCCTTTCGCTCTCTGTCCTACAAAGTTCAGCAGCTCACCGGCATCACCCAGGCCGATGTGGACGGTGCTCCTCCGTTGCACAGTCTGGTTAGTTCTCTACAGGATT
>JAQYWG010000353.1 GCA_030145085.1 Thermodesulfobacteriota bacterium
TACCACATATTACAGAGGAGCTATGGAGGGCCCTCGGTCATAGTGATAGCCTAGCAATTGTTTCCTGGCCAACGTACCGAGAAGATGCCCTTAAGAAAGAAACCTGCTTAATTGTTATTCAGGTAAATGGCAAGCTAAGAAGCAGAATAGAGATATCCGTTTCATTAAATGAAAAGGAGATTCAGGATCTGGCCCTTAAAGACAAACGGGTTCAGCATTTTATACAAGGCAAAGAAATAAAAAGGGTAATCGTTGTTCAGAAAAGATTGGTTAATATAGTGGTATGAATGGATTATCCATGACCTAAGTGCTTCGATTCGCAAATACGGCTACGTATTTTTATGAGCATAACCTGTACGATTGTCTTCGACCCAGAGCGACTCGACATGAGCTCGTCGACATGTCTCAGACCGAATGGAGTGAATGAATACCTCATCGAATTTATGAACCGATGGACTAAGTCATACAAATATATTCAAGGACTATGGAAAGGTTGTAATGCAAAATTTAACTCCGGAGAATGTCCTGACCTCTTTACATAAGGGTGCTTTCGCACCCTTTTATCTATTTTATGGTCCTGAAGATTTCTGGTTAGAGATAACCCTTGATACAATCAAAAAAGATTTTATACCTGACGGAGTCAAGGCATTTAATTTAGAGACACTTTATAGTGGTGAGGTTTCTGCCCAAGAGATACTCAACAGAGCTCATCTTGTTCCTTTTATGTCTTCCCATAGATTGCTCATAGTGAGGGGAACTGAGAACTTTGCTAAAGACGCATATCAAAAGTTTCTTTCCTATATGGACAATCCAGTTGATTCTACTT
>JAQYWG010000354.1:0-500 GCA_030145085.1 Thermodesulfobacteriota bacterium
GGCGTTACCGGTGCCCAAGGGGAGATAGGCAATTGTTGTGTGGGCTGTATCTATAGAATTGATGATGTCAGAAAAGGTTCCATCCCCCCCGGCGGTAACGAGCACATCGTAGTGGGTGGCAAGCTCACGCGCACATTGACCAAAATCGTCCGTTGTTATGGTATCCAGTCCGAATATTTTTGCATCGAGAATCTCCGCAGCTTTCGCTAGCACAGTGCGCTTCTGATCAACAGTCATCTTTCCAGAGACAGGATTTGTGATAATTGCGTACCGCATTTCGGTTCTGAGGAAAACTCAGGGAGGCTTAGTGCTTTGATTCGCAAATACAGTAACGTATTCTAACAAGTTAGATCAGAGCAGATGTTTCCTCATCACCAAGTCCTGAATATTTGTATATAAGCAAACTTTGTTGATTGTGAAAATGCACATGTATAATTCATATAATAGGTTGTCTTTTGAAGAAATGCAATTTGATTTCAGGAAAAGGAGGCGATGAGGAT
>JAQYWG010000354.1:510-822 GCA_030145085.1 Thermodesulfobacteriota bacterium
CGGCCGAGCCTTTCGGCTTCGAGCTCTAGGCCGAGAGGCTCGTCGCGGGCAGCACTAAGTCCTGAGCATATAAGTTCGTAACTGAACTTATGTATCGAAGGGCTTAGAATTTTAAAAAGATATACGACCTTTTTTCTTTCCTTGATAATTTAAACAAACTTTTTTTTGTTATTTCAGATACTATTTCATCTTCTTTCATATGGTGATCACTGAAAGATAAAATAGAATTTGGCTTCGATATTCGATACAACTCCTTTAATACCTCATCCGGATCCGTTAAGTCATGAAAGGTATCGTATAATAAGACTACAT
>JAQYWG010000355.1 GCA_030145085.1 Thermodesulfobacteriota bacterium
ATTACTTGAGCGCATAATCGCTTCATCCCTGTCTATGTAACCCTTGGAATACATATCAGCGATGCTGTTATCTATATTCTGCATACCCAACCTGCGGGAAGTCTCAATAATATTCGGTATCTCATAGATCCTGTTCTCACGAATGCAGTTTCTCACAGCCGAGGTACACAGCAATATCTCCGTGCACGGCACCATCCCCGGCTTATCTACCCGTTTAAATAACGTCTGCGAGAGAACGGCCTGTAGGGTATTAGCCAGCATCGTTCGAATCTGGTTCTGCTGAGTCGCGGGATAAATATCTATAATACGTTCGATAGTCTGGGCGGCATTGATCGTGTGCAGTGTACTAAATACAAGGTGACCGGTTTCAGCAGCGGTAACTGTGAAACTGGTGGTTTCCAGGTCTCTCATCTCCCCGACCATAATGATATCGGGGTCCTGTCGCAACACGTGCTTAAGCCCTGATGCAAAGTTTGGACAGTCAGAACCGATTTCTCGCTGTTCTATCATACTGTTTTTATTTTCTATCATATACTCAATAGGGTCTTCCAACGTAACTATACGTTTTCTATACCTTGTATTTATCAATTCTATCATCGCAGCGAGCGTTGTGCTTTTCCCGGACCCGGTATGGCCGGTTACGAGCACCAAACCTCTTGGCAAATCCGTCAGGTCTTTAACAATTGGCGGCAGGTTTAGATCGTCTACCGTAAAGACCTCATTTGGTATCACTCTGAACGAAATTGCAATTGCATCACGCTGATAGTGAGCGTTGACGCGGAATCGATGGCCACCGTCGATGCTTGTTGAGAAATCAAT
>JAQYWG010000356.1 GCA_030145085.1 Thermodesulfobacteriota bacterium
AGTATATACGCCAAAAGGGGGAGAAGTCTAATGTTACTGTCCCTTTGAAGGGCTTGTAAAATGTGGTGATCCTGCAAACAAATAAGGTAAAATTCACGTCGTTTATTGAGCAGTTCTATTTCTGCTTTGCCATCTGAGCTATGTTTCTTCAATAGGGCAAAGACATTATCTTTAATTTCTTCGCCGAATAAAGAAGAAAGAGTTCTTATATCAAAGCGATTCCTTTTCCAGTGTAAGAGCGATAATTTAAAATAGTTGCTCGTCATATCTTCAGCAATATCTAAGGCGTCCCCAACAACACTCAGTTGATTTGTATTAAAATATTGCAGGGCCATAATACATATAAAATAAATCGAAAAATGAATATGTCAATACTGTTTATAGAATCAATATGGTGGCGGTGCAGGGACTCGAACCCCGGACACTACGGATATGAGCCGTATGCTCTAACCACCTGAGCTACACCGCCATGGTTGTTTATTATTGATAAATATCCTTTTTTGTCAATCAAATAATACTACTCAATCCTTTTGATGTAGGTCATCAATGATTGACAATAGCAGGAAGATACATTAAAGAAATAGAAAAACGTTAAACCTCTTACAAGGAGCATATATGAAATGCCCACATTGTGATAAGGAGATTCCAGGTATTACGTGCCCTGAATGTCAGGAATCAATTCCTGAAGAGAGCAGCTACTGCCTTTATTGCGGAGCAGACCTGCACAGTACTTCCACAGAAGAGGATACAACAACACGTGCTGGAGACGTAGATAGTATGGATTTTGAGGATAGAATCCCCTGTTCAGATGGAAATT
>JAQYWG010000357.1:0-406 GCA_030145085.1 Thermodesulfobacteriota bacterium
CCTGTTTTGGCATTTTTATTGCTTTAAAATTATATGAACAAGTCTTTTTTGTGAGGGATAATCAACACGTAATAAACAAATCAATTTTGAAGATAAGTTATATGAACGTGCATACCCTAATACTAACAGCCGTAATCATCCTCATCATGGCTTGTATTAAATTGGTGAAAGGACTCACACGAACGATTGATATTGATGAAGAGTATTTGGAATATTACAGCAAATGGCGATAAATTTCACCTTTGATTGCCTTTCTTATTGTACTGATTGCCATTTTTCGGTTAGGCTTCCAGTCTGCCTTTATAGAGCACTTTAATTACATCTATCATGACCTTTATGTCTCCCTAACCTATCATATTGTTCAAAATTGCATTCTTTTTAGACTAACCCTTAATCAAGTGTGCCA
>JAQYWG010000357.1:416-814 GCA_030145085.1 Thermodesulfobacteriota bacterium
CGAGGTATTCCGGCCATGGTGTATCCTCGGCTCCCTTTTGGCTTCTTGTGTTTCCCATAAGAATTGAATAAATCTGCCATTCTTTTTTCCAAAAAAAGGCCGATTTTTTTATGTCGATATTTTGGGTGATATACTTGCGACAATTGACTGCTGTATTGTGATAATCGGCCCTCTGTTTTTGTGGGGTTTAGATTATCAGAGGGCATTCAAAGCTTTATCGGCCTGAAACGAAAAGGGTGAGGAATGTCGTTTATTATAGTATTGCGGGAAAAATATAGAGGGAAAACCAGTATTTTGATTATCAATGATTAATAATAATTTTGCGTGGTATCTTATAGGGAGAAATATTTTTAATGCACCAGTTTCGGAAGTCTTTTTCACTCATTATCCGTCCAGAT
>JAQYWG010000358.1 GCA_030145085.1 Thermodesulfobacteriota bacterium
GCCCATCCTATACACTCATACCCAAAAGTATCAACGCCCCTGGCTTTATATTTAATTATACTGCCAGAATGGGTTATGCTTTCTGGAGCAAAAAAGGATTGCCTTTTCTTAGCATCAACCCCTAATAATTCCCATCTCATTCCGAATGCCTCTGGATTGGCCGGTTCAAATTTAGCTGCACACCCACAAAGAATTGCAAAGATTACCAATACGAGTACTACTGATAATTTCCTCATGTTTGCCCCCCTTTTGGTTAAAGTGATAAGTGATAAGAACTCGCTTTTTGATAGGGGAAGGATAGGTGAAATGGCCTTGTGGGTCAAGGCAAAAACGTCGCAACATATAGTGGTTATGGAAAATCGAGTTCAGCGGATCCTCGCAATTGAGGCTAGGGCTGGGCAAGTAGAGGGAAATTGGACGGACTACCATTAGGGGTTAATCGGGAAGGTCAAATTTTGAGGCCTCATCTCTGAGCTTTCAGAAAATAAGTTGCTTCAGACCCAACTCTTCTATAAAATCATCACCGTCCCTCTTTCACAATGCACTCTAAGAACCAACGTCCCCAAAATCCCGTTTTTCTGCAGGAATCCGAGTTACTTCTGTGACGAAACACATTGGCCCGTGCTCGGCCTTGACTCCTGTTTCGTCCATCGATATGATAGTCGTATTAAAAGTTCATATTAAAGACGATATCGAGAGGAGTAGCCTATGGAATACGTTCGCATGGTTGATTTCGCGGCTATCGACAAGAGTGGCCCCGACGAGCGCTTGACCCAGAATCTGTTCGATCACACCTCGGGGGCCAAGACCT
>JAQYWG010000359.1 GCA_030145085.1 Thermodesulfobacteriota bacterium
AGTTTGGTCCCGTCGTGCCGATTGCCTCATTCACTGATATCGAAGAGCCCATGAATTATGTGACGCAATCAGACTACGGGCAACAAGTCAGCCTGTTTGGAACCGATGCAGAGCAGATTGCCGACCTAATTGATCCTTTGGTCAATCAGGTGTGCCGAGTCAACATAAACAGTCAGTGCCAGCGTGGTCCTGACACTTTCCCCTTCACCGGCCGGAAAGACTCCGCAGAAGGTACTCTATCAGTGACAGATGCACTAAGAGTCTTCACGATTCGGACACTTGTGGCGACCAAAGAAACTGACATAAATAAAGCCATCATCAAATCAATTGTCACAGAACGGAGTTCTCGCTTTCTCTCTACGGACTTTATCTTGTGATAGGAACTGTCCAACAAGCCGGATGCACGCGACGGCTTACAGCCACGCGTGATCCGCAACGTTGGGCCGCGCGTAGCTGATAATTAATTTGGCTGTGGAGATATATACTTGTGTATCTTGATTATAATAAACATATATAGAAGGAGGCGGATATGACTACCCACGATGAGTCTCAACCAACCAGTATCGAATTTTCTCACGAACTCTTAATGAAATTTGTGAAAGAAGGTAATCTTGATGGTATTGTGAACTTGTATGAGCCTGACGCTGTTTTTGTCGGCCGTGAAGGAAAGGTTACATCTGGATCAAATGCAATCCGTGAGTTGTATCGGGACCTTCTTACGATTACATCCGAATTTCAAATACAACCTTCTATTGCCACTATCTATGCGGGCGATATCGCTTTGGATATAGCCGATTGGCAGTTTACT